>CANQHF010000009.1 GCA_947623685.1 uncultured Bacilli bacterium | reverse complement strand
ATACAGGAGCAACTGTATATTCTAAATAAATTAAAGGTGTGATTAATCACACCTTTAATAAGTTAAAAGAGGTATTATATGAAAAAGAAAATTTTGATGTTTTTTATAATGTTTTTATGTTTGCCAATTATAACAAAAGCACTTGCAACTAATTCGTCGGTTGATTATTCAATTAATGTTAACGTTTTTTATGAAGATGATTGTAAGGATTGCACAAAACTTAAAAATTGGTTAGCAAATTATAAAAAAGATGATAATAGAGTTAATGTAAATAGTTTTAATATTAAAAGTAATAAAAAGTTAAGTTCAAAGGTGCGTGATGCCTTAAATATAAGAAATAATAAAACTCCTTTTATTGTAATTGGATCTAATAGTTTTGTTGGATTTAATGATAAGGTAAAAGATGAGTTAACCAAAGCAATTAAAGCATACGAAGATGAAGATGAATATTGTGATGTTGTTTTAAAAGTTAAAACAAATAGTGATGTTAAAGATTGCATAAGCATGAATAAGGGTATATATAAACAGAAAAATAATAATCTTATGGTAATGATGGTATCTTTTGTTTCAGTATGTTTGGTAATAATTTTATTTATGTTTAGTAAAAGAAATAAAGATATTAAAAAGAAAGCAAAATAAGACAATGTTTTTTGTCTTATTTTTATGCTTAAGTTAATAATTTTATGTTAACATTTTAAGAAATTGTGTTATAATAGTAACTCAAGCAAAATTTATATGATAGAGGATGATATATATGACTTATAAAAACATAATGAATGAGATTAAAAGGTATGAAAGGCAATATAATTTAGCGCATCAGGAATTTTATGATGGTAGAAAGCCAGGTCAAAATAAAATAAGAAAGTATGATGTTGAAGAAGCTAAAATGAATGCTGTTTTTTGTGCGCTTTTTGATGTTGAACAAGCTTATGAATCTAATTATTTACCTTTAAAATCTCTTTTTATAGATCAAGATCGTTCATTACAAAATATGATTAGTTCAAAGTATGATGAGCTATTTAATAAAACGATGAATGATACTTTTGATGAGAATGGTGAGTCTTTAATTAATGAAATAATTAGTTTAGAAGAGTTTAAAAAAGTTTATATGAATTTTGTTAAAATGGCTTTTAAATTAAGTGAAAGTGATTTTTTAAAGTTAATTAATTACATTAAAAAGACCAAGGAAAAATCAATTGCGTTTCATAAAAAACAAACTAAAATTGAAGAGAAAAAAATAGTTTCTAAATTGTTAAGTGATGTTAAAGATAATTATAAAATATTTAATGAAAACGTAAGTAAAACAGATAAAATCGTAACTAAAGAAGAAGTTTATTATAAAGTTTTAATAAATGCTATTTTTAATTCATTAGAGTATGATAAAATAAGTAAAGAAGATGTATTAAAAAGTTTTTCTTCTTTTGAAGTAATTGAAAATGATCCTGGAAGAAGTTATTATGATAAAGATGTTGAGTTAGCTAAAAAAGATGCTTTTAATATGTATTCTGATATTTTTAATAAAGTGTATATTTTAGGTGATAAGAATAAAATGAAGTTAAGAAAAAAACTTGAAAATAAAATGTATAAAAGGGCGGATTAACCGTTCTTTTTCTTTTATTATTTTGTTATAATAATATTATGAAAGAAGGCGTGTTATGATTAAAGTATTACCATTAGAAAAAATGGATGATTTAAATGATTACACCATAATAGTACCTTCTTATATGGAGTTATATTATAAATCAAAATTCATAAATAAAAATGTTAACGTTTTAAATATTAAGAATTTTTTATCTAGTATTTATACTGGTTATGAAAAAATATTAGATGATAATGAAAATTTTATTATAATGTACGAAGCCGTTAAAAAGGTAAGTAATAAATTAAGTATATATAAAGATTTTATATCTGGTGATTTTATCAAAGAGTTAATTAAAACTTATGATTTGTTTTATAAAGTTACTTTATCTAATAATGATAAACAAAATGATTTACAATTAATATATTCAGAATATGAAAAAGAATTAAAAAATCATGGTTTAATAAATGAAAGGCTTCTTTTAAAAAAGGTGGCTGATAGCGGCACTTTTAATGGTAATTATGCCTTTGCCCTTTTAGATGAAATAGATTATGATATGCTTCGTTTAATTAAAAAAATAAGTGATAATGGGAATTTGCTTATTTTTGATTGCATTTATAATAATTTATTAGAAAGTAGGCTAAAAAAGATAGATGATAGCATTAATTTTTCATCATTTAATGATAATTATAATGCTTATTATAAAAATCTTAATGACGTAAGTGATGAGGTTGCTTTTATAAGTAATGATGTTTGCAAAAGAATAATGGAAAATGAAAAATATAAAGATTTTTTAATCACGGGTAATAACATAAATAAATATGAACCATATTTTAATTTGTTTTTAAATCATTCTTATTCTAAAAACTTGGTAAGTGGTATTTTAACTAGTCGTTTTATTAATGTTTTTGTTAAAATATTAAAAGGTGATTTTAGCTGTAAGACTTTTCTTGAAATGTTAAAATTAGATTTATTTGATGTATCAAATAAGATGATTGATAAGCTTGATAATTATGTTTACAGCTATAACTTACAAGATGAAAATTTTTATTTACCATTTACGCTTAATCCGAGCGGAAATAAAAGTGATTTTACCTTGGATGATGAATCTTTCTTAAAGACTTTAAATGATGCTAAAACAAGCGTTATTTTGCCAATTAAATATTTAATTGAAAACATTATTAAAGATGCGCGTAAAACGGAAATATTAAGATATTTATATACTTATTTAAGTGAAGAGAAAATAATTGATGTTTTGTATGAAAAAGATTATGAAGGGGCTTTAAAACTTACTGAAGCTTTTGATATTATAAATGATAATTTAAGTGATGATGCAAAGTTAAGTGATGTTGTGTTAGCATTAGAAAACATTAATTATACCGTAACTAGTAAAAGTAATATGCAAGATGAAATTACCATCTGTAATTTAAATGAAGCAAATGCTTTAGATAAAAAGTATGTATATATAACATCATTTGAAGATAAAAACGTACCAATTAACTTTAGTTTAGACGGTTTATTAAATAATTATGATATTAAAAAAGATGATTTAATTAGTTTAATTGACGAACATTATGAAAAGGAAAAAAACAAGGTAAAACGTCTTTTAAAGGGTAAAAATGTTATTATAACTAGCCATAAATTAGATTTAGATTTAAGTATTAAAACGCCATCTTCTTATCTTTCTTGGATAAATTTAAAAGAAATAGAAAATGATAAGTTATATGATAAAAGCCTAATTTTAAATAGTTATTCTAAATTATTATCAGATAATAAAATAAATATGATAAAGGATATTGATTTAGATAAAATAAATGATTTTAATTTGCATGATATAGATTATAAGGTAAAACTAAAACCTAAAAAGGTAATTAATCTTAGCCCAAGTGCCATTGAAAATTATGCTAAATGTCCTTTTTATTATCTTTGTAATAACATTTTAAAACTAAAGGTTAAAGAAAAATATATTTTTGATAAAAGACAAATAGGGATTTTTATTCATTATGTGTTAGAGAAAATAATAAAAAATGATCTTAGTTTAATAACTATTAATAACCTTGATGAATACGTTTTAAAATATACTAATCAATATTTAAAAGAAAATAATATAAACTTATCTAACACGGTAAATTACTTAATTAAAAAGCTAAAAAAGAACGTATCTTTAATTGTTCAAAACATTATATCAGAAAAGAAAATATCATCGTTTAAACCTAGGTATTTTGAGTTTAAAATAGATGATAATAACATCATTAAGCCAGTTATTGTTAAAACTGATGATGTTATGGCAAAGGTAAGTGGAATAGTAGATAGAATAGATGTTTATGAGGATAATGATAATTATTATTACGTAGTAATTGATTATAAAACTGGTGATAAAAAGTTTAGGTTAGATGATGTTTTAATGGGTCTTAATATGCAAATGTTACTTTATCTTTTAGCGGTTAAGAAAAGTGGTGATTTAACTAATAAAAACCTTATTCCGTCAGGTTTATTATATTATCCAGCCCTTATTAAGGACTCTATTTCATCAAGAGATTTAAAAATAGAACAAAAAGAAGAAACCTTAAAAGAAAAGCTAAAGGAAAATGGTATTATAAACAAAGATGAAAGGGTAATTAATCTTTTTGGTAAAGATGACATAGGAACCTATTTAGCGGTTAAAAAAAGAGATAAATTAGATGAAGAATGTTTATTTGATTTAAGTAGTTTAGATGCTATATTTAATAACATTAATAACACCATAATAAATATTTCTAAAGACATTAATAATGGTATTGCAAAAGCAAGTCCAATTGGTGGTAGAATTGATCCTTGCTTGTATTGTCCTTTTAGTTCAATATGTAAATTTGATATGAAAATAGATAAAAAAAGAAAACCACTTGATTATAAAAACGAAGAAGTATTAAAGATGTTAGAAGGTGATAATAATGCCTAAATGGACCGTTGATCAAACGCTTGCAATAAATACCGAAGGGGGAAAAGTAATCGTAAGTGCTGCTGCTGGAAGTGGAAAAACAGCGGTTTTAACGCAAAGGGTAATTAACCTTCTTTTAAAAAAAGTAAGTATTGACGAACTTTTAATCGTAACATTTACTAACGCTAGTAAAGAAGAAATGAAAAAAAGGATAAAAGATAAGTTAAGTTCTTTATATAAAGAAAACAAAAATAATGATTACATAAAAAAACAATTATCTTTAGTAGATGTTGCTAAAATAACCACCATGGATGCTTTTTATAAAGAAATCGTTGAAAATAATTTTGAAAAACTTAACATTGATAAAAACTTTGATATTTTATCTAATGAACAAGAAGTTATATTAAAAGATAAAACGTTAAAAAAAGTAATGGAAGATTCCTTTTTAAAGGAAGAAAACTATGAAAAAATGTTAGATATGTTTTCTTCTTTAAATACTAATTTAATAAGTGATATCATATTAAAAATAGATTCTTTTTTAGATACTACGCCTTATCCTTTTTTACAAATAGAAAAAATCATTAGTAATTATAATAAAGATAATATATTTTATAAAGATATGTTATTAAAACAAGTAAGACAAAACATGTCTGGTTATGATAAATTATATGAAGAGATAATAAATGATTTAGATGGTGATGAAACTTTTGATAACGTTTTGTTATTAGCTAAAAAAGAAAGAAATTACATTAATAATTTTTTGACGGTAAGTAACTTTGATGAGTTATCTAAACTATTAAGATTAATGAGCTTTGATACTTTAAGAACCCCAAAAGGATATAAAGACGATGATCGAATGATTAAATACAAAGTAATAAGAGACGAATTAAAAAAGGACATAAATAAAAACTATCATGAACTTATGTTTATTACTGATGATGTATTTATAAAAGAGCAAGAAAAAATAAAAGAAGTTTTAATTCCATTATTTAACGTGGTAAAAAGATACCGAAAATTATTATTAGAAGAAAAAAGACAAAAAAACGCTTTTTCATTTAGTGATGTCGCTCATTTTGTAATCGAATTATTAGTTAAAGATGGTAAAAAAACTGATCTTGCCACATCGATATCAAAAAAATACAAACAAATATTAATAGATGAATATCAAGATACTAACGAAATGCAAAACCTTATTTTTAACGCTATTTCACTTGATGGTACAAATCTTTTTATCGTAGGAGATGTAAAACAAAGTATTTATCGTTTTAGAAGCGCTTGCCCTGAAATATTTAATAAAGATAAACAAGATGCAAGTACTACTTCTTTTCCAAGGCTAATTACTTTATCTAAAAACTTTAGGAGTAGAAAACAAGTAATTGATTTTTGCAACTTTATTTTTGAAAACACGATGAGCGAAAGCTTTGGAGAAGTAAGCTATGATGATAATGAAAAATTATATTTGGGAGCATCTTTTAAAACCGGAAAAGATTTATCTTGCGACGTAACTTTAATAGATGATAAAAAAGAAGAAAAACCAGACGATGATTTAACCAAAACGGAAAAAGAAGCTATATTGGTAGCAAAAAAAATATCTGATTTATTAAATAGTAATTATCAAGTAATTGATAAAAATACTAATGATTATAGAAAAATAAAACCAAGTGATATAGTAATTTTATTAAGATCATTAACAAATAGTAACATTTTTTATAAAGCTCTAAATAAGATGAAAGTAAACGTATACGTAGAACAACAAAATGAGTACTTTGATAATTATGAAATTAAATTAATGATAAACTTTCTTAAGGTAATAGATAATCCTTATGATGATGTTGCATTAATGAGCGTTTTAAATTCATCTTTAATAGATATAAGTTTAAATGAAATATTAGAATATAAGGTTGATAAAAACGTAAGTTTATATGAAAGTTTACTTGATGTTAAAGATGAAAAAGTATTATCTTTTGTTAATGATATAAATGAGTTAAGAAACTATAGCATAAATCATTATTTAAGTGATACCTTAAGTAAAATATATAAAGAATATAATGTTACGTCAATTTTAACTTCTTTGCCATCATATGATAATAGATATAAAAATCTAATGCAATTAATTAACCACGCAAGTAGTTTTGAGAAAAAAGATAAAAAAAGTTTACACGAGTTTATAATTTATTTACAAGATGTTATTTTAAATAAAGGGACGCTACAAGGAGTTAACCCATTATCTGATGAAGATAACGTTTTAATAACAACGATTCATAAATCAAAGGGACTTGAATATCCAGTTGTGTTTTTATCAGAAGCTGCTAAAAATTTTAATTTTAAAGATTTAAGAAGTAACATTACGATAAATGAAGACTTAGGATTTGTTTGTAACATAAAAGATGATGATTATAAACTTAAATATGAATCAGTAGCAATGATGGTGTATAAAACCTTAGAAAAAAATAAAATGTTATCAGAAGAATTAAGAATTCTTTATGTAGCTTTAACAAGAGCTAAAGAAAAGATTTTCATAACTGGTTACGTAAATAATTTAGAAAATTTAGTAACTAAAATATCATCTAAAATTGGTAAACAAAGATGTATTTCTAAATTATATTTAAAAAACGTTAAGAATTATTTAGATATCATTTTAGCGTGCTTATTAAGACATCCTTCTTTAAATAAATTAAGAAATTTAAGTATGGTTATACCTAAAACTTTCAAAACTGATGCAGAAGTTACTTTTAATTATGTTAATGAAAGCGAAATAGATGAATCAATATTATTAGATAAACAAGACAAAACAAAAGAAAACTTTGATTATGATTGGTATAAAAAGGTAAAGGATTTTAAGTATCAAAGCGAAATGATAAACGTACCTAGTTATTTATCAGTAAGTAATATAAAAGAATCTAATAAATACATTAAAAGACCAAGTTTATTAAATGATGGTGTTAAAAGTACTAGTATTGGACTTTTATATCATAAAATATTAGAAGAATTACCAGTTCAAAAATATGATTTTAATACTTTAAAAAACGCTATTAAAAATATGATTGATAATGAAAGAATAAATAAGGATGCCATTTTTCTAATAAAATTAGATGACATATTATT
Organism: uncultured Bacilli bacterium; assembly: GCA_947623685.1. Lineage (GTDB taxonomy): Bacteria > Bacillota_I > Bacilli_A > RF39 > UBA660 > Aphodocola. The sequence continues at coordinate 31,941 of CANQHF010000009.1, read as the reverse complement.
ATATCTTACATCAAGCATTTACTATGACGTATTACAAAGTGATAAAGTATATAAAGAATATCCTATAAATTTTGAAATTCCATCTAGTTACTATGATAAATCCTTAAAAAGTGGTAAGATATTAATTAGTGGGGTAATTGATTTATTATTCGTTAAAGATGATTTATACACCATCGTTGATTATAAAACAGATAACGTAGATAACTTAAGTGATTTAAAAGACTTATATAAAAAACAATTAGATTTATATGAGATGGCAATCAAACAAAAATTTAATGCTAAAAGGGTAAAAAAATACATATACTCTATAAACTTAAAAAAATTTATAGAAGTATAGGGGAGATGACTTTAAATGATTAATGAAATATTTAAAATTATTGAAAAGGAAAAGAAAAGGCAACAAAACACGATTGAGTTAATCGCATCTGAAAACTTTGTAAGTAATGATGTTTTAAAAGCTCAAGGTAGCATACTAACAAATAAATATGCCGAAGGATATCCTAAAAAAAGATATTATGGTGGATGCGCGTTAGTTGATGAAATAGAACAAGCTGCGATTAATTCAGTAACTAAATTATTTGGTGTTAAGTACGCAAACGTTCAGCCGCATTCCGGTTCATCAGCTAATATGGCGGTGTACCGAGCACTTCTTAATAAGGGTGATAAAATTCTTTCAATGAGCTTGGATGAAGGCGGACACTTAACCCATGGACATAACCTTAGTTTTTCGGGTCAAGATTATAATTTTATTCATTATTCAGTTGATAGACAAACCAATCAAATAAATTATGAAGAAGTTAAAAAACTAGCGTTAAAGGAAAGACCAAAACTTATTTTGGCAGGAGCTTCTGCTTACTCAAGAAAAATAGATTTTGCATACTTTCGTGATATAGCAAAGTCTTGCGGGGCATACCTTATGGTTGACATGGCTCACATTGCTGGATTAGTTGCAGCGGGTCTTCACCAAAATCCATGTAAATACGCTGACGTTGTAACATCAACGACCCATAAAACATTAAGGGGACCAAGAGGCGGAATAATCCTTACCAATAACGAAGAAATAATAAAAAAGGTAAACAAAGCCGTTTTTCCAGGAATTCAAGGTGGACCTTTAATGCACGTTATCGCGGCTAAAGCGGTATGCTTTAATGAAGCTATGACACCAGAGTTTATAAAATATCAAAAAAAAGTTATTAATAACGCAAAGGTATTATGTGATGCTTTAAAATTAGAGGGTTTTAAAATAATTACCAATGGTACTGATAATCACTTAATTTTAGTAGATGTTAAAAAATCAGTTAACTTAACTGGTAAAGAAGCAGAAGAAATATTGGATAAAATTGGCATAACCTGTAATAAAAACATGATTCCGTATGATCCTACAACCCCGTTTATAACAAGCGGAATAAGACTTGGCACTGCCGCTATGACAACCAGGGGATTTGATGAAAAAGACTTTGCATCCGTTGCTAAAATAATTAGCACGTGCTTAAAAAATTATGATAATAAAGAAGTTTTAGAAGATTTAAAATTAAGAGTTAAAAAGTTATGTTTAGATCATCCAATATATGAGGAGGTGACTTATGAGTAACATAATAGATGGTATATCCGCAAGTTTAGAGTTAAAAAACAAACTAAAAATAGAAATAGAAAAAAAGGATTTGACTCCGCATCTTGCCGTTATCCAAGTTGGGGATAACAAAGCAAGTAATATATACATTAAAAACAAAAAAAGAGCTTGTGAATCAGTTGGTATTTCATTTACACACATAAAATTGCCAGATACCATATCAGAAGACTTTGTAATAAAAGAAATAAAAAGACTAAATAACGATATTAGTATAAATGGTATTTTAGTTCAACTGCCACTTCCAATAGGCTTTGACGAAGGTAAAATAATAAACGAAATTAACCCGTTAAAAGACGTTGATGGGCTTACCTTTTCAAACGTTGGTAATTTAGCGTTAGAAAATGATTGCCTTGTATCATGCACTCCGTTAGGAGTTATGGAGCTATTAAGATTATATAAAGTTGATCTTGAAGGAAAAGATGTTTGTATAGTAGGAAGAAGTAACCTAGTTGGAAAGCCACTAATACAGCTACTATTACAAAAAGACGCAACGGTAAGTGTATGTCACTCTAAAAGTAAAAACATAAAAGAATACACTAAAAAAGCAGACGTTTTAATCGTTGCAACAGGGCACCCTAACTTAATAACCAAAGATATGGTAAAAGAAGGCGTTGTTGTAATAGACGTTGGAATAAATAAAGAAAATGACTCTTTATGTGGTGATGTATCATTTAATGAAGTGTCAAAAAAAGCATCATTAATAACACCAGTACCAGGTGGTGTTGGACCTATGACGGTTGCTTGTCTTTTAAAAAACACCGTAAAAGCATATAAGATTCAAAACGGGATAAAATGAAAACTTCCTTAGATGATGTATTTATAAATAATTTACCAACCCTTGATTTGCATGGTGAAATAAAAGATTCTGCAAGAGTTTTAATAAAAGAATTCATAAATGATAATTATAATTTAAAAAACCCTAAAATAATAATTATTCATGGAATAGGTACTGGAGCCTTAAAAGAAGAAACCCATAAAATACTAAAACAAGATAAAAGAATAGAGTCTTACCATCTTAACCATTATAACAATGGATGTACGGTTATATATTTAAAAATAAAAAAATAAACCTTTGCTTTGCAATGGTTTTTATTTTTCTTGTTTACAAGCATCTTCTTTTTCATATCTTAAAATCATATAATTATGATATAATTGTATAGTAGGTGATAACATGAGAGTTATTATATCAGCAGGTGGTACTGGTGGTCATATTTATCCGGCTTTAGCAATTGCAAATAAAATAAAGCAAAAGGATAAAAACGCATCGATATTATACGTGGGAACAAAAAACAGAATGGAAAAAGATATTGTTCCAAAGGCTGGATATAAGTTTACGGGTATTAACGTAGAAGGATTAAAACGTAGTTTAAGTCTTAAAAACGTTAAAAGTGCCTTTTTGTTTTTAAATGCAATATCTAAAAGTAAGAAAATAATTAAAAAGTTTAAACCAGATATTGTAATTGGAGTTGGGGGATATGTTTGTGCTCCAGTTTTGTATGCGGCACATAAACTTGGTATTAAATGCTGCATTCATGAACAGAATTCATCTTTTGGAGTAACTAATAAATTTTTAAGTAAGTATGCTGATAAGGTTTTTGTATCATTTAAAAGCCTAGAAGAAAAAATGAATGATAAAAAGTTTATATACACAGGTAATCCATGCGGACAAAACGCAATTGATGCAAAACAAATAGATAAAAAAGAGTATGGCCTTAATCCAAATAAAAAATTGGTTTTAATCGTTATGGGTTCATTAGGATCAAAAACCATTTGTGATAAGATGAAAAATATGCTTACTTTATTTAATAATAAGAATTATGAAGTTATGTTTGTAACTGGTAAGAATTATTATGATGAGTATAAAAATAATAAATATACAAGTAATATTAAAATAGTTCCATATATTGATGGGATGGCGTCTTTGCTTAAGAAAACGGATTGTCTAGTATCTAGGGCGGGAGCATCAACGTTAAGTGAGATATGTTCTTTAAACGTTGCTTCAATTTTAATACCTAGTCCTTATGTAACTGAAAATCATCAGTATAAAAACGCGATGGATTTAGTAAGTAAAAACTCGGCGATGATTTTGGAAGAAAAGGATTTAAATGGTGATGTATTACTTAGGATGGTAGAAAAAATATTAAATGATAAGGTATATACAAATAATCTTAAGAAGAACTTAAAGTCTTTTGAAATGAAAAATAGTGCATCTATAATATATGATGAAATAGTTAAGCTATTGGAGGATAAAAGATGAAGGACGTAATTAATTATATTAAAAAAAATGGGATCGGATCCTTTAAGGAAAACGTAAAATTAAGTTGTAATACAACTTATAAAGTAGGTGGTGTAGCAAGTTTATTTGTATGGCCTAAAAACGTTGATAAGCTTATTTTGCTTCTTAAAAAATTAAAAAAAGATGGTATTAGCTATAAGGTTCTTGGTAATGGTTCTAACGTTATTTTTAGTGATAAAAACTATGATGGGGTAATAATTAAACTTGATTTATTTGATGATGTAAAAATAAATGACACGGTAATTACCGCTGGTGCTGGAGTAAGTTTAGTTAAGTTATCTTATAAGGCTCAAAAAGAAGGTTTAACTGGTTTAGAGTTTGCAAGTGGTATTCCTGCTAGTGTGGGTGGTGCTGTTTTTATGAACGCTGGAGCTTATAAATCAGATATGGGATACATCATCTCACAAATTAAAGTTTTAACACCGGATTTAAAGGTTAAAACGCTTTATAATAAGGATTTAAAATATAAGTATAGAACGTCTTTTTTAAAGGATAATCCAGAATATATATGTCTTTGTGCAACCATTGTTTTAAGGCACGGGGATAAAGCTTTAATAAAGGAACTTATGGAAACAAGAAGACAAAAAAGGTTAATGACTCAGCCACTTGAATTTCCGTCAGCTGGCTCAGTATTTAGAAATCCAAGTGATGATTTTGCGGGAAGATTAATAGAAGAATGTAATCTTAAAGGTTATCGCATAGGGGGTGCTAAGGTTTCTGAAAAACATGCTAACTTTATCGTTAATGATAATAAGGCATCCGCTAAAGATGTTAAAGATTTAATTGATTACGTACATGATAAAGTAAAAAAAGAGAAAAACGTAGATTTAAAAATAGAACAAGAATTTGTAAATTGGGAGTAATAACATCATGCAAAAGAAAAGGAAAAGAAAGTTAAGAAAAAAAAGATTGTTTTTGTTGTTACTAATTTTAGTAGCAATTTCTTTTGCGTGTGTTAAGTTTATTGATGTCCCAATAAGAAGCATCATAATTAAAGGTAATGATATTTTAACCGATAATGAGATAATAAAAGAATCAGGTTTAGAAGATTACCCATCTTATTTTGGAGTTTTTAGTATAATGGTTAAAAATAAATTAAAAAAAAATAAATACATATCTAACGTAAAGGTGTCTAAAGGACTTTTAAACGTAAAAATAACCGTTACTGAAAAAAAGGTTTTATATATAGAAAACGAAACTAATCAAAAGGTAACCTTAACTGATAAGATAAAAGATGATAAAGTAATTTGCGCCCCTTATTTGATGGGAAGTGTTCCGTTAAAAAAGCAAGCAAGATTTTTAAAGGCAATGAACAAAATAGATAAGGATATATTATGCCAAATGTCACAAATAAAATATGATCCAAACGAAATAGATAGTGATCGTTATTTAGTTTATATGAATGATGGTAACAGCGTTTATTTAACCGTTAATAAGTTTAATAAGATAAATAAGTATAACACCATCTTGGAAAACATAGGAAAACAAAATGGTATTTTATACCTAGATTATGGAGATTATTTTCAAGCATATTAAAATTGGAGCTTTATTAAGTTCTTTTTTTATTTTTTTCTTTGAAAAATTTGATTTATATAGTATAATATTCTTATATGGTAGAGTTTAAAGGAAGATGGCCTATGAAAAAAATATACACGTGCATTGATATTGGTAATGATACGATAAGAATATTAGTAAGTGAGTATTACCATAACAAAACGAGAACTTTAGCGGTATCATCGGTTAAATCAAAGGGAATTAAAAATGGTGTTATAACTGATGAGCAAGATTTATTAGAAAGGTTAAAATTAGCCTTGGATGATATCTCATCAAGAATTAACATAACGATTAAAAAGGCAATCATAACCATTCCTTCAAATGACGCTGAATATTCTTTGGTTCATGGTAACGTTCCGATTGTAAACGAAGAGAAAATGGTTACCCAAAAAGACGTGTTAAGAGTTCAAAACGCGGTTATTAATGATATTTTACCAAATATGGAATTAGTTGACATAACCCCAATAGATTTTACCATTTATGAAAACGGTTCTGAAATAGAAACGATAAAAGATCCAAGAAATAAAATATGTGATAGATTAGGAATAAGAGCAATGATGGTTTGCGTTCCTAAAACAACCGTTGCATCTTTTGCTAAGGTGGTTGAAAAAGCAGGTGTTGAGGTGGTTGATCTTGTTTTATCTTCCATCGCGGATTTTGAAGAAGTATGTGATGATGAACTAAATAAAGAAGTTACTGCTTTGATAAACATTGGCAAATCAACGACCACAATTTCGATTTTTAATAAATCAGTAATAACAAACAGTACGGTTTTAAAAATCGGAAGTAGAATAATTGATGATGATATATCTTATATCTATTACACAACGAAAAAGATTGCAAGAAAAACAAAGGAAAACTTTGGTATTGCTCATTCAAGATACGCAAACAAAAGTGAGACGTATGAAACAAGGGATGTTAATGGTAAACTTATTAGTATTAATCAGTATGAGCTTTCTAAAGTGATTAATAAACGTTTGGTAGAAATACTAAATGTAGCAAAAAATGAATTAAAAGTATTAACAAATAAACAAATTCGTTATATAATGGTCTTAGGTGGCATAACGGATATACCGGGAATTAATTACGTTTTAGAAGATGTTTTTGGTCAAGATGCTAAAACTTATACCATGAACACTTTAGGAATAAGAAAAGCAAGGTTTATAACGGTATCGGGTGCTATTAAACACTTTGTAAGAAAAATAAACTTAAGAAAAAAAGAATATTCAATGCTTGGTAGCGACGAAGTTGACAGCTTAGTTCATAGTAAAACTAGAATCGGAAGAAGCGACTCAATATTTGGAAGATTTTTTAGCTACTTTTTTGATAATTAAGGAGGAAGAAAGATGTTTGGATTACCAGTTGATCAATTAGCAAAAATTAAAGTAATCGGTGTAGGTGGTGGCGGTGGAAACGCCGTTAACAGAATGATTGAATGCGGTGTTAGAGGAGTTGAGTTCATCGTTGCTAACACTGATTTACAAGTATTAAATAGTTCAAAGGCAGAAACAAAAATTCAAATCGGATCTAAAATATCCGCTGGATTAGGTGCAGGTGGTAGACCAGAAGTTGGTAGGGAAGCAGCACTTGAATCAAAAAAAGAAATAGAAGAAGCCTTAAAAGGCGCAGACATGGTTTTTATAACATGTGGAATGGGTGGTGGAACTGGTACTGGTGCAGCTCCAGTAATTGCAGAAATCGCTCAAGGATTAGGAGCTTTAACCGTTGCAATCGTTACTAAACCTTTTAGTTTTGAAGGTAAGAAAAGAATGGCTCAAGCAATCGAAGGCCTTAAGGATTTAAAAAATAACGTTGATACTTTAATCGTTATTCCAAATGACAGATTAAGAGAGATAATTGATAAATCAACGCCAATGGTAGAAGCATTCCATGAAGTTGATAACGTACTACATAGAGGAGTACAATCAATTTCTGATTTAATCGCTGTAACTGGTCTTATTAACCTAGATTTTGCTGATGTTAAGGCCGTTATGGAAAAAAGCGGAAACGCTCTTATTGGTATTGGTATGGGTACCGGTGAAAACAGGGCCGTAGAAGCTGCTAAACAAGCTGTATCAAGTCCGCTTTTGGAAACTAATATATCAGGTGCTACCGATGCAATAATTAACATAACTGGTGGTGCAAATCTTACTTTATTTGAAGCAGAAGATGCCGCTGAAGTGGTAAGATCAACATCTAATAATGATATAAACACAATCTTTGGTGCGGTTATAAACGAGAACTTAACCGATGAAGTAATCGTTACCGTAATAGCAACTGGATTTGAAAAAGAAGAAGCAAAGCAAGTATCTGAACCAGTTCAAAAAAATCCTATTCCAACCATTAATCCAAGAGTTAGTGATGTTATGGTTGATGATGACGATGACGATGATGATATTCCAAACTTTTTGAAAAATAGAAGAAGCTTTTAAGAGTGCTAGACTTTAGCATTCTTTTTTTAATAAAAAGTAATTTCTAATCCTTAACTCGACACTTTAGTTGCCAAGTTTTTTTTATACTTTAATTGGTGATTTAAGTTGAAAATATACGTTGATTTAATACTTTTGCTTAATTTCTTTTTAGATTTTCTATTACTATTATTTGTTTCATTAATATTAAAAAGATACTCCAAAATATATAAAATAATACTGGGAGCATTAATTGGAGCATTAAGTATTATTTTTCTTTTTATTAACGTAAGTTCTTTTGAACTATTTTTATTTAAAATAATAATATCTTTTTTAATGGTAATTATATCATTTGGTTTTAAAAATATAAGATATACGTTTAATAATTTAGTATATCTTTATTTATTAAGCATAATTTTAGGTGGGGCATTATATTTTATAAATGATTCTTTTTCTTATAAAAATACTGGTTTAATCTTTTTTAATAATGGTTTTAGTATTAATTGGCTAATTATTATCATCGTAAGTCCAATCGCGCTTTTTATTTACGTTAAAACACTAAAAAAACAAAAAGAAGAATCAGCTAAAAAACATTTGGTTTCAATTACGCTTTTAAATGGTAAAACGCTTTTCTTAACGGGATTTTTAGATACTGGTAACAACTTGTATGACCCATATAAAAAAAGACCCATAATAATAATTAATAAAGAAGTTTTAAAAAATTATCATCCAAGGTGCATTTTAACTCCTTGCACAACAATTAATAAAAAAAGCCTGATTAAATGTTTCAGGGTAAAAAAAATTGTAATAGATAAGGAAGTTGTAAAAGATGAATGTTTAGTTGGTATAAGTGACAATAATTTTAATTTAGATGGGGTAGACTTACTATTACATAAAAAAATTATGAAGAAAGAAGGAATAAAAAATGAAAAAAATAATTGAGTTAATTAAAAAAATATTTATGAAGGTAAACACCTTATTTTTTGTTGGTGCTTCCGATATTTTGCCAGAGCCACTTTCTAAAGAAGAAGAAATAAAATATTTAAAAGAAGCTCAAAATGGTAGTTTAGATGCTAAAAATAAGTTAATTGAGCATAACTTAAGACTTGTTGTATATTTATCTAAAAAATATGAAAACACCAAAATAGATTTAGAAGATTTAGTAAGCATAGGTACGATTGGACTAATTAAAGGAATAAACACTTACAAAATGGATAAAAACATCAAACTTGCAACTTATGCATCAAGGTGCATTGATAACGAAATATTAATGTACTTAAGGAAAAATAAAAAAAGAAACGCTGATGTTTCATTAGAAGAGTCATTATCATTTGATGCGGAAGGTAATGAGTTACACCTAGAAGACATTTTAGGTACCGCACCCGATTTAGTTACAAAAGAACTAGAAGATAATGACCTTAAGATGACCCTATTAAACGAAATTGAAAAATTACCAAAAAGAGATAAAGAAATAATGAAGTTAAGATATGGTCTTTTTGGAGAAAAAGAAATAACCCAAAAAGAATTAGCAGAACGCTTAAACATATCCCAAAGTTATATATCAAGAATAGAAAAAAAAGTTATAAAAAAAATAAAAGAAACAATAAAGCTTTAAAAAATATGTTGTTTTAAAGTAAAATAAGTGCTATATTTATACTAGAGGTGATTCATAAATGAACGTTACCCCTTTTAATAATTATGGTAAAAAGGAAGAAAGTATAATTTTCGAAAAATTCCCTGGTGATAAGAAAAAAGATAAAAAAAGAAAAAATAAAAGTATGATTTTAATAATTTTTATTGCATCTTTTTTATTTATTGGATCGAGCTTTTTAAATGAGTATTATTTACAAAGCAAAGCAAATTATGTTTATAATAAAGTAAATTATTTTTATGGTAATTACGCAACCGTTAATTCTGACGAAAGATTATTTTTATTAACGAAGATTGGTTTTTCTAAAACGAAAATTAAAAAAGAACTAAAAGATGATAAAACTTATTTAACATATTATGGTGTTAATTCATCAAAATATGAAGATAAAAAAGATTCTATAAGTGTTTATTATGATGACGTTGCAGTTTCTTATGTTGAATTAAACTTAAGCTATAAGAAAAATAATTTCAGCTACTCTAAAGTGGTTTCAGACTGCAATTTAATAATTAAAAATTTCTTTAATTTAACAACTGATAAAGATATTATTTTAAAAACGATGCAAAAAGGTTACTACTATTATGATAACGGGAAATTATCAGCTTCTTATTCTCTTGTATTAGATAGTGCTAATAATTATAAATTAAACATAAAAATATCAAGGTAATTTAATATGACAAATTACGAATTATTAAAATTATTAAACGAAAATAAAGATGAAGAATATAAGAAGTTTAACGATAAAATAATAAATACTAACCAAAAAACAATTGGGGTTAGAGTGCCGATTTTAAAAAACATTGCAAAGCGTTTTAGTATAAAAGATTTAAAAGAAATAAAAGATGATTATTACGAGCAAACGTTAATAAAAGGCTTTGTTATATCGTCTGTTAAGGACATTGATCAGATGTTAGATGAGTTAAACATCTTTCTTAAAAAAATAGATAATTGGGCAATTTGCGATATGGTTATTTCTAATTGTAAGCTGATAAAAAAGCATCAGGATAAAGTCTTTTTATTCATTGAAAAAAACATAACCAGCACAAATGATTGGATGGTAAGAGCTTGCTTTGTTATGCTTTTAGATTATTTTATAAATGAAGACAAATTAAAGAGCATATTTTCTTTTATTGAAAACTCATCAAATAATTTTTACTACGTTATGATGGCTAAAGCTTGGCTTATTAGTAAGTGCTATGCTCTTTATCAAAATGAAACTTTAAATTTTTTAAAAAATACCAAAATAGATAACAAACTATATAATAAAGCAATAGATAAAATATGTGATTCAAAAATGACATCTAAACAAGATAAGACAAAACTAAAGGGTATGAAAAAAAAGTAACTTATTGCATAAACTATATTAGGTGATTATCTTGAAAGAAGAATTTAAGGCATTCGTAAGAACCAAACCAGAATTAATTAGCTACGTATCAAAAGGAGAAATGAGCTGGCAAAAGTTTTATGAAATTTGGAGTCTTTATGGTAACGATGATAAAATCTGGGAAAAATATAAGGTAAAAGATGATAGAAGCTTAACTAAAAAACAAGACGCTTTTAGTTTTTCATCCTTAATTGATTCCATAAAAAAAGTCGATATGGATTCAGTTCAAAAAGGAATAGGTAGTATGCAAAAAGCAATAGAACTATTGCAAGGCTTTACCGCATCAAAAGCATCTAGTGTAAATCAAGCATCTTCATACCAACCAAGACAACTATTTAAAAAGTTTGAAGACTAATGGACACTAAAATAAAAATAATAATAGATTCAAACCCAGATTATAAAAGATACCTAAGATCTAACTCTTATTGGTATAAAACTTTAAACCGAAACCCTGATATGATAGATTACTTTATTTCAGAGGTAAAAGAAAAATATAAATTAAGAACAAGTGACAAAATAAATGATTTAATGGATAAAATTGATATGGTAAGTAAATTCATTAACGTATTAAGGTGATAAAATGTTAGAAAAAGTATTAAAAGTAATTGATGAAATAGAAAAATCAGATTTAAATCAAAAAATAAGTGACGTAAAAAAGAAAATAGAATCTGATGAAACAGTAAAAAAACTAATAAAAAAATTTAACGATGCAAAAGAGTTATACGAAAAGACAAATGATCAAAAAACATTTATGAATGCTAAAGAAGAACTTTTAAGTAATGATTTAGTAAAAAAATATATTGATCTTCAAAACGAAGTGAACTTACTTGCTTTGCACATTAATAATAGAATAAAAATGATAACTTCTGGCATACCCAAAAAAAGGTAGCCTTTTTTAATTATTTAAAATTATTTTTAGATGTGTTAAAATAAACTTAAGGTGATTATTTTGAAAGACGTTTACTTAATATACTCAAATGATTATTTTTTAATAAAAAAAGAAATAGATAAATTAATAAAAGACGTTAAGGATGTTGTTAAATATGATTTATCAGTTTGTAAAATAAATGATTTATTAGATGATGCATCGTGCCCATCAATTTTTGGTGATAAAAAAGTCCTAATAGGAGAAAATGCTTATTTTTTAACCACTAATAAAACAAACGTAAACCATGATTTAGAATACTTTGAAAGATATTTAGAAGCACAAAATCATGATAACGTTATCATTTTAACCATTTTAGAAGATAAGTTAGATGAAAGAAAGAAAATAGTTAAAAAACTAAAGCAATATGCAAACGTAATTTATAAAGACATTCCGTCTAACATCCCATCCTTTGTAATTAATGAGTTTAAATCTTTTGGTTATGATATTGATTACGAAACCGCTAATTACTTTGTGGATTACGTTGGAAAAAACGTTGATGTTATAATAAGCGAAATAAACAAAATGGTAGTTTATAAACAAAATGATAAAAAAATTACGAAGGAAAACATTTTAGAAATTTCAAGTAAGGCGTTTAATGATAACATCTTTGAGTTATGTGATGGGATAATTAATAAAAATTATGAAAAAACCTTTAACTCGTATAATGATTTAATGGCACTAAAAGAAGAACCAATAAAAATAATAGCTCTTTTAGCTAGTCAGTTTACCTTAATTTATCAGTGTAAATTATTACTAAATGATGGCAAAAACATAAAGGAAATAGAAGATATACTAAAGGTTCATCCATACCGAATTAAACTTGCAACAAACGCAAATTATAACATTACTGCCATTAAAAATATTTTAATAAAATTACATAACTTAGATTATGATATAAAATCTGGAAAAATTTTAAAAAACGTTGGGTTAGATAGTTTTCTTTTACATCTTTAACTTGTACTTTTTAATTGTTTATGATAATATTAAGACGTATTAATAGGAGGCTATAATGGAAAATCTAACGGATGAGGAAAAGAAAAAAATAATAGGTAAAGTAGTTATTTGCATAATACTTCTTATCATAATAATTATAGTTGGAATACTATTATAAAAAGTTTACTTTTTTTAAGTAAACTTTTTTTTAAAGAAATAATATAACAAGAATCCCAACTATTAAACAATATATGGAAAAATATATTAGTTTTCCTTTTTTAACCACGTTAATAAACCATTTAGCACTAAAATAAGTTAAAATAAAACTTGCTATCATACCTAATAAATAAGGTGTAATTAAACTTGTAACATTTGGCGTATTAATTAAATCCTTAACACCTAAAATAAGTGTAGCTACACTAATTGGTAAATAAAGCATAAAAGAATAATCAACCGCTACGTCCTTTTTTAAATCTTTAATTAAAGCACCTGTTATTGTTGCACCACTTCTTGATATACCGGGAAAAAGTGCAACTGCTTGAAATAATCCGATTACTAAAGCATCAAATACACTTATTTGGTTTTTGGTTTTCCTTCCTTTAAAATCCCTTATTAAAAACAAAGCAAAGGCGGTAATTAAAAGGGCAATTCCAACTAATTTAACATTATTTGATAATAAATCAAAAGTATCCTTAAACAAAATTCCTAAAATTCCCGCTGGAATTGTTGCAATAATTATTAACCAAGCATACCTGTAATTTTCTTTACATTCGTCTTTTTTCTTTATTATAAAACCAAAAAAATCAGATACTATTTTTAATATTTTTTTACGATATAAAAATAAGATAGCTAAAAAAGACCCAAAATTAACTACTATTTCAAAATTAATATCATTAAGCATCTTAAAATTGAATAGATTCTTAAAAATTAACAAATGTCCACTCGATGATATTGGAATTGGTTCGGTAAAACCTTGAATGGCACCTAAAAAAACGTACTGCAAAATTTTAATAATGTTCATCTTAACCTCCAATTATATATTACATTATATACTAAATTTTTGTAAAAATAAATATTATTTATTAGGGTGGTAATTTTGTTTTTAAAATTTATTTTATTTATAACTGGCTTTTTTTCCATGGTAATTGGTTTTTCCTTTATTATTTTATACATAAATTTATTTAGCTTTGGGTATAATTTTAAAGAATACATAAGTTATATAATTAGTATAAAAGAATTTTACTTTATGATAATTGGTTTTATCTTGATTAATATATCTATTTTTAAAGTAGGAGGAAAAAATGAAAAACGTATATGATATATTACTTAATTTTAAAAATGAGCCATATGAATTTTACGAATGGGATTCATCTGATGAAATTGATCACGTAAGAAAAATTCCTTCATTTAAGGTAGATGATTTAACACTTTATGAATTTCTAAACTATAACGTTTGCGTATCAAACGAATTTTTAAAAGAAATATATGAAAAAACCGAAGTGTTTAAAAATCATTTAATAAAAAAAATACCATACGCTTGCATTTTATTTAATAATGAGATTTCGCTAGCGGTTTTATTTGATGAAAACGCAAACGTAAAAGCCAAAAGTAAACTATTATTTGACGAAGAAAACGATGTTATATCAAGCGCTAAAGCACTTGATTTATACAAAATAGAATACTTTATTACCAAAAAAATAAAAAACGATAAAAAATTAACTAGAAAAGAAAAAATAACCATTTATTTACTTAATAAATACATAGATAAAACATACGAAAACAAATGCTTTGATGAATTAAAATACATATATTTAGAATGCTTTAACAAAAAACAAGATGATGTTGTAAAAGCCTTTGAAAAAATAAAGGAAAGCATTAATAAAATGGATTTTAAAATCTTATGTAAACTAAAAGGTTTAATTAAAGTTTTAAAAAAGTAGTATAAAAAAAATGATTTTTATCAAACTAATACCAGAAGGAGGAAATATAATGAAAAATTGGATTAAAAAAATATTAGTAGTGTTATTTTTTGTAATCTTTTTAACTGGATGTAGTTGTGCAATTGATGATAATAAGCCAGAAGAAGCCGTTGATACTTTCTTTGAGATGTATCGTAATAAAGATGATAATATAATTACTCAGTTAAAAGAAACGATTGAAAACGAAGATTTAACTGATGATAAAAAAGAAGAATATCAAGAACTTATGGAAAAACAATATGATCAGTTTGCATATGTTATAAAAGATACCAAACAAGAGGATAACGAAGCTACCGTAACCGTTGAATTAACTGTTTTAAACTATCGTAGTGCTATCTTACAAGCAGAAGAAGAACTAAAAAATAATCCTGAAAAATTCAATGATGATGAGGGTAATTTTTCTAACGAAAAATACATGGATTATAAAATAGAAAAAATGAGTGAAGTAACTGATACAACAACTCATACGATAGATTTATCATTAACAAAAGAAAATGGTATGTGGAAGGTTAACCAACTATCAAGCGATGATATATCTAAATTACATGGACTTTATTAAAAACTAAGAATATATTGGTGTTTTCTATTTTAGATTTACACTATATATTCTTAATTTTTTTATCAATAATTAGCACTTATATATTGACAGTGCTAATTATTGATACTATAATTATCTTGTAAGGATGTGATTATATGTCTAAAAAACAATTTAAAGCAGAATCTAAAAGATTACTAGATTTAATGATTAACTCAATTTATACAAATAAAGAAATATTTTTAAGAGAACTTATTTCAAACGCTAATGATGCACTTGATAAGTTATATTATGAATCATTAACCAATAAAAAGTTAAAGGTAAATAAAAAACACCTAGAAATTAAATTAACCATTGATAAAGAAAAAAGATTACTTACCATAGAAGATAATGGTATTGGAATGGATAAAAATGAGCTAACTGAAAACTTGGGAACAATTGCTAAAAGTGGTTCTTTAGCGTTTAAAGAAGCTTTAGAAAAAAAAGATGACGTAAACATAATTGGTCAATTTGGTGTTGGATTTTATTCAAGCTTTATGGTAAGTGATAAAGTAATAGTAGAAAGTAAAAAAGCGGGGGAATTACAAGGTTATAAATGGATATCTACCGGAGCTGACGGATATGAAATAACACCTTGTGAAAGAAAAAGCGTTGGTACAAAGATAACTTTACACATTAAAGAAAATGAAAAAGAAGAAAACTATGATGAATTTTTAGAAGAATTTAAAGTACAAGGTTTGGTTAAAAAATACTCAGATTATGTAACATACCCAATTAAAATGGAAACAACTGATGAAAAAGACAATAAAAAAAGTAAAGCCGATCCTATAAATAGTATGATTCCTTTATGGAAGAAAAATAAAAAGAAAATAAAAGAAGAAGAATATGATAATTTTTATCAAGAAAAATTTTATGATTATACTAAACCATTAAGAGTAATACATACAAACGCAGAAGGTTTAGTAAGTTATGATGCGCTTATGTTTATACCTGCTACTGCACCTTATGACTTTTATACTAAAGAATATAAAAAAGGTTTAGAATTATACTCAAATGGTGTTTTAATAATGGATAAATGTGAAGATTTATTGCCTGATTATTTAAACTTTATTAAAGGAGTTGTTGATTCACCAGATTTATCTCTTAATATTTCAAGAGAAATGCTGCAACAAAACCGTCAATTAAAAGTAATTGCTAAAACAATCGAAAAGAAAATATTAAAAGAGTTAAAAGATATGTTAGAAAATGATAAAGAAAAATATGAAATTTTCTTTAAGACGTTTGGTGTTAACATAAAATACGGAATATATGATAATTACGGAGCTAAAAAAGATGATTTAAAAGACTTAATAATTTTTTACTCATCTAAAGAAAAGAAAATGGTTACTTTAAAAGAATATACATCAAGGTTAAATGATAATGATGATACCATTTACTATGCTTGTGGTGAAACAATAGATAAAATTGATATGATGCCACAAGTAGAAGCTTTAAAGGATAAGAAAAAAGAAGTTCTTTACCTAACTGATTACGTTGATGAATTCGTATTTAAAGTATTAGATAAGTATGAAGATAAAAAGTTTGTTAACGTATCATCTAATGATTTTGATTTATCAAGTGATGAAGAAAAAGAAAAACTAAAAGAAAAAAACGAAAATGCTAAAGAAATGTTTGAGTTTATGAAAAAAGAATTAGGTGATGAAGTATCAAGCATAAGATATACCAATAAATTAAAAAATCACCCAATTTGTTTAACTAGCGAAGGAAACGTAACCGTTGAAATGCAAAAGGTAATAAATGCTATGCCAACCGATGAACATATTAATGCTAAGCTAGTCCTTGAAATAAATGAAAATCACGATATTGCTAAAAAAATAAAAGAATTATACGAAAATGATAAAGAAACTTTAAAAAAATATACGAAGATTTTATACAACGAAGCAAGATTGATAGAAGGACTTTCAGTTACTAATCCAACCGAGTTAAGCAACTTGGTTTGCGAATTATTATCTAAATAAAATTAGTTATTAGGGCTTTAATATTTAAAGCCTTTTTTTCATACAATGTTTTAGGTGATGCGAATTGAAAAAACTCTTTGTAATATTACTTTTACTTTTAATTATTCCAATCAAAGTAAACGCGTATAATTTAGGTGAAGCAGCCGTTTTGATGGAAGAAGACACCAAAAGAGTACTAGTATCAAAAAACATGAATAAAAAAAAGCTTATTGCATCAACTACTAAAATAATGACCGCGGTAATTGCAATAGAATCTGGTAAAATGGATAAAATGGTTAAAGTTACTGATAAAGTTTTAGAAAGCTATGGTTCTAACATATATTTATCTATTGGAGAAAAAATGAAACTTAAAGATATGGTTTATGGTCTTATGATGCAAAGTGGTAATGATGCGGCTTTAATGATAGCGGACTATCTTGGTGGTGAGGAAAAATTCGTTAAAAAAATGAATGAAAAAGCTAAAAAAATTGGAATGAAAAACACCACTTTTTTAAACCCACATGGATTAGATGAAAAAACAAAAAATTATTCAACCGCTTATGATATGGCTCTTTTAATGCGTTATGCAAATGGGGATCCAACCTTTAGAAAAATAACTGGTTGTAAAAAGTACACCGTAAAAACAAATAAAAAAACGTATGTTTGGGCTAATAAAAACAAACTTTTATACACTTATAAATACACTACCGGTGGCAAAACAGGTTACACCAAAAAGGCTTATCGCACCCTTGTTACCTCAGCAAGTAAAGATGGCTTAAATTTAATTGTTGTAACGTTAAATGATGGCAATGACTTTAAAAACCATAAAGAATTATATGAGTATGGATTTAATAATTACAGTATGCAAAAAGTATTTGATAGAAACAAAATGAACTTACCTAACAAAAACATATATGCTAAAGATGATTATTACTATCCGATAACAAATGATGAAAAACAATTAATAAACGTAGATTATCAAATAAAAGATAAAAAGACTTATAAAAATAACGAAAAAGTAGGGTATGCAATAATAAAACTTGGCAATAAAGTAATTCATAAAGAAAAGCTATACATAAAAGTTAAAAAATGATTTTTAAAATGTAAAAAACAAAATAAAAAATTTATTTACCTTGACTATAAACTCCTAAACGTATAAAATAGAATTGTATAAGTGAAGATGCTTATATTAAAAAATAACGGAGGTAAATATGGGAAATACACTTATTTTCTCTTTACTTCTAATCGTTGGATTATTTGTTGGTGCGATTATCGCATTTGTTATAACATCATTAAGAAAAAAATCGGAGGAGCATAAAGCTTCTAACATAATTGAAAAAGCTAAAAAAGAAGCTGAAAAAGCCAAAAGAGATGCTTTATTAGAAGCTAAAGAAGAATCTTATAAGTTAAAATTAGAAACTGAAAAAGAAATAAAAGAAAAAAAGCAAGAGTTAAAGGACAATGAAGAGCGTTTATTACAACGTGAAAACGGAATTGCAAAACGTGATGAATTACTTCAAAATCGTGAACAAATGCTTGATGAAAAAGAAAGTAGTATTGAAAAAAAACAAAAAGATATTCAAAAATTAGAAGAAAAAGCAGAAAATATTATCAAAGAACAAATTGAAAAATTAGAAAAAATATCTGGTTTTTCAAAAACAAAAGCAAAAGAAGAAATAATGAAACAAGTTGAACTTTCAATGAGTGCCGAAATTTCAGCTTACATTAAGGAAAAACAAGCGGAAGCTAAATTAGAAGTTGATAAAAAAGCTAAAAATTTGTTAGTTGAATCAATGCAAAAATATGCATCAGACGTAACTAATGAACAAACCGTATCAGTAGTTACACTACCTAACGATGAAATGAAAGGTAGAATAATCGGTCGTGAAGGAAGAAACATAAGAACGATTGAGGCGGTAACTGGAGTTGACTTAATAATTGATGATACCCCAGAAGCGATAGTTTTATCAAGCTTTGATCCTTTAAGAAGGGAAATAGCAAAACAAACCATCGAAACATTAATAAAAGATGGTAGAATTCATCCGGCTAGAATCGAAGAGTTATATGATAAAGTACAAAAAGAGATGAATGTTAAAATTAGAGAATATGGTGAAGAAGCAATGTTTGATTTGGGAATAACCAAATTAGATCCTGAACTTGTAACCATCGTGGGTAAGCTATATTTTAGAACGAGTTACGGACAAAATGCTTTACAACACTCTAAAGAAGTTGCTCATCTAGCAGGAATTATGGCCGCTGAATTAGGAGAGAACGTAGCCATTGCAAAAAGGGCTGGATTACTTCATGACATTGGAAAGGCAATTGACTTTGAAGTTGAAGGAAGCCACGTTGAAATAGGCGCTGATCTTGCTAAAAAATATGGTGAAGATGAAATCGTAATAAACGCAATAGAATCTCATCACGGTGATAAAGAACCAAATAGTATTATTTCTGTTTTGGTATCCATTGCGGATAGCTTATCAGCAGCAAGACCTGGAGCAAGAAATGACTCATTAGAAAACTACGTTAAAAGGTTAGAACAACTAGAATCCATCGCAAAGGATTTTGATGGCGTAGAAAAAGCATATGCTATGCAAGCTGGACGCGAATTAAGAGTAATCGTTGAACCAGAAAAAATAGATGATATTGCAAGTTATAAAACCGCTCGTGACATCAAAGATAGAATTGAAAACGAGATGCAGTATCCTGGTACCGTTAAAGTAACGGTAATAAGAGAAACAAGAGCAACCGAAGAAGCTAAATAAGCTTCTTTTTTTGTTGTTAAAAACATAAAATTAAATAGGTGGTTTATATGAAAAACATACTTGCTTATTACTATGGTTTACATCCTGATGAAATTTCACATTTAGATGATAAATATTTTTTCACGTATATGGATAAAAATTATGTTTTTCAAATATTTTCAAGACCACTTTCCGATGTTGATTCCTTATATAAGATAAATAGACAAATGATAGAAAGAAACATTTTAGTACATGAAATAATAATAAATAATGAAAATAAAATATTAACTTATGTAAATAACATCTCTTACGTACTAATGCAAATATACGTTAATAAAGATGCTAGAATAACTTTACCCGAAATTTGCCATATTAATAATAATTCTATTAATATAGAATGTGATAAGATAATAGGAAGATATGATTGGATAACTCTTTGGGAAACAAAAAATGATTATTTCGAAGCTCAAATAAATGAAATAGGGCAAAAATATCCATATTTATGTAATTATGCTAATTACTATATTGGTCTTGCTGAAAACGCCATATCATACGTTAGATCAGCTCTTTTAGAAAAAGATGTTAGCCTTCTTAGTATTTGTCATAAAAGAATTGATTGTGATGGTACGCTATTTTCATTATATAATCCGATTTATTACGTATGTGATTACCGAATTCGTGATGTGGCAGAGTATATAAAAAACGCGTTTTTTTGTGGTAAAAACGCTTATGTAATAGTAGATGAGTACTTTAAAAATAATTATTTAAGTTACAAAGAAGCTTTATTATTTTATGGAAGACTTCTTTATCCATCTTATTTTTTTGATTTACATGATGACATAGTAAATAAGGATCTTAATGAAAGCAAAATCGAAAACATAATTGTAAAGCAGGATGAATATGAACGTTTTTTATATGATGTATACGTATATTTAACCAAGTTATATAATAGGTATATCCCAGCAATTGATTGGATAATAAAAGGAAGTTTACTTTAAACCTCCTTTATGTTAACAACTTTTATAACTTCTGGGACTTCTGATGTTAATACTTCTTCAACCGTGTTACTAATGGTCATATCAGCAAACATACAACCAGCACAAGCTCCTTGCAATTCAACATAGCATATTCCTTTTTCAAATTTGACGAATTTGACATCGCCACCGTCATGGTTTAAATATGGTCTTATTTTATCTAGAACTTCTTTGATTTTATCTTCAGTTTTATTCATTTTCATCACCTTTTAAATTATACATCACAACATATTTAATGTAAAGTAAGTTTGTTTTAAAGTTTTAGATATGATATAATACTAATTAGAGGTGTATCGATGGCTAAATATAAGGAAAATGACGTTGTTAAGGCAAGAATCACCGCAATTGAAAAGTATGGCGCTTTTGCAAGCATCGATGATGAATACAGTGGATTAATTCATATATCGGAACTTACTTATAAATATGTTGCAAATATTACTGATTATGTTGAAATAGGTGACATAATAAACGTCAAAATATTAGATGCATCAAAAGAAAAAAACCAACTTAAACTTTCTGCTAAAGACGTAAATGACGATTTACATAAAAATAAAAATCATAAAATTAAAGAAACGGTTTTTGGATTTTATTTACTAAAAACATCTTTACCTAGGTGGATAAAAGAAAAATTAGAAGAGTTTAACGAAAAATCATAAAACTTACTTGACAATAATTAAAAATATTGATATATTTATATACGTTCTTACGGATGCTTAGCTCAGTTGGTTAGAGCACTTGCCTTACAAGCAAGGGGTCATAGGTTCGAGTCCTATAGCGTCCACCATTTGTTGTGCCGAAATAGCTCAACTGGTAGAGCAACTGACTTGTAATCAGTAGGTTGCGGGTTCAAGTCCTGCTTTCGGCACCAGTTGGGGAGATAGCGAAGTGGTTAAACGCGGCAGACTGTAAATCTGTTCCTTAGGGTTCAGTGGTTCGAATCCACTTCTCCCCACCACTTAAGATTGCCTCGTCGCCAAGTGGTAAGGCATCAGACTTTGACTCTGACATGCGCAAGTTCGAATCTTGCCGAGGCAACCAATTTATTTTATTTGTTTTATATGTCCTGTTAGCTCAGTCGGTAGAGCATCTGACTTTTAATCAGAGGGTCATGCGTTCAAGTCGCATACAGGACACCACTTGCCCGAGTGGCGGAATTGGTAGACGCACAGGACTTAAAATCCTGCGAGTGTTAAACCTCGTACCGGTTCAAGTCCGGTCTCGGGCACCAAATTGATAGAAAACGTACTTGATAAAAGTACGTTTTTATGTTATGATGAATATGTCAAGGATTCCTTGCATAAAATAAAAAAAGGAACATTCAATATCGCATGTTGAGTGTTGCCATATAATGTGCATCACCTAAATCATTGCTGAGTTAGGTGATTCTTTTATTTTAGAATTACAAATAGTAATACTATAAGTAAAAGGATAATGATAATAAAAAAGAAAATTAGTAAATCTTTTTTTGACATCTTATCACCTCCCTTCAATTAAGAAGCTCGGTAATCACCCAACTATTAAATGTTCCAAATTAATTATATCAAACTTTTGTTCTAAAACAATATATTTTATAAAAATTTATGACAATTTAGAAAACACACTTGCATATTTATAAGTAATGATGCTAAAAACATTAAAAAAATAATATAAGTGATAGCGGATTTTATATTTATCATTTAAAAATCATTTATGTGTTCATAACGTTTGATGTTATGAGCATTTTTATTAAATTTATATTGACATAGTGTCAGAATAGGTATATTATTATATTGACGATGCGTTAGCAAAAGGAGAAATAAAGTGGGAAAGAAACTGATTGATCAAAGAAAAGAAGAAATAATAAGTGCTTGTGAAAGACTATATCAAAAATTAGATTTTAAAGATATAAATATTAAACTTATTGGAGAGCAAATAAGTGTTGGTAGAACTTCTATCTACAACTATTTTAGAACGAAAGAAGAAATTTTTTTAGCACTTGTAGAAAGAGAATACTTAAAATGGAATGAAGATTTATTTAACATTCTTAACCAAAATAAAGAAATATCAAAAGAAGGTTTTATAGATAAAATTACTAATTCTTTGATAAAGCGAAAAACCTTACTAAAACTTATTTCAATGAATATGTTTGAAATGGAGGCAAATAGTAGGGTAGAAAGCATTGCTAATTTTAAATTAGCATTTAAAGAATCTATTTTTTTGTTAGAAGAGTGTCTATGTAAATTTTTTAATATTAAAGAAGATGAAGCAGAAGATATTACATTTACTTTTTTACCATTTTTAGTAGGTATATATCCTTATACTTCAGTAACTAATAAAATGAAAGAAGCAATAAATAAAGCTGAACTTAAATATAAATTTTATACTGATAAAGAACTGATAAAAATGGGACTTGAAAAAATATTAGGAGGTGTTAAATGAAAATAATTGTACTTTCTGGAAGTCCTCATAAAAACGGAACGTCAAATACATTAGTAAATGAGTTTATAAAAGGTGCAAAAGATAAAGGAAAAGAAGTAGAAGTAATTGATTTAGCACATACAGATATTCATCCTTGTATGGGGTGTGATTTTTGTGGTATGAATGGTGATTGCAAATGGAAAGATAAAGGGAATGAAATTTTAAACAAGATACTAGAATCTGATGCCATAATCTTTGCTTCTCCTGTTTATTATTACAATGTTAGTAGTCAGCTAAAAATGATGATAGATCGTTTTTATGCGAAAACAATTAAAATTACAAATAAAAATTTAAAAGCAGCCGCAATAATGACCGCTTGGAATAGTGATGATGGATTTACGTATGGTGCAATTAATAAATACTTTGATACTTTATTTTCCTATATGCACTTTAAAGATGTAGGAAGAATATATGCAAAAGGATCAGGCACCGTATCTATGATGCCAAAAAAATATTATGAAGAAGCGTATAATCTAGGAAGGGATATTTAATATGGAAAAAATTGATGTATTTGCCCACGTATTACTGCCAAATTATTATGGGAAGATGTTAAAAATTGATTCTACAATACCAACAACTTATGCTTTTACGAATATAGAATCTTTAAAAGATTTAAGCGTAAGAAGAAAATTATGGAATGGTATAACTAAACAAATAATAAGTTATGCTAATATCAATGCCGAAGATTATTGTAATCCTAAAGAATCAGCAAAATTATGCCGAGAGGCTAATCTTGAACTTATAAACTGTGTTAAAGAAAATAATGATATGTTTCCTTATGGAATTGGAATGTTACCGTTTAATAATATAGAAGAATCCTTACATATTTTAGATGAAATATCAACATCTAAAGAACTTGTTGGTATTCAAGTTTTTACAAGACATTTAGGAAAAAGTATTGCTGATAAAGAATACTTGCCAATTTTAAAAAAGTGTGCGCGCCTTGGATTACTTGTTTTACTTCATCCTGTATTTGACCCACGAAAGCCAGATAATAATATCGTATTTAGCTGGGAATATGAACTATCTCAAGCCATGTTTGATTTAGTTAATGCTGATATATTTACAAAGTGCCCTAACATTAAAATTATTGTTCATCATACAGGAGCTATGATACCATTTTTTGCAGGTAGAATTGATAACATAATGAAAGATAAAAAAGATGAGTTTAAAAAGTTCTATGTTGATACAGCAATACTTGGAAATACAAAAGCACTAGAACTTGCAGTATACTACTTTGGAATTGATAAAGTCTTATATGGTACGGATGCTCCATTTGGAATTATGCCAAATGGTGCTACAAAACAAATAGAAAGTGCCATTGATGAGCTTCCATTTAGTAACGAGATAAAAGAAAAAATATATTTTAAAAACTTACAAAAATTATTAAAAGAAAGAAGGCAAAAATAATAATGAATAAAAAGATAATAGTTTTAATTGTTGCAATTGTAATAATTATAATGGTAAGTATTGGAAGTTGGGTTATTAATTCTAATAAAAAAACGGAAAATACTAATGATAAAAGGATAGGAATTATTTATTTTTCTGCAACGGGCACTACTAAAAAAGTAGCAGAATATATAAAAAATGCTACAGATGGAGATTTAATTGAAATTATCCCAAAGGATGAGTATACCGATAGTGATCTAAATTATGGAAATGATAATTCTAGGGCGAATAAAGAACAAAATGATGTAAGTGCTAGACCCAAAATAAAAAATAATATCAATACAGATAATTATGATGTAATTTATTTAGGTTATCCTATTTGGTGGGGCGATGTTCCCAAAATAGTTCTAACATTTTTAGATAATTATAATTTAAATGGTAAGACGATTATTCCTTTTTGTACATCAGCAAGTACAGGTATAAATGGTAGTTTAAGAACCCTTAAGAATTATAATAAAAATATTACTTGGATTGATGGGAAAAGGTTTTCATCTAATGCTAGTCAAAAAGAAGTAACAAATTGGATTAATAATATAAATTATTAGGAGGAAAAATGAAAGAAGAAAAATTGAATTTAGAAAGTAATTGGGATAAAACGTTTCCTAAAAGTGATAAGGTAAATCACAGGAAAGTAATTTTTCATAATCGTTATGGAATAACACTGGCAGCTGATTTATATGAACCTAAAAATTATAAAGGGAAGTTACCTGCTATTAGCGTATGTGGACCTTTTGGAGCAGTAAAAGAACAAGCATCGGGTTTATATGCACAAGAAATGGCAGAAAGAGGTTTTTTAACAATAGCATTTGATCCATCTTTTACAGGAGAATCAGGCGGAACACCAAGATATATGGCATCACCTGATATAAATACCGAAGATTATCAAGCATCCATTGACTTTTTATCTACGCTTTCTAATGTTGATCCTGAAAGAATTGGTATTATAGGTATTTGTGGCTTTGGAGGAATGGCATTAAATGCTGCGGCCATTGATACGAGAATTAAAGCAACGGTTACTTCAACTATGTATGATATGTCAAGAGTCAATGCTAATGGTTATTTTGATGATGGTGATAATGAGAATGCAAGATATGAAATGAAGAAAAATCTTAATCATCAAAGAATAATTGATTATAAAAATGGTAGTTATGAACAAGGCGGTGGATGCCTAGATCTACCTGTACCTATAGATGCACCTTTTTATGTTAAAGATTATAGTGAATATTATAAAGGAAGAGCATATCATAAAAGAAGCTTAAACTCTAATGGTGGATGGAATAAAATAGGATGTATGTCTTTTATAAATCAACCTATTTTAAAGTATAGCAATGAAATTAGAAGTGCGGTTTTAATGATACATGGAAAAAAAGCTCACTCTTGTTATTTTAGTCTAGATGCTTATAAAAATATGATAACAAATAGTAACTATACTAATAATAAAGAACTAATGATAATTCCTGATGCTGTTCATACGGATTTATATGATAATAAAGATATAATCCCATTTGATAAAATTGAAAAGTTTTTTAAGGATAATTTAAAATGAAAAATATAATTATAAGAAAGGATTGATTTTATGAGTAAAATTTTAGTGAGTTTCTTCTCGGCAAGTGGAATAACAAAAGAAGTAGCAATTAAGATTGCCGAGTATACTGGTGGTGATTTATTTGAAATTGAGCCTGCACGTAAATACACAAATGAAGATTTAGATTGGACTAATAAACAAAGTAGATCTTCAAGAGAAATGAGTAATCTATCATCAAGGCCAGAAATAAAAAATAAGGTTTCTAATTTAAGCGATTATGATACTATTTTGATTGGGTTTCCTGTATGGTGGGATTTAGCACCAACAATCATTAATACCTTTATCGAAGAAAACAATCTAGAAAATAAGAAAATCTTTTGTTTTGCAACCTCAGGTGGATCTAGTGTAAGTAATAGCTTTAACATCTTAAAAAACACTTATAGTAATCTTGATTTTATGAGTGCTAAAAGATTTTCAAGTAGTGTATCAGATAGTGATATAAAAAATTGGATTATGTAGGTTAGGTTATGAGTATAACTATTAACATTTATTATAAAGGTGAAAATGGTAATGCTAAAAAATTTGTTCACGAAATGGTATCTAGTGGAATCGTATATATGGTAAGAAAAGAAGAAGGTAATGAAAGATACGAATATTTCTTCCCCCTAGATGATGAAGAAACGGTTTTGCTTATTGATAGATGGAAAAGTAAAGAAGCATTAGATATTCATCATAAATCAGAAATGATGAAGAAAATCGCAGATTTAAGAAGTAAGTATCAAATAAGTATGAAGGTAGAAAAATTTAAAGATTTGGAGAGTGATGAATAATGAAAAAACAAACAGCAGGAAAAGATAATTTAGGTAATATTGCACCTTTATTTGCAGAATTAAATGATGATGTATTATTTGGAAAGGTATGGTCAAGAGAAGATAAACTATCACCTAGAGATAGAAGCCTAATAACTATATCAGCATTATTTGCACAAGGATTATACCCACAATTAAAAGCCCATCTTGCAATCGGAAAAGAACATGGACTAAAAAAAGAAGAAGTTGTTGAAGTAGTAACACAACTAGCATTTTATGCAGGCTGGCCTAAAGCTTGGAGTACTTTTCCTTTAATTGAAGAAATTTATGAAAGTGATGATAAAAATGAATAAAGAAGAATTTGATAAGTTAAATGTATTTGGATTAGGACAACCAAATGATGCTTATGCTAAGTATTTTACAGGAAATAGTTATCTAAAACAATTAGCAAAAACTGAAAATGGCATTAGTTTTGCAAATGTAACATTTGAACCAGGATGTAGAAATAATTGGCATATTCATAAAGCTAAATCTGGTGGTGGACAAGTTTTAATTTGTACCGCAGGTTATGGATATTACGGTGAAGAAGGAAAAAAGGTGCAAAAACTATCTCCAGGAGATATTGTCGTAATCCCTGCAAATGTAAAACATTGGCATGGAGCACAACCTAATTCTTGGTTTAGCCATATTGCTGTGGAGGTACCAGGGGAAGATACAACAAACGAATGGTTAGAATCTGTATCTGATGAAGAATATAATAAATTAGATTAAAAATTACTAAACAGACCAGTTTAAATGGTTTGTTTTTTTGCATCTGATAATTAATTCAAAATTATTTGAAAAAAGCATTATCAAACGAATGTTCTAACATTATAATATTACTATAAAAAGTGAGTTGTCCACAAAATGTGTACAACTAAAAGGGAAATCTAAAAAAGATTAGAGAATAAAAAATATATTTTTACAAAATATAAGCATCCTATAGGGAAGAAGATAAAACCACTGATTTTCTTTCTTTTTAAAGCAATTATACTTAAGTAATTTAGTAAAAATATCATGAAGATTTGTGATATAATAGGAACTAAATCGGTTGGAGGTATAATATGTATAAAAGTAATATCAATTTAAATTTATATAAAATATTTTATGAAGTTGCTTCAAGTGAAAGTATATCTGATGCATCAAAAAAACTATTTATTACTCAATCTGCTGTAAGTAAAGCTATAAAAAAATTAGAAGAAGATTTAAATATTAATTTGTTCTACAGAAATTCAAAGGGTGTTAAATTAACCGAAAAAGGAGAAGAACTTCTTTTTTATGTAGAGGAAGCATTCAATAACTTAATTACTGCTGAAAGGACAATGGTAGAAAGTAAAACTTTAAATAAGGGGAAAATATCAATAGGAGTTCCTTCGCAAATTGGTTCATTTTATATATTTGAAGATATTACTAATTTTCATAAAAAATATCCGAATATTGAAATAACAATAATAAGCAAAACTACGACTCAATTATTAAAATTATTAGAACATCACGAAATTGATTTTATTATAGATACATCTCCAATAAACTCTAAAATAGATAATTTAATAATTAAACCCTTGATTGAAGTAGAAAACTGTTTTGTAGTTAAATCTGGCACAATACTTTCGATTGATAAAATTAGTGGTGTTAAAGATTTAACAAATTATCCATTAGTTTTACCAATAAAAGGAACTGATAATAGAAAGCAATTAGATAAGCTACTTGAAAAAAATAATGTTCAATTAAACAATGTAATAAATATTCACACCAGTGAAATGATTGTGGGAGCTATAAAAAAGGATTTGGGTATTGGCTATGTTATATATGACGTAGTAAAAGATAATATAAAAAATGGGGAATTTAAAATTATTAATGTTAAAGAACAATTGCCAAATATTATAATTAATTTAGCATATATTGAAAAATATTTAACAGTTGCTCCTAAATTTTTTATAGAGAACTATCTAAAAATTAAAATTAGTTAAGTATGAATTTATTTCATATATCCTATGAAAAAACGAGAAATTCTAAAATAAATAATTGATGTTATAATGAAAAGCAAAGGAGGAAAAAATATGGAAAAAGTAAAAACTACCGATTTAGCAATATTAGCCAAATCGTTTTACTTATTAGGGGATTCATTAGACTATTGTTATGATTGTAAATACTGTAGATTAAATGGGGAGAAATGTGAAGAAAAACATTACAGTATTTTGCCTAGTGAAATTAATCCTAATTTTTCTAATATACCTGTTGCGGTAAATTTATTTTATGGTGATCCTTTATTGCAAATAGACAACACAGTTAATTATTTGAGAAGATTAGAAACTGCTAAACATAAAGGGCCAGTAATCATTATAACAAAAGGAGATTTTTCTAAATTTCCAGATGTAGAATTTGATTTGGATTTACATATTGCTTTTTCAACATTTGGAGTTGATTCACCTTTAGATGGTAACACTATGGAACGTTTTGAAAATAATCTAAAACAAATAAAAAAAAGAAATAATAATTATAAATATTCAATAGAATATCGCCCAATAATATTTAATGTCAATGATAGTGTTGAGGTTTTTGATAGAGTATTTAGTTTAGCTAAAGAATATGGCTTGGCAATAGGATATTCAGGATTACAAGGAAAACCAGAAAGCGTAAAAATCTGGCAAGAACAAGGTATAAATTTACAACCATATCCCGGTTATAAATTTGGACATAAAAAAATAATAGACGAAAAAATAATGGAATTGTTTGAAAAAATAGCTCAAAGTTATCAAGTTCCCGTTTTTAGAAAAACTTCTTGTTTATTTTCATACGTTCATAATTTACCACGAGATTATAATGCTCACTATTATAGACCATCTGAATTAGGTTGTAGTAATTGTGTTATGCAAGAAAAATGTAAAAGTTTTAAAGATGGCTTATTACTTGAAGCTGATTTACAAGATATAATACCATTTGATTATGAAATAAGAAATAAACAAAATCACATATGCATATTAAAACAAAAAGGTATTTGTGAATTTCCTACTGAAGATTGTGCTCATATAAGTGGAAATATTATACGAATAACTGAGCCACTTACGACTTCTGATGTAAGAATTATAAAATGGTTAACGGGTTATACTGTAGATGCTGATTTTTATGAATCACCTCTAATTAGTGAGGCTTGGGTTCAAAATAAATCATTATTATTAAGGAGAAAATAAATGTTAATTGGTTTAGATATTGATGGAATTATATTAGATTTTGAAAGAACAATGAGGACATATGCTGAATTATATGATTTATTAATATTGGGAAGAGATGGAGTTAAGTATCCCAATGAATTTGATTATTTAAAACGATATGATTGGACAGAAGAAGAAAAGCAAAAATTTGTTGATCTTTATTTAGTATATGCTACCCTTAATTCAACTCCACTAATTCCATTAGCCAAAGAAATGTTACAATTATTTGAAACTGAAGGTTATGAGTTTGTTTTTATCACTGCAAGAGGATTGTTAAAAGAAGAAACTAAAGAGGCAGTTATTCAAGTGTTTAAAAAGAATGGTTTGCCAATAAATAATATATATTGGGACGTAAAAGACAAAGTATCTAAATGTATAGAGTTAGGCATAAATTTTATGATAGAAGATAATCCAATGACTTGTAAATTATTACAGAGTAATAAAATAAAAACTCTATATTTTAGAGATAAAGATAATGAAATGATTCCAGAGAATGAATATTTAAAAGAAGTATCAAATGTTGGAGAAATATGTCGATATATTTTTGGCTTTGGTGAGTTAAAAAATTCACAAGAGACTTATGAAAATATTTTAAGATACAAAAAGTTAAAATAAGCTGGTAACTAATGAATTCCAAAATATACTTAGTTTTTTAATGACTAGGTAATAACATACTACTATATTTATAAAACTAATATAGGTGTGCAAAATAATAGCTTTCTCTTTTAAGCAATATCTCTTTGTGTCATTTGACCAAGAAAACGTGGTTTAGTCATATTGCTGTTGAAGTGCCAGGTGAAGAAACAGAGAATGTTTGGCTTGAACCGGTTAGTGATGAAGAATATGATAAATTAAATAATTAGAAAAAATAATAATTTATATAAACAGGCCATTTGTATGGTTTGTTTTTTTGTATCTGATAATTAATTTAAAATTATTCCAAAAAAACATTGCCAAACAAATGTTCTTGTTATATAATGCTACTATAAAGGAGGTTTTGTATGAATCAAAGTAAATTAGAAACAATCTCAAATCTATTTGAAGGTAAAGAAATAATAAGCGTTTGGGATAGTGAAAAAGAAGATTATTATTTTAGCGTTGTTGATGTAATTTCAGCTTTGACTAATAGTGTAGAGCCAAGAAAATATTGGTCTGTATTGAAAAATAGATTAAAAAAGGAAGGTAGTGAACTGACTACAAAATGTAGTCAGTTGAAAATGAAGGCTTCAGATGGAAAAGTAAGATTGAGAGATGCTTTAGATACTAAAGGAATTTTAAGGCTAATAGAATCAGTCCCAAGCCCTAAAGCAGAAGTGTTTTGTACAAAATGACATTAAATAAAAATATACAAGATATACTTTATTTTAAAGGAATTATTGA
>CANQHF010000008.1 GCA_947623685.1 uncultured Bacilli bacterium | reverse complement strand
AAAATAAATTTTATTCAATTTTTTCATGACTATGTGTGCCTTGAACGAAGTGAAAGGAATGTGAGGTTTTTATGGATAAAATTAAGGAAAAATTAAAGTTACTAACAACCAAACCAGGTTGTTATCTTATGAAAAATGAAAACGGAAACATAATTTATGTTGGTAAAGCTAAAAACTTAAAGAAAAGAGTTTCATCTTATTTTAATAAAGAACATACTGGTAAAACTAAGGCTTTGGTTGAAAACATTAAAGATTTTGAATACATAGTAACTTCAAGCGAAGTTGAATCATTACTTTTAGAAATAAATTTAATTAAAAAATATTCACCTAAATATAATATTTTGTTAAAGGATAATAAATCCTATCCATATATTGAAATAACCAGTGATAAATACCCAAGATTAATTATATCAAGACCCAGAAAAATAAAAAATCATAAAGGTAAATTATTTGGGCCTTATCCTAACGCTAATGCTGCTAGAAAAACAGTAGAATTATTAAATAGAATATATCCACTTAGAAAATGTAAGTTAATGGAAAAAAAAGTGTGTTTATATTATCATTTAAATGAGTGTTTGGGATATTGTGAAAAAAAGATAGATTTAAATTACGTTAATCAGATGATTAGCGAAATAACAAGTTTCTTAAAGGGTAATTATGATGGAGTAAGAAAAAAAATCGTTAATTTAATGAATGAAGCATCTTCTAATCTTAATTTTGAAAAAGCAATTGAGTATAAAGAAATGTTAGAATACGTAGATAAAGTATTAGAAAAACAAAAAATAACTTTTACTGATAACGTAGATCGTGACGTTATTAATTACTATGTTAAAAACGATTATATATCATTTCAAGTTTTACATTTAAGAGATGGAAAAATAAATAAAAGAGATGGTGAGGTATTTCCTTTATTTGATGAAATAGATGATACTTTATCTTATTTTGTTACTAGTTTTTATGATAAAAACGAAGTGCCAAAAGAAATATTAGTTGGCCAAGATTTTGATGTAAAACTATTGTCTTTAGCATTAAATACCAAAGTTATAACAATTACTAAAGGAATTAAAAAAAGATTAATTGATATGGCATATTTAAATGCTAAAATTGTATTAGATGAAAAATTTGAACTTATTATAAGAGACGAAAAAAGGACCACTTTGGCAAATGAACAACTAGGTAAAATAATTGGTATTCCTAATTTAAGAAGAATTGAAGTATTTGATAACGCCCATTTATTTGGTACTTTTACCGTATCTGGTATGATTGTTTTTAAAGATGGTAAACCAGATAAAAAAGAATATCGCAAATATAAAATAAATTCGGATTCTAAAGATGATTATCATACTATGCAGGAAGTTATTTATAGAAGATATTATAGAGTATTATCAGAAAAATTAGAAAGACCAGATTTAATAATTGTTGATGGTGGTATTATTCAAGTTAACGCCGCTAAAGATATATTAGATAGTTTATATTTAGATATACCCGTTTTGGGACTTAAGAAAAATGATAAACACACCACCACCGCTTTGATAAGTACTGAAAAAGAATATAACATAGATAAAACATCGGATGTATTTCATTTGCTTACTAGAATTCAAGATGAAGTGCATCGTTACACAATTAATTATCATAAAGACATAAGAAGTAAGGGTAGTTTATCAAGCATTTTGGATAACGTGCCAGGAATAGGGCCAAAAAGGAAAAAAGAGTTATTAAAAAAATATAAAACGATAACAAAACTAAAAACCTTGAATAAAGAAGAATTACAAGAAGACTTACCTTATAAAGTAGCAAATGATTTATATGAATTTTTAAGAAATGAAAAAAATTAGAAAAAAATCTAATTTTTTTTATTTTTTTTAAGGGTATTTTGTTTTTTAAGGAGAATAAAAAAGTAGGAGATAGTTTATTAAAGTTTACTATTTCCACCTTTATAGCTTAAAAAAATCAAAAGAAAGGAATGCAAGTTAAATATGAAAAAAATAATATTTTTGATTTTATTACCAAGTATTATTTTATCACTTTTAAAATTAGATATTTTAAAAGTACAAAATAATACTAATAATGTAAAAGTAAAAGTAAAAGCGCAAACAGTATCAAAACAAAAATCATTATATGTAAGTGTGGTACCACAAATTAATCAAGATTATACAATTAATAATTTGAATGTACCAAAAAAAGAAAATGTAGTGGACTTTATACCATTTGATGAAAATGAAGAAGGTAGCGATATTCAAACTGAAACTAACGATATAAAACAAGATGATAATGTAGCTGATGATAATGAAGTTAATGAAAACGAAGTTAATGATAATGAAATTAATAATAATGAAGCAAAAGAAGAAATATCATCATCTTTAGAAGATGAAAATAATTTAGATAAAGAAACTATAGAAGATGAAAATAATGATTCGAAAGATAATTTAGATTATAATGATGTTAATAATAATTTAAGTGATACCAAAAAAATTGATTTAAAAAATGGTTTCGTAAATGAAAATGGAATAACTTATTATTATGAAAATGGTAATAAAGTAACTGGTATAAAGCAAATTAACGGAGTTAATAATTATTTTTCGGCAACTGGTAAATATTTAGGAACGTCTAGTATTAAAGTGGTTGACGTAAGCTACTATCAAAAAGATATTAACTGGGATTTATTTAAGGAACAAAGTGATTGTTATGGAGTTATATTAAGGCTTGGTTATTATGATACGTTAGATAAAAAATTTGAAAGAAACATAAGTGAATTAAAAAGACTTAATATTCCATACGGAATATATTTATTTAGTTATGCAACCACATTAAATGGTGCTAAAAAAGAAGCGTTATTTACTCAAAATATGATTAGCAAGTATGAAATAACGCCTACCCTTGGGATTTATTATGACATTGAAAGTTGGAGTACCAAAACAAGTAGTTCAAATAACATATCTAAATTACGTTATGATGAAATTATACAATATTATGTAAATAGTGTTAGTAATTATGTTAATTATAAATATAAAGTAAAAGTATATTCTGGAAGGTGGTATGCATTAAATAGATTAAGTGATTCGGCAAGAAAGTATGTTGATTGGGTAGCAGAATATAATTCAACTTGTAAATATAACGAAGCATATTCTATGTGGCAATATACTTCCAAGGCAAAAATTCCTGGAATAGAAGGATTAGTTGATGTAAGTTATATATTATAAATTGACAATATATTAATTATTTACTATAATAACTTGCTAAAGAAAGGGAGAATATTATGTTAAATAGTGAAATAATCGATCTTATGAAAAAAAGTATTAAACCTAAAAAAACAGATGAGTGGGTTAATTTAGATATTAATTGCTTTTTATATGCCATGAATTGCGATGTGCCAACCGAAAAAGTTTTATACATTGATAAGGATTTAAAATGTCATTGTGCTTGGGACGTTGGTGAAGTAAGCAATAATTCTAAAAAAGATATTAATAAAGAAGAATTAGTATTTGCGTTTTTAGAAGATTGCAAACTTTTAGAAATAAGTGCCAAAAAAGTCGATGAAGACTATGAACTTACGATGGAAGATGAATGGTTGGTTGCCCTTTTTTTAACTGATTCTTTTTATTATTTTAATAGCAAGAGAACTGATTTCCATTTTTTAAAAAAGAATTTTAATGATAAAACCTGGTCTCATAAGTTTCCTTATGGAGACATAAAGTTTGTTGATGATAATAATAAACAAATTATCTTACCATCTGATTTTGTTTGTTATGCTGACGTACCAAATGCTCTCGTAAATTATGAATATATTGCTACATATCGTTTAATAAGAAAAAAAGATTTAGTTAAAGAAAACTAAATCTTTTTTAAAACCATCTTCTTGGTGGATATGGATAATATGGTCCTGGTACATAATAATAATTTGGTCTATTGTTATAGCCATTATTCCAAAAAGCAGGAGCAACTGCGGCACCAGTTACACCACCTAATAAGAATGGAAAAATAAATCCACCGGCTAGTCTTTCATCATTTTGCCCTTTAACGTTAGAATAGTTATATGGAACATAATATCCATATAAAGCATTATTTACTGGTATTTGATTTGATGGTTGATATCCTTTGTTCATACAATTTCACCTTCCTTAAAGTATTATATGTAATAATAGGTTAAATGTAATAGGGTAATTATTACATGTTTAATATATATGTGTTATAATTATAATGATATATAGGTGGTGGTATGTTTGAATAAAATAAAAGTTATGGATGAAGTTTTAGCAAATAAGATAGCAGCAGGAGAAGTTGTTGAAAAATGTGCTTCAGTAGTAAAAGAATTAGTTGAAAATAGCGTAGATGCGGGAGCTAATGAAATTAAAATTGAAGTTGAAGAAGCTGGAACTAAATTAATTAAAGTAAGCGATAACGGAAGTGGTATGAGTCATGATGATGCCATTTTAGCTTTTGAAAGGCACGCTACAAGTAAACTTTTAGATGAAATGGATCTTTTTAGAATTTCATCTTTAGGCTTTAGGGGAGAAGCATTGCCTTCGATTGCTTCCGTTTCAGAAGTTACTTTAAAAACATCTTTAGGGGACGTTGGTACAAAACTCAAAATAGAAGGTGGTAAAAAAGTTTTAGAAGAACCA
The DNA here is from genome assembly GCA_947623685.1 of uncultured Bacilli bacterium. Taxonomy (GTDB): domain Bacteria; phylum Bacillota_I; class Bacilli_A; order RF39; family UBA660; genus Aphodocola. The sequence goes on along the minus strand of CANQHF010000008.1, from coordinate 36,480 downwards.
TCAGACGCAAGAAAAGGAACAATAATTACCGTTAAAAATTTGTTTTATAATACTCCTGCTAGATTAAAGTATTTAAATAGTACTTATACTGAACTTGCTAATGTTTGTGATTACGTAAATAAAATGGCTTTATCTTATCCTAATATAAAATTTACTTTAATAAGTGATGGTAAAACTTTATTAAATACCGATGGTACTGGTAATTTACTTAAGGTTATAAAAGAAATATATGGATCAGACGTTGCAAGAAAAATGCTTAAAATATCAATATATAATGATGATTATGACGTTGATGGGTACATTGCGTTACCAGAAGTTACCAGATCATCTAGAAATCATATGATTACTTTGGTTAACAATAGAGTTATAAGAAATACCGAATTAAACAGGGCAATAAACGATGGTTATCATACGTATAAGCCTGAAACTAGATATCCAATTGTTGTTCTTAATATAACGACTGATCCATCACTTGTTGATGTTAACGTACATCCTTCAAAGTTAGATATAAAATTCAGTAATTTTGATGATTTAAAAGAACTTATTAAAACGGGAATAAAAAACGTTTTGGATAAAGCACTTTTAATTCCTAAAATTGAAAAGAAAGAAGTAATTGATGAAAAACCTAAAGTAGAATTACAACAACTTAATTTAGAAAGACAAAACGTAATTTCATCTAGTGCGATAGATTATTCTATTTTTGATGAACCGGTAATGGAAGTAAATGAAGATATAACAAGTTATAATGAAGAAAAAAATGATAAAACAAAAGCAGAAAATAAAAAAATAATTATGCCAGAGATGTACCCGGTAGGACTTGCTAAAGGAACGTACATAATATGCCATAATGAACTAGGACTTTATATGATAGATCAGCATGCCGCAAAAGAAAGAATAAATTATGAAGGTTATTTAAAAGCGTTCGGCAATCCAAAAAGTGATAGCATAAAAATGCTTATTCCACTTACTTTAGAATTTCCATCTAACGAATTTATAATAATAAAACAAAACATTAACGTTTTAAAAGATATGCATTTTGATATTGAAGAAAGTGGTATAAACTCATTTGTTATAAAAGAGCATCCTACTTGGATTAAAGAAGGATACGAAGAAGAGTCAATTAAAAGAATTTTAGAAGTAATAATAAGTGAAGAAAAGAATTTTACAATTGAAAAATTTAGAGAAAAAGCTGCCATTATGCTTAGTTGTAAAATGGCTATTAAAGCAAATACAAACATATCAATGGAAGAAATGGAAGCGTTAATTGATGATTTAAGACGTTGTGATAATCCATATACATGTCCACATGGAAGACCAACTACCATATTTTATAGTAATTATGAACTTGAAAAAATGTTTAAAAGAGCTATGTAATTTGACATAGCTTTGTTTTTAATTATAATATTTGTTGTTAATAAGAAATTACATAATAAAATAAATAATGTATTATTTACTTTAAAAAAATTTAATACTTAATTTATTAAACGGAGGTATTATGATAATTGTGGTAGTAGGGCCAACCGCGGTTGGCAAAACAAAATTATCTGTCGAACTTGCAAAAAAATATAGTGCAGAAATAATATCTTGCGATAGTATGCAAATATATAAAAAAATGGATATAGGTACTGCTAAAGTAACAGAAGAAGAAAAAGAAGGTATTATTCATCATTTAATAGATATAAAGGATGTAAATGATGATTATTCAGTTTATGATTATCAAAAAGATGCAAGAAAAGTACTAGATAAATTATTAAAAGAAAATAAAAACGTTGTTATTGTTGGTGGAACTGGATTATATCTAAAAGCATTATTATATAATTATGAATTTGAAAAAAATAATGGAAGAAAAGATTATTCATCATATACTAATGAAAAACTATATGATATGGTATTAAAAATAGATAAAAATACTAAAATACACGTTAATAACAGACAAAGACTAGAAAGTTACTTAAATAATCATAAAAATAACATCGATAAAAAAGAAAGTAAATTATTATATGAAGACGTTAAATTTATTGGACTTACAAGACCAAGAGATGAGTTATATGAAGCAATTAATAATAGGGTAGATGATATGATTAAAAATGGCTTAATAGATGAAGCAAGATGTTTTTATGATGATAAAGTAAAAAGTAAAGCAATAAATACGGCTATTTCTTATAAGGAGTTATATTTATATTTTGATGGAAAAATAACTTTAGATGAAGCAGTTGACTTAATTAAAAAAAGAAGTAGAAATTATGCTAAAAGACAATATACTTGGTTTAAAAATCAAATGAATGTAAAATGGTTTTTTGTAAACGTAAATAATTTTGGACAAACAATAAAAGAAGTAATAAGTTATATTGAAAATAATTAATAAATTTTGTATCATATTATTAGTAGGTGATTAAATGCGAAAAAAAGTAGGTAGACCTTCAAAAATAGATAAAGAAGCAATGAAGGGTTTTAATGTTAGTTTTATTATTGTAATAATTATTTTTATGGTTCTTCTTTCATTAACGGCGTTAACTATTATTAATCCAAGTTTTTATGAAGCATTAAAAGCAAGCATTATAAATTTATTCAAATAAAAAAACAAGTAAACGTAAATTACTTGTTTTATTTTGCTTCTATGTATATCGTACTATCAAATTCGTGCTCATTATCTTCTTTTGATAATAATTCATTTGTGTCAATTAAAAAATATTCATCACTTATTGCATCGGATTTATCTTCCATTATAGGATCATCCCACGTTAAGTCAAGATGGAGCCATTTACCACCTACATATACTAAATTCCACACGTGGGAAGAAGATGATAATCGGTAATTTTTAACGTTCATTTTCTCTAAAAACAAAGCCATCGCATCGGTATAACCACTACATATACCAACCCCATTAATTAAAACCCCATAAGCAGTACTAGAATCAGTTGAAGAAGCACCAGTTTTATTATCAGAATCATATTTTGTATTATTTATTATATAATCATGGAATATTTTAATGTTTTCTTTTACATTTTTTGATGGATCATAATATTTATCATATATTTCATTTACTTTTTCATTTATTACTTTAATTTGTTCATCAGAGTATTTACTTACTTTTTTTAAGGTCATTTTACCAGCTGATGTAAAAGTTGTATTTACTTCTTCAAAGGTGTTAAACGGATGAACGAAATTACTTAAATCAGTTAAATAAGTTTCGTTTTGTGCCATTTCAATTATGTCATTAACACAATTTAAATAATCAGGATTACACTTTACCGTATAACTATCCCAACCAGAATCTAAAAATGTATATATCATATTTTTAGCTTCGGTTTTATTATTTATGTTGGTATCTTCATATATTTTTAAATATTCATAATTTTCTTTTTTTCTGTATTCATTATCAACTAGGGTTTGTCTTATTTTAGGCTGCATATATTTTTTGTATACATAATCTATTTTATTGGTAATTAAATAATAATTATCCTTAATAAGATAAAACAAAAAGACAATTATAATTACCATAACTGCTATTTTAATTAATTTCTTAATATTCATATCATCACCATAATTATTATACCAACTTTGCATAAAAAAAAGAAGTAGATTTACTTCGTTTCATTATTTTTTTTAGATATGTTTGATTTTAAACGAGCTGCTTTATTTTTTGTTATAATTCCTTTGTTAACCGCTTTATCAATTCTTTTGTTAGCAAGTTTAATATTTTCATCTGTAGCTTCATTTCTTGCCTTTTTAACGGCTGTTTTCATAGCTCCTTTTGGCATTATGTTAGCTTCGTGCTTTACTTTGTTTACTTTAACTCTTTTTTTAGCACTTTTAATATTTGGCATGTTTTCACCTCCTGGCGTTTCACAACTTCTTATAGTTTATCAAAAAAAATATAAAAAATCAATAATATTTAATATTTTTGGTAAAAATAACAATAGGTGATAATTAATGCATAACATTGATTTAGATAAGTATCAAATAAGAACTGATATGGCAATTGATTTACTTGAAAAAGATAAGAAGAATTTTAAACCAAAAGTAACAACGGAACAAAACGTTAAAATATCTTGGATAAAATTAGATGAAAATAATACGATAGGCAAAAAAGCAGGCACTTATCTTACCTTAGAATTTGATGACGTAACTGATGATGATGCTAAAAAAAAAGTGGCCACCATCTTTAATAAAGAATTTAAGAAGATGTTAAATATAATAGGTTTTAAAAGCAATATGAAAACGGTTATTATAGGGTTAGGTAACATAAAATCAACTCCCGATGCAATAGGCCCACAAGCAGTTAATAAAATGATTGTTACAAAGCATCTTTTTGATATGAATTTTAACGTTGATTCATCTTTTTCTAACGTATCTGCTTTTTATCCTGGGGTAACTGGTCAAACCGGAATTGAAACAAGTGACTTTATAAATGGAGTGGTAAAAGAAATAAAACCAGATTTAATAATCGTAATTGATGCACTAGCATCTACTTCTATTTCAAGGGTAAACAAAAGTATTCAAGTATCAGATACTGGTATTTCACCAGGTAGCGGAATTGGAAATAAAAGAAAAGAAATATCAAAACAAACCACTGGTGTACCGGTTATTTCGGTTGGTGTTCCAACCGTTGTTGACGCCGTTGTTATAGTATCAGATACGATTAATTATATGATAAAAAACTATGCATATAATAAAAATTTTCAAAAAACAAAGATAGCTAAATTTATTAATAGACCAGTTAATTATCTTAATAAAGATGTAATTGTAAGTAATGAAGATAAAAAAACCTTACTTGGATTAATTGGTACTTTAAATGAAGAAGAATTAAAAAAATTAACTTATGAAGTTTTAACCCCAATAGGATATAACTTAATGGTAACTCCTAAAGAAGTTGACTTTGTAATTGAAAAGTTAAGTGACATAATAAGTTATGGAATAAATCATTCACTTCATAATATATAAATATTTTTAATAATTCACTAGTTCGACAAATATAATACTTATGATATGGTATTTTATTTTTGGTGATTAATATGAAACGGTTTAAGGGCAAAAAAATAAGAAAAAATAAAGTAAAAAAAAGAATGTTATTATTTATTTTTACGTTTTTTTTCTTTTTTTCATACGTTTATATGATTAATTATCTAAAAAATAATAGATTAAAAAATTCAATTTTAAAAAAGGATGTTAATTATGTAAATTATAACGTTCAAAAACATATTTCTAATAAAATAGACGAAGTAATTAACAGTCCAGTTAGTATGTTAAATGAAAACGTTAAAAACGCATCTTTAAAAACGGTTAAAGCAACGTTAAGTAAAACAAACGTTGCAAAAAAAACCGAAAACGAAATTTCAAACGTAAATTCTAATGATAATAATAAGCCGGTAATATACGTATATAATACTCACCAAAGTGAAGAATACGTAAGTTATAACGTTTATGAAGCTGCAAAAGTTTTAACTGATAAATTAAATACTTCCGAAAACAAAGCTTATTTAGAAGAACAAAGTATAAAAGTATTTTTAGAACAAAATAATTTTAAGTATTATAAATCATATACTGCTTCTAGAAAATATTTGGATGAAGCAAGAGAAAAAAATCCTAATCTTACTTATTTTTTTGATATACATCGGGATTCAGTATCAAAAAAAATAAGTACGATGAGTTATAATAACAAAGCGTATGCAAAAGTCCTTTTTGTTATAGGATTAGATAATCCAAATAATGAAAAAAATAAAATAACTACCAAAAAACTAAATGACATAATGGAATCTAAAGTACCAGGAATTTCAAGGGGAATAATAGAGCACGGCGGAAAAGGATATAATGGTGTTTATAATCAAGATGTATCAGAAAACGTATTTTTAGTAGAAATAGGTGGTAAGGATAATACAAAACAAGAAGTTGATAATACCATAGATGTTTTATATCAATCGATTATAGAATACATAAGAGGTGTTTTATGATAAGCTACAAGAAAATTTTTCATGGCTTTATATGGTGTTTATTTTTTGGATTTTTAGTTTTATATTTTGCACAAGCTGGTGGCTATTACGAAGATTTAAATAATAAAAAAACATCTTTAACACAAGAAAAAATAAAACAATTTGAACAAGATGTAAAAGAAGGAAAAACAATTAAGGTAGAAAACTATGTATCAAATATAAAAAAGAATTATGATAATAAGGTATCTAATTTTGGACTTTTCACTTCAAAAGTTTTTGCGGATGGTTTTAAATGGACGATGAACGGAATTTTTAATGGTATTGACAAAATGATGAATGAATAATTATTTGACAAATAAATATAAATTATATATAATCTAAATATATTTAAAGCGATGCGCAAGAAAAGTAGCTAAAATAAATATTAAAGAAAGTGATTGGCTGATGTAAAATCATATATGAGTTTTAGTAAATGGGCTTGCAAGTGAATACCGAAAGAACATTTCAAGTAGGCTATTTCCGGTAGTTATCCGTTACCTTATAACATATGTATGATGGTACATAGGTGGCATTAAAAGTAAGATTAAACTCTTATCCTATTTGGATATGAGTTTTTTTTGTTAAATAAATGTGATAAAATGTTATTAGATAAGCGATGGGGTGTTAATTACTAAAGTAAAAAAATAAAATGTTAAAGAAAAGAGGAAAAAAATATGAAAAATATTATACTAACAGGAGATAGACCAACTGGTCCACTTCATATTGGACATTACGTTGGTTCCTTAAGAAATAGAGTTAAAGTGCAAAACGAAGGAAACTATGACGAGATGTATGTTTTTCTAGCGGATGCACAAGCCTTAACGGACAACTTTGATAATCCGAAAAAAATAAAAGATAACATAATTGAAGTTGCATTGGATTATTTAGCGGTTGGTTTAGATCCAACTAAAGTTACGTTTTTTATACAATCAATGATACCAGAATTAACAGAACTAACTTTTTACTATATGAATCTTGTTACAATATCAAGATTACATAGAAATCCAACAGTAAAGTCTGAAATAGAACAAAAAGGATTTGAAGAAAGCATACCAGCGGGTTTTTTTACTTATCCAGTTTCACAAACGGCAGATATAACAGCATTTAAGGCAAATATTATTCCGGTTGGAGACGATCAACTACCAATGATAGAGCAAGCAAGAGAAATAGTAAGAAAGTTTAATTCTATATATGGAAATACTTTAGTTGAACCAAAAGAAATGTTGCCAGAAAATGAAGCGTGTTTTAGGCTAGTTGGAATTGATGGGAAAGCTAAAATGAGCAAATCACTTGGTAACTGTATTTATTTAAAAGATTCAGAAGAAGAAATTAAAAGAAAAGTAATGAGTATGTACACTGATCCAAATCATATAAAAATTGAAGACCCTGGTAAAGTTGAAGGTAACACTGTATTTACGTACCTAGATGTATTTTGTAAAGATGATGATTTTAAAAAATATCTTCCAGAATACAATAATTTAGACGAACTAAAAGATCATTATAGACGTGGTGGTCTTGGCGATATAAAGATAAAAAGATTCTTAAATGATATTTTACAAGCAGAATTAAAGCCAATTAGGGAAAGAAGACAAAAGTACGCTCAAGATATTGATAAAGTATATGATATTTTAAAAGAAGGAACAAAAAAAGCTCGTTTAGTAGCTTCTAAAACATTAAAAGAAGTAAAAAAAGCTATGGGAATTGAATACTTTGATTAGAATGATATAATTGACAAAAAATTAAAAATATATAAAATAAAAGTAATTAAAAAGGAGAAAATTACTATGAGCTTAAGAACAAAAAGATTTATTAATAAAATTGGTTCTAAAACTTCTGCTAAAATATATCATTTTACAATAGATAACCAAAAAAAATTAACATCCAATGATATAAATGAATTAACCAAAGCAATAATTCAAACTAACAGTGCAGAATATATTTATAATTTTGCAAGAGATGTAAAAGGTTTAACAAAAGAAAATATTGATGAATTAACCAAAGCAATAATTAAAACTAATGATGCATTTTATATTTATTATTTTGCAAGAGATGTAGAAAATTTAACAAAAGAAAATAAAGATGAGTTAACCAAAAGAATAATTAAAACTAACGATGCATACTATATTTATAATTTTGCAAAAGATGTAAAATGCTTAACAAAAGAAAATAAAGATGAACTAACCCAAGGAATAGTTCAAACTAATGATGCATACCATATTTATTATTTTGCAATAGATGTAGAAGGCTTAACAAAAGAAAATAAAGATGAATTAACTAAATGTATAATACAAACTAACGACCCAGAATATATTTATTTGTTTGCAATAGATGTAGAAGGCTTAACAAAAGAGAATAGAGATGAACTAACCAAATGGATATTAAATTCAGATGATATTGATAAAATCAAATGCTATATTAATTTATGTTTTGAAAAGAATTTAATATCACAAACTACGTTAGAAAAAATGGTATTAGAAACAAAAAATAAAAATGTAATTGCATTATATTTGTTCTTGAAAAAAGATATTAACTTAATAAATCAAATATTTTATAATATGGATAAATTTTTATCATATTGTATGTACAATCAAGATGAAATGTATATTAATGGCGCTGACATAAAAGAAATAAAAGATTTAATTGATATAAATAAATATAATTACGTTGATTCTAACATAGAAGATTATTTAAAAGAAATTAATGATTCTAAAAAAGTCTTTAATTAAGACTTTTTTAATTTGTTATGATATAATTATGTCTAGGTGATTATCTTGGAAAAGGAAAATATAAGGAACTTTAGTATTATTGCTCATATTGATCATGGTAAATCAACTTTAGCAGATAGGATAATGGAAAAAACTGGTGCGGTTACTAAAAGAGAGTTAAAAGACCAGTTATTGGATTCAATGGATTTAGAGCGTGAAAGAGGAATTACCATTAAACTTAACTCTGTATCTATGGTGTATAAAAAGGATAATGAACAGTATTTACTTAACCTAATTGATACCCCGGGTCACGTTGATTTTTCATATGAGGTATCGCGTTCTTTGGCAGCTTGTGAAGGAGCTGTTTTGGTTGTTGATGCATCCCAAGGAATAGAAGCTCAAACGATTGCTAATTTATATCTTGCTTTGGAAAATAATTTAACCATAATTCCGATTATTAATAAAATTGATTTACCTAACGCAAACGTTGCAAAGGTAAAAAAAGAGATTATGGATACTTTTGGTTTTATGGAAGATGAAATTATTTTAACTAGTGCTAAAACTGGTGTTGGTATTGATGAGTTGTTAGATGCAATCATAAATAAAATACCATCACCAAAAGGAAGTGATACTAAAAAACTTCAAGCATTAATTTTTGATAGTGTTTATGAATCGTATCGCGGTGCAATTATTTGGCTTAGGGTGGTAAATGGAAAAGTAAGTGTTGGAGATAAAATAAAGATGTTATCAACTAATGCGGAATATGAAGTGGTAGAATTAGGAATTCATGATCCAAAGGAAAGAAAAGTTAAAACTTTATCCGCGGGAGAAGTAGGTTATTTATGTGCTTCAATTAAAAGTGTTAGTGATATTAAAGTAGGAGATACAATTACTTTAAGTAAAGATAGTGCAACGTTATTATCTGGATATAAACCAATGAAGCCAATGGTTTTTTGTGGTCTTTATCCGACTGAATCAAATAAGTATAATCTTTTAAGAGAAGCTTTAGAAAAATTAAAATTAAATGATGCTTCTTTATCATTTGAACCAGAAACGTCAACGGCACTTGGTTTTGGTTTTAGATGCGGCTTTTTAGGAATGCTTCATATGGATGTAATAGAAGAGAGAATAGAAAGAGAATTTGGTATTGATATTGTTGCAACAAGTCCATCGGTAGTTTATGAAGTAATTAAAACAAATAATGAAAAAATATTAGTTGATAACCCAAGCAATATGCCTTCTAATGAAAAGATAAAGGAAATAAAAGAACCATATATTAAAACTAATATAATAGTACCTAGTAATTACATAGGTCAGGTTATGGAATTATGTCAAGAAAAAAGGGGTACTTACATAAATATGGATTATATTAATGAGACAAGAGTTAACATTCATTATGAAATGCCTTTATCAGAAGTCGTGTATGATTTTTTTGATAAATTAAAATCTTTTACTAAAGGTTACGCATCTTTTGATTATGAAGTAATTGGTTATAAAGCTAGTAATTTGGTTAAAATGGATATTTTAATTAATGGTGAGATAGTAGATGCATTATCAGTTATCACTCATAAAGATTTTGCTTATCAAAGGGGTAAGATAGTAACAGAAAACCTAAAAAAATTAATACCTAGGCAATTATTTGAAGTACCAATTCAAGCGGTAATAGGTACAAAGGTAATTGCAAGAAGTGATATTAAAGCAATGAAGAAAAACGTTTTAGCTAAATGTTATGGTGGCGATGTAACTCGTAAGAGAAAGCTTTTAGAAAAACAAAAAGAAGGTAAAAAAAGAATGAAAAGGGTAGGAAACGTTGATGTGCCGCAAGAAGCGTTTTTATCAGTTTTAAAAGTAGATGATTAAAGGAGAATATTATGTTAAATGAAAAGCAAATTACTGTCATGAAAGAAAAAACTAGAATATGTGTTAATGCATTATTGGGAGAAAAACTAAATCAAAAGCAAATAGAAAAAAAGTATAAAATACCATCTTCTACCGTTGGAAGATTACTTAATAATGAAGAATTATTAACCGAAATTTATGGTTCTGATGCTCAATTTGTAATTAATGAAATAAAAGAGTACCAACAAAAAAACAAAGTAGTAGGACATTCTATGGGTGGAATTATATCTCAAGAAAATAATGGATATACAAAAGATGAAAACGGAAAATTTAATGGAAATAGAAAAAAATAAATTGCGATCAGCTTATATTCATATTCCTTTTTGTAAAAAGATATGTTCGTATTGTGATTTTTGCAAGGTGTTTTATGATGATAAAAAGGCAAAAAAATACATAAGTGCTTTAGAAAAAGAGATTTTAACATCATATAAAAATGAACCATTAGAAACGATTTATGTTGGTGGTGGTTCTCCAAGCTCTTTATCAATTGAAAATTTAAATAATTTATTTAAAGTATTAAAAAGGTTAAAACTAAAAGATAGTTATGAATTTACTTTTGAATGTAATTATGAAGACATAACTGATCAATTACTTCTTTTGTTAAAGAAAAACCGAGTTAACCGGTTAAGTATTGGCCTTCAAACCTTTAATAGTAAATATGAAAAAATATTAAATAAAAAAATAGATAAAGATTTAATGATTAAAAACGTAAACTTATGTAAAGAATATTTTAATAATGTAAATGTTGATTTGATTTATGCGCTTCCAGATGAAAAAATGGATGATTTGGAAAATGATTTAAATGAAATTATAAAACTTAACGTAAATCACATAAGTACTTATGCTTTAATAATAGAAGAGCATACAATTTTATACGTAAATAATTTTAAGGAACTAAATGATGATGCACAAAGTAAAATGTATTATAAAATAGTAGAAAAATTAAAATCAAATGGTTACGTTCATTATGAAATAAGTAATTTTTCAAAACCTGGTTTTTCATCTTGCCATAATTTAGCTTATTGGAATAATTATAGATACTATGGTTTTGGAGCGGGAGCATCTGGTTTTATTAATAATATAAGGTATGATAATACTAAAAGCGTTGATAATTACATTAATGGTAAAAGAATAGTTTACAAAGAAAAAATAAATAAAAAAACGGAAATAAATGATTATGTAATGCTATCTTTAAGAAAGATAAATGGAATTGATAAGCTATCTTTTAAAAATAAATATAACAAGCGAATTGAAGATGTATTTGATTATAAAAAACTTGTTGATGATAAGTTATTAATGGAAAATAAAAATAATTTATTTATTCCAAGTGATAAATTATTTGTATCAAATGAGATAATTATAAGATTACTTGATTCATATATCTTGAATAAATAATTTATTTGGAGTATAATTCATATAGGATATGGAGGTTAGTTATGGATACTAAAGAAGAAGTATTAGAAGAAATTGAAGAATTAGAAGATGTTTCCCCAATAAGTAAAGGTGAGAATAAAGCCACAACTGACGCTGAAGAATTAGTAATCGAAGATGATGTTAAATTAGATAACGAAACTAGTCAAGAAATACCCGTTAAAAAAAATAAGGCACCATTAATAATTTTACTTTCTATTTTACTTATTTTGGATATTATGGCATTAGTGGTATATATAATTGGTATAGATAAAGTAATTTCATTTATAAAATAAACACCTATTGGTGTTTTTATTTTTATATTTTTTTAGCACTCCGGTATTGACTTTGCTAAAGTGACATATTATAATATTAGTAGCTCATAAAAAAAGAAGGTGATAAATTGTTAAGTGAAAGACAAAATAAACTTCTTAAGTTAATCGTTGAAGAATATGTTAAAACGGCTAATCCGGTTGGTTCAACTAGTTTAAATGAAGAACTTAAATGTTCTTCTGCAACGATAAGAAATGAGATGGCTCAACTAGAAGAGATGGGATTCATCGAAAAAACCCATACTTCAAGTGGTAGGATTCCAAGTGAAATGGGATATCGTTATTACGTTGATAACTTAATGAAACCTAAAGAAATGACTGGTGAAGACGTACTTAAACTTCAGAGAATATTTGATAATAAGCAACTTGCACTATCTGATGTTATAACTAAAAGTATGGAAATTATTTCTGAAATAACTAATTGTACTTCAGTTGTTTTAGGTGCAAATAGTGCAATAAACAAGCTAAAGGAAGTTCAAGTTGTTCCACTTGAAAATGATAAAATTATTGCGATTGTAATAACGGATAAAGGTCATGTGGAACATAAGGAGTTAAAGGTTGGTAATAATGTTTTGCCATCAGAGGTAAAAAAAGTAGTTGAGTTAATTAACAAATTACTTATCGGAACACCACTTAATGAAATAAGTGCAAAATTGGAATATGAAATAAAACCAATAATTGGTAATTATGTTAAATCTCATGAAGCTTTATATCAAGCGTTTTATAATGCATTTAACGAGTTTTCTTATAAGAATCATATGCATATGTCAGGTAGAACGAAATTACTTGATTATCAAGAGTTTGACAACGTATCTAGAATAAAGTCGTTGTTAAATAAATTTGATGATGATAAAATGGTTAAAAAAATAGAAGCAGATAATAATGATATAAATGTTTATATAGGTCATGAAAACAACTTTGATGATAATGTATCCGTAATTAAGACTAAGTATTTAGCAAATGGTGAAGAAGGTACGATTGCAATCGTTGGTCCAAAAAGGATGGATTATGAAAAGGTTGTGTCATTACTTGATTTTATAAAGCGTAATATAGAAAGGTAAAGTATGAAAGAAGAAAACAAGAATAAAACTGAAAAAAAAGACCATAAAGATAACGAAAAAGGAGCTAAACATCAGTTTATAAAACTGGATAAAAAAGATTTTGAAGAGTTAAATAACAAGTTAAAAAATTTAACGGATGAAGCCTTAAGATCAAAGGCTGAACTTATAAATTATCGTAAAAGAAAAGACGAAGAAACCGCTAAAATGTTAAAATATGCTAACGAGGATTTAATTCTTGAAATATTACCGGTTTTAGATAATTTTGAGCGAGCAATCAAAATGGATGATGATAATTTAGAAGATGAAGTTTCTAAATTCTTAAGCGGAATGAAAATGGTTTACGCAAGTTTATCACTAGCGTTAGAAAAGTTTGGTGTAAAGGAAATTGATTCTCTTGGAAAACCATTTGATGCTAATTTTCATCAAGCGGTTATGACTGAATCGGATGAAACCAAACCAAAGGAAATAGTATTAGAAGTATACCAAAAAGGGTATATGTATAAAGATAAAGTAATAAGACCAGCAATGGTTAAAGTTAATAAATAAGAAAGGAAAGTGTTTAATTATGAGTAAAACAATAGGTATTGATTTAGGTACAACAAATTCATGTGTTGCCGTTTATGAGGGAGCTGAAGCAAAAGTAATAGCTAACCCAGAAGGAGAAAGAACAACCCCATCAGTTGTGGCTTTTAAAAATGATGATATTATCGTAGGTGGTGCTGCTAAAAGACAAATGGTAGTAAATCCTGATACGATAAGGTCAATTAAAAGATTAATGGGGACGAATAAAAAAGTTAAGGCAAATGGTAAGGAATACACCCCAGAAGAAGTATCTGCAATGATATTAGGTGATTTAAAAAAGACCGCTGAAAGCTATTTAGGAGAAAAAGTTACTAAAGCCGTAATAACGGTTCCAGCATACTTTAATGATGCACAAAGACAAGCTACTAAAAACGCAGGTAAGATCGCGGGATTAGAAGTAGAAAGAATAATAAACGAGCCAACTGCTGCGGCACTTGCTTATGGACTTGATAAACAAGAAAACGCACAAACGGTACTTGTTTATGACTTAGGTGGTGGAACGTTTGACGTATCTATTCTTGAATTAGGTGATGGTGTGTTTGAAGTTAAAGCAACATCTGGTAATAACCATTTAGGTGGAGACGATTATGACCAAAGAATAGTTGATTATTTAATAAGTGAAATTAAAAAGGAACATAACGTTGATTTGTCTAGTGATAAAATGGCAATGCAAAGATTACAAGATGCCGCTGAAAAAGCTAAAAAAGATTTATCTGGTATGACAACAACACAAATTTCATTACCATTTTTAGCACAATCATCTGATGGCGTAATTAACTTTGAATTATCACTTACTAGGGCTAAGTTTGAGGAGTTAACCGATGATTTAACTGAATCTACTTTAGAGCCAGTTAGAAAAGCCCTTAAAGATGCAAAATTAAAATCAACTGACATTGATAAAGTATTATTAGTTGGTGGTTCAACTCGTATTCCAAAAGTACAAGAGTTAATAAAAAAGGAATTAGGTAAAGAACCATCTAAGGGAGTTAATCCAGATGAAGTTGTTGCAATGGGAGCAGCAATTCAAGGTGGTGTTTTAACTGGTGATGTTAATGACATCGTATTACTTGATGTTACACCACTTTCACTTGGTATTGAAACAATGGGTAACGTTATGACAACTTTAATTGAAAGAAACACAACGATACCAACTTCAAAATCACAAGTTTTCTCAACCGCTGCTGATAACCAACCAGCCGTTGATATACACGTTCTTCAAGGTGAAAGACCAATGGCAAGTGATAATAAAACGCTTGGTAGATTCCAATTAACTAATATCCCGCCAGCACCAAGGGGAGTTCCTCAAATCGAAGTTACCTTTGACATTGATGCTAATGGCATCGTAAACGTTAAAGCTAAAGATTTAGGAACGGGTAAAGAGCAAGCTATTACAATTACCGCATCAACTAATTTAACAGATGAAGAAATTGATAAAATGATGAAAGAAGCAGAAGCAAATAAAGAAGCTGATGAAAAGAAAAAGGCTTTGGCAGATGCTAAAAACGAAGCTGAACAAATGATTTTTGCAACTGAAAAATCAATTAAAGATTTAGGCGATAAAGTTGATAAAAAAGATAAGGAAGAAGCTGAAAAATTAGTTAAAGATCTTAAAGAAGAATTGGAAAAAGATGACGTTGATAATATCAAAAAAGCAACTGAGAAATTACAAGAAAAAGCAATGGCTTTAGGTGCTAAAGTTTATGAGGAAGCTAACAAGAAAGCTCAAGCGGAAGCTGATAAAAATTCAGATAGCACCGAAGAAAAAAAAGATGATTCAGAAGTAGTTGATGCAGAATTTGAAGAAAAAAAATAAAAAGGGAAAATAAGTAGTAAAGTTCTAGCTGGTCTAGAACTTTATGCTTAATTAAAGGAGACTTAATGAATAATAGTATCAAATTAAGAAGTGAAATAGATGATAAGTATAAGTGGGATTTAACAACTATTTATAAAAATGATGAATCCTGGGAAGAAGATTTTAAAAAAGCAGAAGAATTATTAAAAGAAATTCCAAATTATAAAGATAGTTTTTTAGATAGTGCAAATAACTTATTTAATTTTTTAAAATTTGATGAAAAAATTGATAGATTAATAAG
The DNA here is from genome assembly GCA_947623685.1 of uncultured Bacilli bacterium. Classification (GTDB taxonomy): domain Bacteria; phylum Bacillota_I; class Bacilli_A; order RF39; family UBA660; genus Aphodocola. The sequence goes on along the minus strand of CANQHF010000008.1, from coordinate 20,429 downwards.
TAAATTATATTATTATGCGCATTTAAATTATGATTCAAATACGTTAGATGATAAAAATAAAAAAATGAATGATAGAGTACTAGATTTAAGTAGTAAATATGCAGAGTTAACATCATTTTTTACTCCTTCTATCTTAAGTTTGGATAATAATATTTTAGAAAAATATTATTCTAATAATCCAGGATTATTAGAATATAAATTTATGTTTGATGATATTTTAAGATATAAGAATCATACGTTATCAGAAGATAAAGAAAAAATAATTGCAATGCTTTCTAAATCTTTAAATAATTCTTCTAAAACTTATCAAACATTAATATATTCTGATATTAAGTTTGATAAAATAAAAGATGAAAACGAAAAGGAAATTGAATTTAATGATAACGTATATAGCACCTTAATAAAATCCAAAAACAGAAAGGTACGTCGGGATGCTTTTATTACCTTGTATAATGGTTATAAAAATTATAAGAATGTTATCGCGGATTTATTTAATGGAAACATAGAAACAGAAATAGCATTATCAAAGATTAGAAATTATGAAAGTAGTGTTAAGGCATCCTTATTTAGTGAAAACATAAATATAGAAGTTTATAATAATTTGGTAAAATGTATAAATGATAATATGGATGTTATATATAAATTTTATCGAGTTAAGAAAAAATTATTAGGATTAGATGAATTTCATATTTATGACACATACGTAGAATTAGTTAAAGATTATGATAAAAAATATTCATTTGAAGAAGCTAAAGATTTAACGTTAAAATCATTAAGCGTACTAGGCGATGATTACATAAACGTAATTAAAAGAGCTTTTGATGAAAGATGGATAGACGTTTATTATAACAAGGGAAAATATACAGGAGCTTATTCTTCTGGTTTTTATGATACTAATCCATTTATACTTTTAAATTATAAGGGAACAATCGATGATGTTTCAACGGTTGTTCATGAACTTGGGCATTCTATGCATACTTATTATTCATGTAAAAATAATAAATACGTATATTCTAATTACGAAATATTTGTAGCGGAAGTAGCATCTACGGTAAATGAAATGTTACTTGCTAATTACATGTTAAAAAATTCTAAAAATAAAGATGAAAAATTATCAATTTTAAATCATATAATTGATATGTTTAAAGCAACTCTTTATAGACAAACGATGTTCGCGGAGTTTGAATATGAGATGTATGATAAAAAAGAACGAAACGAAAGTTTAACAAGTGATTACATATCAGATTGCTACTATAAAATATTAAAAAAATACTATGGTAATGAAGTTGTTTTAGATGAAGAAATCAAATATGAATGGATGAGAATACCACACTTTTATTATGATTTTTACGTATATAAGTATGCTACAGGACTTTCGGCTGCTTGCTATATAGTTGATGGAATTTTAAATAATAAAAAGAACGCATTAGAAAATTATTTATCATTTTTAAAAACTGGTGGTAGCAAGTACCCACTTGATGCTCTTAAAGTAGCAGGCGTTGATATGACTGATAAAAAAGTAATTGAAAGTGCTATAAAAATGTTTGATAAATATATTGATTCGTTTGAATTATTATATAATAGTTAGGAGGTATAAGCATTATGAAGAAAGACTATTATGAAGTACTTGGTGTTTCTAAAGATGCTACGGATGCTGAAATAAAAAGTGCTTTTAGAAAGCTTGCTAAAAAATATCATCCAGATGTTTCAAAAGAACCTAATGCTGCCGAAAAATTTAAAGAGGCACAAGAAGCATATGCCGTTTTATCTGATAAGGATAAAAGAAGTAGGTATGATCAGTTTGGACACGCTGCCTTTGATCAAAACGCAGGCTTTGGTGGTGATTTTTCTGGTTTTGCGGATTTTGATGCATCAGATATTTTAAAAGATATATTTGGAGCTGGCTTTGGCTTTGGCGGTGGTTCATCATTTTTCTCTGGTGGCACAAGAAAAACTAAGCGTGCAACTAAAGGACCAGATTTAAATGTTATTTTTGAAATGAGTTTTGAAGAAGCTGCTTTTGGAACCGAAACAACACTTGAACTTGACATAATGGATAAATGTCAAGAATGTAATGGGCATGGTGGAACAGGTGTTAAAACTTGCCCAGATTGTGGTGGAACAGGTTACATTAAAGAACAACAAAGAAGTATATTAGGTGCTTTTATTACCCAAAGAACCTGTCCTACGTGTGATGGTACGGGAGAAACTTACACAAGTAAGTGTTCATCATGCAAGGGTACTGGAAAGAAAAAGGTAAGAAAAAAGATAATTGTAAAAGTTCCAAAGGGTGTTGATACAGGTGATCATTTAAGGGTAGCTGGTAAAGGGCCGGCCGGAGAAAATGGTGGGCCTAATGGTGATGTATACATCGAAATAAAAGTAAAAGATCATCCATTATTTAGAAGGGATAATGCTGATTTATACGTTACCTTACCACTTACTATAGCAGAAGCTGCTTTAGGATGTAAAAAAGAAGTACCAACCCTTGAAGATGCTGTTATTTTAACTATACCAGCAGGAAGTCAATCTGGTGAAAGACATAGGATTAAGGGTAAAGGGCTTAAAACTCCATCAAGGCACAGCGCTGGTGATTTATACGTAATTTTAAAGGTTATAACACCTAATAAATTAGATAGAAAACAAAAGAAATTATTAGAAGATTTAAATAAAACAAATCTAAAAACTAGTGAATTTTCAAATTATGAAAAATATTTAAAAAGATAATATGTAAAATATATATTATCTTTTATTTATGTTCTTTAAAATTGTTAAAAAATGGTATAATAAATATATATGATAGAAAGAGATGACTTTATTGTGTTTAAGGGATTATCTAAAAAAGAAGTTGAGCTAAGAATAAGACAAGGAAAAGTAAATTATGACACAACAACTCCTAGTAAGAGTATAAAACAAATTTTAATAGAAAATACTTTTACATTGTTTAATTTTATTAACATTATTTTAGGCGTTGCAATAATAATAGTTGGTTCATATAAAAATTTACTATTTTTAGGAGTGGTGGTTTGTAATACTTTAATAAGTACGATTCAAGAAATAAGAGCAAAAAAAATCGTTGATAAATTATCGGTTATATCATCATCAAAGGCCAAGGTGATAAGAGATGGAATTAAAAAAGAAATTCATAATGATGATATTGTTATTGATGATTTAATAATTTATGAATTAGGTGATCAAGTTATCGCGGATTCAGTAATTATTGATGGAGAATGTGAAGTAAATGAATCTTTTATAACTGGTGAAGCTAAAACCATTTATAAGAAAAAAGAAGATACCATTTTATCTGGTAGTTTTATTGTAAGTGGATCTGTAAAAGCAAGGGTTATACACGTTGGACTTGATAATTATACGTCAGTAATTTCTAGGGATGCTAAAAAAATGAAAAAAGAGATTAATTCACAAATAATGAGATCTCTTAAAAAAATAGTTAAATACGTTTCAATTACTCTTGTTCCAATTGGAATTTTACTTCTTTTAAGACAGTTTTCTATTGATGGTAACACAGCGCAAAACGCAGTTACAAAGGTGGTTGCAGCGGTGGTTGGTATGATTCCAGAAGGACTTATTTTACTTGTTTCAACCGTTCTTGCAATAAGTGTTTTAAGATTATCAAAACATAATGTTTTAGTTCAAGATTTATATGCCTTGGAAACTTTAGCAAGGGTAGATACATTATGCCTAGATAAAACCGGAACCATAACCGATGGAAAAATGGAAGTAAAAGATGTAATTTTAGTTGGTAACCATAAAGCATATGAAATTGATGAAGTAATGCAGATGATTTCAACTAACTTAGATGATAAAAACCCAACTTTTTTAGCAATAAATGAAAAGTATGGTAATGATTCTAAAATAAAATCAGTTAAGAATATTTCCTTTTCATCAGAAAGAAAATACTCTGGTGTTATTTTAAAAAATGAATCATACATTATGGGAGCACCAGAATTTGTACTTAAAAATAATTTAAAAGAATATAAAAACGAAATAGATACTTTATCAAAAGAAAATAGAATATTAGTATTAGTTAAAATGCCAACTTTAAAAAACAATGAACTTTCAGATAAGATGGATGTTTTAGCATTTATTTTAATAAGGGATAAAATAAGAAAAGAAGCCATTGATACAATAAAATATTTTGCTGATAATGACGTTGAAATAAAAGTTATTTCAGGAGATAATCCAAAAACGGTTAGTAATATTGCATCATTAGTTGGAATAAAAGTAAAAGGAATATATGATGCAAGATACATAAAAGATGATACTGATTTAAATTTAATTGCAGAAGAAAATAACATTTTTGGAAGGGTTAAACCGGATCAAAAACAAATGTTAATTAAAGCTCTTAAAAATAGTGGACACGTTGTTGCAATGACCGGGGATGGAGTAAACGATGTTTTAGCACTTAAGGAATCTGATTGTGGCGTTGCTATGAATGATGGAGCTGATGCCGCAAGAAACGTTTCCGAATTAGTTTTGTTAGATTCTAATTTTGATGCTATGCCAGAAATAGTAAAAGAAGGAAGAAGAACGATTAATAACGTTGAAAGATCCGCAACCTTATTTTTATCTAAAACAATATATGCATCCTTACTTGCTTTATTATTTTTATTTATTAATTATACTTATCCTTTTATTCCGATTCAAATGACTTTAATAAATTCTCTTACCATTGGCATTCCGGCGTTTATTTTAGCACTTGAACCTAATAAAACAAGGGTAAAGGGAAAGTTTTTCATAAACGTTATAAGTAAAGCAATCCCAAGTGGAATAACAACTGTTATAAATGTATTACTTTTGGTTTTTGTGGCAAGTTTATTAAAAATACCAAGTGAACAAACTTCTACGATAGCAGTTATAATAACGGCTTATACCGCGGTTTTATTAATATATAGAATAAGTAAACCACTTAACTTATTAAGAAAATCACTTATTTTAGTTTTAAGTATTTTATTCTTATTAGTTATTATAACCACGGTAGGAAGAAGCATATTTTCATTAGAAATATTATCAGCTAATTCTTTATTAATTCTTTTAGCATTAATGTATGTATCAACTAGGTTATTTAGATTATTAAGTAATTTATTAAACATAATTATTAAAAAAAGAAGTAATTGGTTTATATAATAAATTATAAAAGTACTATTTATTTGACTTTTAAAAGATTTTAAATATAATAACAATGTTTAAGAAGGTGTTATTATGTTTAAAAATGAATGGTTAAAAAAATATAACTATGCTAAAAAATATTACGAAAAGCATGGTAATTTATTAATATCACAAGATTATGTTGTTATAGAAGAAACTGGTAATATTATTAAATTAGGTAGGTGGATAAATAGTCAAAGACAAGCATATAAAAATGAAAAGTTAAATAAAAGGCAAATAGAATTACTAAATGAAATAAAAATGGTCTGGAAAGTTAATTGTAATTATGGCCAAGAGTTAATAAAAAACAATTGGATAAGAAATTATAACCTTGCCAAAAAGTATTATGAAGAACATGGTAGTTTATTAATACCACAAAACTATGTTGTTATAGAAGAAACTGGTAATATTATTAAACTAGGTATGTGGATAAATAATCAAAGAGTAGCATATAAAAATGAAAAATTAAATAGAAAACAAATAGAATTACTAAATGAAATAAAAATGGTCTGGAAAGTTAATTGTAATTATAATCAAGAATTAATATCGGACAAATGGATAAGAAATTATAACTTTGCTAAAAAATATTATGAAAAGCATGGTAATTTATTAATACCACAAAACTATGTTGTTAAAGATAAAAACGAAAGTATTATTAAATTAGGTTTATGGATAAATAGACAAAGAACGGTATATAAAAACGGAAAGTTAAATAGAAAACAAATAGAATTATTAAATAAAATAAAAATGGTTTGGAAAGTTAATTGTAATTATAATCAAGAATTAATAGCGGACAAATGGATAAGAAATTATAATCTTGCCCAAAAATATTACGAAGAACATAGTAATTTATTAATACCACAAAACTATGTTGTTAAAGATGAAAACGGAAGTATTATTAAATTAGGTTTATGGATAAATAGTCAAAGAGAAGCATATAAAAATAAAAAGTTAAATAAAAAGCAAATAGAATTATTAAATGAAATAGAAATGGTCTGGAAAGTTAATGGTAACAATGACGTAATAAAAAACGATTGGATAAGAAATTATAACCTTGCCCAAAAATATTACGAAGAACATAGTAATTTGTTAATACCGCGAGATTATGTTGTTATAGAAGAAACTGGTAATATTATTAAATTAGGTAGGTGGATAAATAGTCAAAGAACGGCATATAAAAACGGAAAGTTAAATAAAAAGCAAATAGAATTATTAAATGAAATAGAAATGGTCTGGAAAGTTAATGGTAACAATGAAGTAATAAAAAACGATTGGATAAGAAATTATAATCTTGCCAAAAAATATTACGAAGAACATAGTAATTTATTAATACCCCAAGATTATGTTACTAAAAATGAAAACGGAAGTATTATTAAATTAGGTAACTGGATAAATAATCAAAGAACGGCATATAAAAATGAAAAGTTAAATAAAAGACAAATAGAATTATTAAATGAAATAAAAATGGTATGGAAAGTTAATGGTAATTATAATCAAGAATTAATATCGGACAAATGGATAATAAATTATAACTTTGCTAAAAAATACTATGAAGAACATAATAATTTATTAATACCGCGAAATTATGTTGTTATAGAAGAAACTGGTAATATTATTAAATTAGATAGGTGGATAAATAGTCAAAGACAAGCATATAAAAATGAAAATCTAAATAGAAAACAAATAGAATTACTAAATGAAATAAAAATGATCTGGAAAGTTAATGGTAACAATGAAGTAATAAAAAACGATTGGATAAGAAATTATAACCTTGCCAAAAAGTATTATGAAGAACATGGTAGTTTATTAATACCACAAAACTATGTTGTTATAGAAGAAACTGGTAATATTATTAAACTAGGTATGTGGATAAATAATCAAAGAGTAGCATATAAAAATGAAAAGTTAAATAAAAGACAAATAGAATTACTAAATGAAATAAAAATGGTCTGGAAAGTTAATTGTAATTATAATCATAAATTAATATCGGACAAATGGATAAGAAATTATAACCTTGCTAAAGAATATTACGAAGAACATAATAATTTATTAATACCGCGAGACTATGTTGTTATAGAAGAAACTGGTAATATTATTAAATTAGGTTTGTGGATAAATAAACAAAGACAAACATATAAAAATGAAAAGTTAAATAAAAGACAAATAGAATTACTAAATGAAATAAAAATGGCTTGGAAAGTTAATTGTAATTATAATCAAGAATTAATATCGGACAAATGGATAAAAAATTATAGCTTTGCTAAAGAATATTACGAAGAGCATAGTAATTTATTAATACCGCGAGACTATGTTGTTATAGAAGAAACTGGTAATATTATTAAATTAGGTAGGTGGATAAATATTCAAAGACAAGTATATAAAAACGGAAAGTTAAATAGAAAACAAACAGAATTATTAAATAAAATAAAAATGGTATGGAAAGTTAATAGCAATTATAGCCAAGAGTTAATAAAAGACAAATGGGTAAGAAATTATAACCTTGCCAAAGAATATTACGAAGAACATAGTAATTTATTAATACCGCAAGATTATGTTGTTATAGAAGAAACTGGTAATATTATCAAATTAGGTTTATGGATGAATAGTCAAAGACAAGCATATAAAAACGGAAAGTTAAATGAAAAGCAAATAGAATTACTAAATGAAATAAAAATGGCTTGGAAAGTTAATGGTAACAATGAAGTAATAAAAAATGATTGGATAATAAATTATAACCTTGCCAAAAAATATTACGAAGAGTATGGTAATTTATTAATACCGCGGGATTATGTTGTTATAGAAGAAACTGGTAATATTATTAAATTAGGTTTTTGGATAAATAGACAAAGAATAGCATATAAAAACGGAAAGTTAAATAAAAATCAAATAGAATTACTAAATGAAATAAAAATGGCTTGGAAAGTTAATGGTAACAATGAAGTAATAAAAAATGATTGGATAATAAATTATAATCTTGCTAAAAAATATTACGAAAAGCATGGTAATTTATTAATATCACAAGATTATGTTGTTATAGAAGAAACTGGTAATATTATTAAATTAGGTTTTTGGATAAATAGACAAAGAATAGCATATAGAAACGAAAAGTTAAATGAAAAGCAAATAGAATTACTAAATTCTATTGATATGATATATGATGTAAAGTATTATAAAGCACTATTAAATGATATAAATATGCAGTATTATATGTTTTTATATGGTTTATTGGATAGTAAAAACGTAGATGAACTAATTAAAAATGGGAAATTCACATATAATGATCAACATGAAATAGTAAAGGCAAATGCATTAGTGTTATCTAGAAAAAAATAAAATGAAAGAAAATTTAAAATATTGTATTATAAAATATATTATGTTATAATTTATTTGTTTTAAAGGCATTGATGAAAAAGAGTATGGGTAAAACTATTAAAAGAGAGTATGGTAAGCTGAAAGCATACATAGATAATAACCATATAGATGGTTTTCAAAAGCTGTTTAATCTAATAGATTAAAACGTTAACTTGCGTTAAGAGTTTAAGTGCTAGGTAAAAATCTAGAACAAAGGTGGTACCGCGGTTAATAATCGTCCTTTAATTAGGATGATTTTTTTTGGTTTAATGGTGATTTATATGAAGAATAAAATTTTGTATAATTTTGAAAAACAAGGTGAGATATCTTTTTCAAATGGTATTATTTATTCTGAAAAAAAAGGTTTTTCTTCAAAACCTTTAAATAAAGTAATAATAGTTTATAAGAAGAATAAACAAAAGAAAAATAAAAATAAATAAATTAATGGTATAAGTTTATTTATTAAGTATAATTATAATAATGCTAAAAGGAGAGTGCTAATTATGGATAAAAAATATTATATTACAACGGCAATAGCCTATACGTCAGGTAAACCACACATTGGAAATACTTATGAAATTGTTTTAGCGGATGCAATTGCAAGATACAAAAGAATGAAAGGTTATGATGTATATTTTCAAACTGGTACTGATGAACACGGTGAAAAAATTGAATTAAAAGCAAAAGAAAAGGGTGTAACACCTAAAGAATTTGTTGATGATGTATCAAATGAAATAAAAAGAATTTGGGATATTATGAACACTTCATATGATAAATTTGTTAGAACAACTGATCCTAACCATGAAAGAATAGTTCAAAAAATATTTGATAAAATGTATGAAAATGGTGATATATATAAAGGAGAATATAAAGGACTTTATTGTACACCATGCGAAAGCTTTTGGACATCATCACAATTAGTTGATGGTAAGTGTCCGGATTGTGGTAGATTCGTTGAAGAAAAAAAAGAAGAAGCTTACTTTTTTAGATTATCGAAATATCAAGATAAATTAGTAGAATATATTGAATCACATCCTAATTTCATAAAACCTGAATCAAGAAAAAACGAAATGTTAAATAATTTTATAAAACCAGGATTACAAGATTTATGTGTTTCTAGAACTTCATTTGATTGGGGCATACCAGTTGATATGGATAAAAAACACGTTGTATATGTATGGCTTGATGCACTTACTAATTATATTACTAACATAGGTTATGATCCAGACGGATCTAGCGATGAATTTAAATATTTATGGCCTGCGGATCTTCATTTAATTGGGAAAGATATAATAAGATTTCATACCATTTACTGGCCATGCTTTTTATGGAGTTTAGGATTAGAACTTCCTAAACAAGTATTTGGACATCCTTGGCTTTTAACTAATTCAGATAAAATGAGTAAAAGTAAAGGAAATACCATATACGCTGATGATTTAGTAGAGTTATTTGGTGTTGATGCGGTAAGGTATTATGTACTTCATGAAATACCATATGCAAATGATGGTAATTTAACTTATGAATTATTAATTGAAAGAACTAACGCGGATTTAGCAAACACTTTAGGCAACTTGGTTAATAGAACAATTACGATGGCTAATAAATATTTTAATGGAAGTATTATTAATAAAAAAGTAAATGAAAAAATAGATGATGAACTTATTAAAATGGTTAACGCTCTTGATTCTAGGTTAGAAAAGAAAATGGATAATTTAGAAATTGGTTTTGCTCTTGATGAAATATTTGAAGTATTAAGACGTAGTAATAAATACATTGATGAAACAATGCCTTGGCAACTTGCTAAAGAAGAAACTAAAAAAGATAGATTACAAACAGTTTTATATAATTTGCTAGAATCAATTAGGGTGTGTGCAAACGCTTTAAATCCATTTTTAACAAAAACATCTGATGAAATATTAAAACAATTAAACACCAGCGATAAATCATTAATCTTTAAAGAAAATAATACTTATGATAATATGAAACCAGAAATATTATTTGAAAGAATTGATAAAGATAAAAAAATAAAAGAAATAGAAAATGTCAAATAGTTGACATTTTTTTGATATGTAAAATTGTAAATATACTTTTTTATTGATATAATTATATGGGTGATTATTTATGATGGAACTTAAAATAAGAAAACTTGGGAACATAATACAAGCATATAATTCTTTTTATATCGACGATAATGATAAAAAAATAAGACAAAAAGCTTCACCTGATTATGTATTTGAAATGTTAAAAAATTTAAGAGACAATAACAAATTAATAACCAACATTCATTTTAGAAAAGGAGATCTTGTTTTTTATATATCAAATTATGATATAAAGGTTATTTTAAAAAATAAAAAAGATTTTAAAAATGATGAAAAATTTTCGTTTATTTTCAAATATATAAATGAAAAGAAATATAAATTAGTTAAAGGAAAAATAGCTAAAGTTATAATCCCAATTGGTCTATCTATTACAACTATTTTAACTGGTGGAATAAATGTAAGTAAAGAGTCTTCGAAATCTAATAACCCTAAACCAAGTACATCATATACTGATATGGATAGTATAACTAATATAACTGATAATGTTATAGATAATGACTTAAATATAAAAGAAAAATCACCAATGCTAACGGCAATAGATGATTTAAATACACAAGAAATAAACCCAATATTATTAAATAAAAACACTGATGATAAAACTGAAAATGATAATGAAGAGCAAGAAAAAGAAGAAATAAATCCAGATGCAGCTAAATATAAAAATAAAGAAGAGCTAGGTTTTGTTGTTACTGATGATAATAAAAAATATAACATAAATGAAGATGATAAAGAATTTTTAATGGCAATTGTAGCAGCAGAGTGTGATAAATCTCTTGATGATGCTTTAGGAGTTATAACAACGATATTAAATAGATGTGAATCAAAAGCTTGGATTAATTCTCATGGTACTGATCCAATAGCTCAAGCAACTGCTCCCCATCAATTCGTTGTTTATGAACAGGATTATTATAAAAAATATTTAGGAAATATTCCGGAAAACGTAAGAACAGCGGTTAATGATGCATTAAACGGAATTAGAAACCACAATTTTTTATCTTTCCGTTCTAATGAAAGTAGAAGTTTTTCTGATAACACAATTACAAAAACTAGCAATAGATATAAATAAAAAACAATATATATAAATGATTAACGTATAATACGTTAATTTTTTTTTAATTTTTTAAAAATTTTTAGGGGGATTTAAAAAGTTATGGCTAAATATTAATATGAGGGCACCTATATTTGGGCTAGTTTAACTTTCCGTTTTTTCTTGCAAAGGAAAGGCGGTGATGCTTATGAAAAAAGAAAACATATTTCTTAAAGTAATAAACATACTTTTAATTTTATTATTAGCAATGCTAATACTTAAAATATAAAAGAGAAGTTACTATCCCAAGGGGGTAGTAACTTCTCCTAGAATCTCTAGGAAAGCAAACTAGCCTAGTAGGTTGCTCTCACTAATTAAATTATACAATAATAAAAAATATATGTAAACGATTTTTCAATTTGTTTTCCACAACTCACTAAAAAACTTGACCGGGGGGGGGTAAGTGATATTATAAACATAGGAAATTAAAAAAAGGTGGAAAACAAATGAATAGTAAAAGAACAAGAAAAAGATATAATAAAAACACTAAAATATTAATAATCATGGTACTTATGATTGGAGTAATAGGATTATCAATAGGATTTTCAGCATTTTCTAAAAATTTAGATATTAATTCAACTGCAACAGTAACGCCAGATCCATCAGACTTTAAAATTTTGTTTTCAAGTTCAAAAGATAGTGTGGTAGATGGAAATTTGGAATTTAGTTGGGGCGATGGCACTGCAACTGGATCTACTGCAACAATAGATAATAATGATCCATCACATCCAAAAATAACTGGATTGAAAGCTACGTTTACTAATTCAGGACAATCAGCTGCATGGGAATTTTATGTAACAAACCAAGGAAAATATACAGCATATTTAAAGAAAATAGAATTTGGAGATAAAACATGTACTGCAAAACCAGGAACATCGCAAGATTTAGTTGATGATGCTTGTAGAAAGATTGAATTCTTATTATCTTTCAATTTAAGCGATTCTAGTAATCCTAATTATTTAAGGGATGTTGCTGAAACGCGCACTATAACTAATCATCCATTAGCAAAAGGAGTTTTTGAGCCTGTTACAATTTGGATAGGGAATGATTATACAAATACTGATGCAGCAGTAGCAGATGGAGACTTCGACGTTACGTTTGGAGATATAACCTTAACATATAGTTCAAGTGATTCGTAAACAATAAATTAAAACAATAAAGCATACAAAATGATGTGAATCCCAAATAGTATGTTTTTTTTAAAACGATTTTTCAATTTGTTTTCCACAACTCATCAAAAAACTTGACCGGGGGGGGGTTAGTGATATTATAAACATAGTAAATTAAAAAAAAAGGTGGAAAACAAATGAAAAGTAAAAGAACAAGAAAAAGATATAATAAAAACTCTAAAATAATAATAATCATGGTGCTTATGGTTGGAGTAATAGGATTATCAATAGGATTTTCAGCATTTTCTAAAAATCTAGATATTAATTCAACTGCAACAGTAACACCAGATCCATCAGACTTTAAAGTTTTGTTTTCAAGTTCAAGCTGGACTGTTGCAACTGATCCTATTGGTACTGGTTATATAAGAGGTAATGCGACAGGAACTACTGCAACAATAGATAATAGTAATCCGGCACACCCGACTATTAGTAATTTAAAAGCAACGTTTACTGGTCCAGATCAAACTGTTGAATGGCGATTTTTTGTAACAAATCAAGGAAAATATACAGCATATTTAAAGAAAATTGAGTTTGGAAGTAAAAAATGTACTGCTAAAGAAGGAACATCACAAGAACTAGTTGATAAAGCTTGTGCAAGCATAGTACTTCAAATATATTATGATGGTGTCCCTGGTAATAGTTGGGGTATAAATGCTTTAGCAGATACGAAAGATAATATAACAGATCATCCTTTAGAAAAAGGTGCTTCTAAACAGATTGCTATTGCTATTTATTATTATATTAACGCTTTTGTTGCAGATGGCGATTTTGATGTTGAGTTTGGAGATATAACCTTAACGTATAGTACAACTGATTCATAGAAAATAAAAACATATGAGAATAAATTTTAGTTTATTCTTTTTTTTGTTGCAATTTTTAGAATTTTACATAAACAAATATAGAAGGTGATTATATGCGTCTATGGAAAAATTCTAAATATGTTAAGGAAGGTGATTATTTTTTAGTTGATGATAATAATAAAAAATACGCACAAGATGCAATTAATAATAAAGCCGCTAAAATAATTACTCAAACTAATGATACGTATGATATAAAGACCATTAAAGTAGATAATATAAATGATTATATTAAAAATTTTTATAGTGATAAAATAAATAATATAAAACTAATTGGAATAACTGGGACTAATGGTAAAACAACCACTTGCTATCTTGTATACCAAATATTAAATTATATTGGGGTTAAAACCGCTTATATTGGTACGATTGGCTTTTATGTTGATGGATTCGTTAAAAGTTTAGATAATACAACACCTAGTATAGATATATTATATAATCTTATTTTAGATGCTAAAGAAAATGGATGTAAAGTAGTTGTTATGGAATCTTCAAGTCACGCTTTAAAGCAAGAAAGATTATATGGGTTATTATTTGATGCGGTAGCGGTAACAAATATAACTCAAGATCATTTAGATTATCATAAAAACATGAAAGATTATATAAAAAGTAAGATGAAAATAATAAATATGTTAAAAAATAAAAGAGTGTGTGTATTAAATAAAAAAGATAGGTATTATAAGCGTTTTAAAAATAGAAAAAATAATAACTACATAATAGGAAAAGATGTTAAAATAAAAAAAATTAACATGAGTTTTGAAAATACAACGGTTTATTTCAAAGATAAAAACAATTATAAAATAAAACTATCTTTAGTTGGCCGTTTTAATGTTTATAATTATCTAATGGCATATAAGATAGTTAAGGAACTAGGCTATGACGAAAATTCATTTATTAATAAATCTAATTTATTTAAAGAGCCACCTGGAAGAATGCAGAAGATAATTTATAAAGATAATGTTATTTTTATTGACTATGCACATACTCCAGATGCTGTTTTAAAAGTTCTTAAAACAGTTAAAAAAATAAAGAATAACGGAATAATTACCATTGTTGGTTGTGGTGGAAATAGAGATAAAACAAAAAGACCAATAATGGGTAAAATAGCTTGTAGAAATTCTTCTTACGTAATTTTTACTAATGATAATCCAAGAAATGAAGATGAAAAAGACATAATAAAAGATATATTAAAAGGTGCTAAAGGAAAATTTGAAGTAATATATGATAGACGTAAGGCTATAAAAAGAGCAATTGAATTACTTGATAATAAAAAAATATTAATGATATTAGGTAAGGGACATGAAGACTATCAAATAATAGGTGATAAAAAGTATCATTTTTCTGATTTAGAAGAAGTTCTAAAGATAATAAATATTGAGTTAAATGAAGATAATTGATATAATGTTTATAGAATAACTAGGGGATAAGAAAGGTAGGTATTTTATGTCTAAATGGGATAAAGAGTATTTAAAATTATGTGAAAAAATATTAAGTGAAGGAAAAGAAGTAGAAAATAGAACCGGAATAAATACCATAAAAATTCCTTCTTATCACTTCGATTTTAATTTGGAAGAAGAATTCCCAGTTCTTACAACCAAACAGCTATTTTTTAGGCAAGCCATTCTTGAAATGCTATGGATTTATCAAGTTCAAAGTAATGATGTAAGATGGCTTAAAGAAAGAAACGTACACATATGGGATGAGTGGGAAATTGATGAAAACGGAATATGGAAAGCGACCCAAAAGGTACCAGGTGAAGACGGCAAGTTAAAAACGGTTGTAGTTGAAAAAGATTTTGGAAAAAATTACGCTCATACAATCGGAACGGCATATGGATACATAGTAAAAAAATTTGGTTTAATAGATAGACTAATAGATGCGATAAAAAATAATCCAAATGACAGAAGAATGGTTATGAGTCTATGGCAAGATGATTATTTAAGTACCGCTGTGTTACCATCTTGTGTTTGGTCAAGTGAGTGGGACGTAACAGATGGAAAATTAAACGCATTAGTTCATCAAAGAAGTTGTGACGTACCACTTGGGTTACCATTTAACGTAACGCAGTATGCAACCCTTCTTACCATGCTTGCTTTAACTAATGATTTAAAACCCGGTACGTTAGATTGGAGTATTAAGGATGCTCATATATACGTTAATCAAGTAGATGGTGTAAAAGAACAGTTAAGAAGGATGAAAGAATTAGGTGATTATCCAGCACCAGATTTATGGATAAATAAAGACGTTAAGAATTTTTATGATTATGATAATTCCAAAGATTGTAAAGATGTAAAAATATTAAATTATAAGCATCACGGAAAAATTAATTTTCCAATTGCTAAATAGGGATAATATGAATAAGTTAATTATGATTGCAGCAATAGGAAAAAATAATGAATTAGGGCGTGGCAATGATTTGATTTGGCACATAAAAGAAGATTTAAAATTTTTTAAAAGTGTAACTATGAATCACCATATATTAATGGGTAAAAACACGTTTTTATCACTACCTAAATTACTTTTAGGAAGAACTCATATAGTTTTAACAACAAAAGATGAAAATACTTTTCCTAAAGAAGTTATTTGCATTCATTCGTTAGATGAATTTAATCTTTTAAGAAAACAAATAGATGATGATATATACGTAATAGGTGGTGCATCTGTTTATAATGAAATGATTAATTGCGCAGATTATATGCTATTAACATTAATTGATGATGAGTGTTTGGATGCAGATGTATATTTTCCAAAATTTAAAGATGAATTATATGAAAAAGAGGTAATAGCATCATATAATGATGCCACACCTAAATATAAAAGAGTATTATATAAAAGAAAAAAATGGTAGATATTAATCTATCATTTTTTAATAATCGTTTAAATCAACGTTTTCTTTTTCTAAAAAATCTTTAAATTGTACTTTAAATTTTTCGGCTTCTTTTTTTATAACGTCAGAATAAACACTTTGGCAATTCATTATTGCTTTATAAAAATGTTTAAAGGTAACGTATTTACTATTATCGAATTTAGCATAACTAAATGCTTTTGATAAAAGAGAAAGTGCATTATCAGGATATCTAGAACCTAATTCATAAACCCTTTTATATTCACTAGTCATATCAACGATAAATTTCATTATGTTTTCAATTACGTAACTTGAATAGGCAAGTTTAACGTTCATTTGATTTTCAATTTTAGGATATGTTCCCATTAAAATTTTAACCGTTGTTTGTGCACTTGGCTCTTCAACGTCAATTTTTTCAAAACGTCTTAAAAAGGCTTTATCTCTTATTAAATACTGGTTATATTCATCAACTGTTGTTGCTCCAATTACCTTAACGTCACCCCTTGATAAGGCTGGTTTAAAAGCATTTACAAAATCTATTCCACTATTTCTTGATTCAATTACCAACGTGTGAATTTCATCAATAAATAATATTACATTTGATGCTTTTTCAACTTCTTTTAATAAAACGCTAATTCTTAATTCTTCATCACCATATTCATTTACGTATTTTCCAAGTAAAGACGAGGTGTTAACTTTTATTATGTCATATCCTTTAATTGCGTTTGGAACGTCGTTTTTTTGAATCTTATATGCTATTCCTTCTACGATGGCAGTTTTACCGATACCGGCTTTACCAACTAAAATAGCAGACTTATCAGGTGTTAACATGGTTAAAATTGTTTTTTCTATTTCATCATCCCTTGCGATTGCGGGATTAGTAATGTATTTTTTAGTACTTAAGTTTTCACCATATTTTTCTAAAATACTATTTTTATTTAAATCATCATCAAATGTTAGTACTTCATCTTTAAAAACATCATCCACTTTTAAAACCTCCTTTTAGGTTTCTTACTTTAATTATTATATCAAAAAAAGTTATCTTTTACTAATGTTTTAAGTTAAGTTTACTAATTTTTATTTTTTTGCTATATTAATTACTAGTAAGGAAATGATGTTATGCAACAATATTTTGCGATAAATAAAAACCTAGAATTAAAAAATAGTGATTATCATCACATAAAAAGCGTTATGAGAATGAAAAAAGGTGATATAATAAAAATCATTTATGATAAAACAATACATACTTGTCTTTTAACAAGCGTTAATGATAAGGTTTTATTTGATGTTATAAAAAAAGAAAGAAAAAACGAAGACGAAATAAAAGTTGGAATAGCTTTTTGCATTATAAAAGAACAAAAGCAAGATTATTTGTTACAAAAATCAACCGAATTAGGAGCTTATGAATTTTTCCCAGTCACATCAAAAAGGTGTGTTGTAAAAATTGATTCAAAAAAAGAAGATTCTAAAATAAAACGTTGGCAGGAAATTTGTAAAGAAGCATCAGAACAATCTTTTAGGGTCTTTGTGCCAGTAATTAATAAAATTAATAAAATAAACGACTTAATAAATTTAAATTATGATTTAAAATTACTATGTTCATTAAATAAAAATACAAAAAACATAAAAAAAATACTTCAAAAAAATAATAAGTGTGATAAAATATTAATAGTTATAGGCCCAGAAGGTGGCTTTGAACCAAGTGAAGAAGAATATCTAATTAAAAATGGTTTTATAAGTGTGTCTTTAGGCGATAACGTTTTAAGAGCTGAAACGGCGCCAGTAGTAGCGCTTAGTATGATAAATTACGAATTTAAGAGGTGAGTAGTATGAAAAAATTATTTGCGGCTGCGTCCTATTCTTTTGATAACTTTTATAACAGTTTAAACACGCAAGGGCAAATGATTTTTTCAATCATAATTTTTCTTATTATAGTTTTATGTGGTTTACTTTTTTTCACTTACGTACTTGAAGAAATAAAAGCTAAAGTAAATTTCTTAAGGATAAAAAAAGAAACTAAAGAAAACGTAACAAAGGAAAATAAAAAACAAGAATTAATCTCATCTAATGAAGAAGTAAATGATTTAAATAAGCTAGATGAAGTTAAAAACGCAATAAATGATGCGTTAAATGATACATCTATAATAAACCTTACCGATTTTGAAGATGATCAAGAAAAAACAGCTATTATATCAATAGATGAGTTAATGCAAAAGAAAAATGATTTAAAACCATATGAAGATGATGATAACTTGGGAATAAATTATTTAGAAAAATATAATTTAGAACCATCTGAAGTTAAAGCTCAAGATCAAAACGTAAATAACAATGCAGAAGTAAAGGCCTTTAAGGTTTCTCAAGTAATATCTCCAATATATGGAATAAAAAAAGAAGCTATTAATGGTAATGATAATAAAGCTTAAAAATAAGCTTTTTATTTTGGGAAGTGATGAAAATGAAAGTTGCAGTATATACTTTAGGTTGTAAAGTTAATATTTATGAAAGTGAATATGCGATAAAAGAGTTTGTTAAACGTGGTTATGAGGTTGTGGATTTTTCTTGTTGCGATGCTGACGTTTATCTAATTAATACGTGCACTGTTACTAACGTAAGTGATCAAAAATCAAGAAAAATGATAAGACAAGCGAAAAAGAAAAATCAAAACGCCGTTATTGCCGTAATGGGATGTTTTAGTCAAATAAAAGAAAACCTTGATGATATTATTAATTATGCTGACGTTTTAATTGGAAATAATGACAAAAGTAGGGTCGTTGATTTAATTGAAGAATTTATAAAAACAAAAAAGAAAATAATAGATGTAAAAGACATTTTAAAAGAAGATTTTGATGATATGCAAATAAGCCATTTTAACACAAGAACAAGAGCTTTAATAAAAATAGAAGATGGGTGTGAAAATTACTGTTCATATTGCATTATTCCGTATACTAGGGGTAAAGTAAGAAGTAAAGATCCTAAAAAAGTTATTAAAGAAGCAGAACAACTTTGTAAAAATGGTTACAAGGAAATTGTTTTAACTGGTATTCATACAGGTCATTATGGAGCTGATTTAAATGGTTATGATTTTAGTGACTTACTTTTAGATTTAGAAAGAATAGAAGGTTTAAAAAGAATAAGAATCTCTTCAATAGAAATAACTGAGTTAAATGATAAATTTTTAAAAACTCTTAAAAATTCAAATAAGATTGTTAATCATCTTCATATTCCTTTACAAGCCGGAAGTGATAAAATATTAAAACTTATGAATAGAAAATATGATACTAAATATTATTTAGATAAAATTAATAAAATAAGAAAAATAAGACCAGATATTGCTATTACAACTGATGTTATTGTAGGATTTCCTAAAGAAAAAAAAGAAGATTTTAATGAGACAATAAACTTTGTAAAAAAGGTTTCTTTTGCTGGTGGACATGTATTTCCTTTTTCCAAAAGAAGTAAAACAAGGGCAGCTTTAATGGATGATCAAATAACAAATGAAGAAAAACATAAAAGATCAAAGGAACTAATTAGCGTATTTGATAAATTAGAAGATTGTTATTACAAAAATCATATTGGAAAAAATATGATAGTAATACCAGAAGTGTATAATGATGGATATGTAACAGGACATACTGATAATTATTTAAAGGTTATTTTTAAGGGGTGTAAAGAGTTAATTGGAAAAGAAGTAAAAGTAAAATTAACAGAATACGAAGATAAAATATTAAAAGGAACATTAATAAGTAAGTAATTATTAATGTTTTTTTATATAAATATATTGTTAATGTAAAGAGTTTTGGGGATTTTTGATAAAAAAGTTAAAATGTAGGATTAAAAATTTTATTGTTTAAATAG
>CANQHF010000007.1 GCA_947623685.1 uncultured Bacilli bacterium | reverse complement strand
TTTCTTTGGGGCAAGGGGAAGTCTGCCCTTTTTTATTATTTTTTATAAAATAAATTTCATTTTTCTTTTCAGACTAACTCCTATATTATTTACTTAATTCATTAGAAATATCTCCAAATTCTTCAATTGTAATATTTTCTGCTCTAAAATTAATATTTTTATTATGCTTTTTTAAGCATTCATCTATTTTTTTTATATCATATGATTTTAAATTGTTTTTTAACGTTTTTCTTTTTTGAACGAAAGCATCCTTAACTAACTTAAAGAAATGATCCTTATTTTTTAAATGCATATGATGCGTTTTCTTTGAAAATATTACCACGGCTGAATCAACGTTAGGCTTTGGATAAAACACGTTTTTAGAAACTAAAAAGGCCTTTCTAATATCAAAATAATAGTTTAGAAAGATAGTTAATGAATTATAGCTTTTTGTGCCTGGTATAGCTGAAAATCTATCAGCAACTTCCTTTTGAACCATAACAATTATTTTTTCTACGTCTATTTGTTCATTAATAAATTTAGTTATTATTGGAGTTGTTATATAGTACGGAAGGTTTGCAACAACCATAATGTTTTTATACTGATATTTATTTATATCTTCTTTTATGTTTCGATTTAAAAAATCATCATAAATAATATCTACGTTATCATTATTACTTAATATTTTAGATAAGGGTTCTTTTAGTGATGAATCTATTTCATATCCTAAAACAACCATGGCCTTTTCACTTAATTTTTTGGTTAAAGCACCTGCCCCAACTCCTATTTCTATTACTAAAGTATCTTTAGTTATATTGCCTAATTTAACGATGTTATTTAATATGTTTTGGTCTAATAGAAAGTTTTGACCAAATTTCTTTTTAAAAGTAAATTTAGATTCATTTAAAATATCTTTTACGTTCATAAACTCTCCTAAATATTAAAAAACAAATAAAATGTTTTATTTGTTTTTTATCATAAATTAAAATTATCTCCAATTAACGGCAACGTCAATTTGGGTTGGGTTTGCTTTGGCAAAACCACCAGTATCACAAACAATTGCGTATCCTAAAGAACTTTCTAATATTGTACCTTTAGGTCTTATTTCGTAGTTTGCTGCTACCATAACGTAGCTTCCTAACATCTTTACACCATCTTCTCTAATCCAATAAGGGTAGTCGGCTTCAGAGTATCCAGCACGTCTCATTGAATTTATTACTTTTGTCATATTTAAATTATAGTAAGTTTCCTTACCAGATGGTCCAATTATTGTCCCTTTACTTTTAGTAAGAACTTCTCCTGCCCAATTACCTATTAAAGAAGTAGTAGTAACAGAAGTAGTTGTTGTAGTTACCGTAGTTGTTGGAACAGTTGTAGTTGTAGTAGTTGTTTGCCTTTTTAAAGCAACTTCATGCACTGAAGCAACATATTTATTAGGATCAAATGATTTTGTTGCAGCTGAAACCGTTATAACGTTTTTACCGTTATCAGAAAATAATATTCCAGCTTTTGACAAACCAATAAATGCAAATAAACAAATGATTAAAACGAGTAAAGCACCTTTAATTTTTCTATTAAAATGTTTCACCTTTTCACCTCTCGCCCTAGTTATGGGCTCGTAATTAATGATACCATATATATAGTTATAAGTCAAATTTGCGTAAAACAGCTTGCGACGTCAAATCGATTACTTCATCATCACTTACACTCTTGATTTTGGCTACTTCACTAACAATATATTCTAAATATTTAGGATTATTCTTTTTTGATCTATATGGCTCTGGTGTAAGATATGGGCTATCTGTTTCTAATGAGATGTTTTCTAAATCAATGTTTAAAACAACATCTTTTAATTTTTTAGCATTCTTAAACGTTACAACGCCACCAATACCAATTAAAAATCCTATTTTTATAAACTCTCTTGCCATTTCAAGGCTACCTGAATAGCAGTGAATTATTCCATTTAATTTACTTTTTGATAATATATCGTAGGTTTCTTTTATCGACTGCCTGCTATGAACAATAACTGGTAAATTTTTTTCTTTAGCTAGTTTAAGCATTGCATTAAATACTTTGATTTGCTTTTCTTTATTATCCTTGGTCCAATAATAATCTAGCCCTATTTCTCCAATTGCAACGACCTTGTTTGATGATGATAAACGCTCTATTTCGCTTATATCATAATCAGTTACATCATTTACACTATCAGGTGCTATTCCAACGGCAGCATAAACAAAGTCGTATTTTTGAGCAAGTAAAACAGTTTCCATACTTGATTTAACATCGAAACCATTAATTATTATTTTATCCACATTGCTTTTCTGCACTTTTTTTATCTCTTCTTCTACATCATTGTAACAAGAAGATAAAAGATGGCAATGAGTATCTATTAACATATATATCACCAAAAAAATTATATCATATTAACGATATAATTTCATTATCAAAAACCTTATAAATAAAACGCATACTAAAGCAAAATAAATTATGTCTATTAATGTATGTTTTTCTAAATACATTATAACCGCAAAAGATAATAAGAATAGAAAAACCATGGTTTTAGCGATTAAACTTTTTCTATTGCTTACTAATTTATGGTTGTGCATCAAAAGATCTTCCTTTCCCTATATTTTATAATGGATACTACTTGATACAGCGTAAAAAATATAACATATTTAAAAAAATTAGTAAACGATTATGACAATTAATATTAAAATTAGACAAAAATTTACATTATATTAATTATTTTCTAAATATTCTTCGATAAAATTTGAAGAAAAATTTATTATTTCACTACTTATGTTATTTTTTTCATTTTTAAAATTAACTATTAATAAACTGGATAAGTCTCCGTTTGGTCTTAATGGTTTTATGATGGCGTTATCAAGTGTTTTTGAATTTGTTAAATCAAGTTTATTTACACCATCAAAATTAGCGCCACAAGAAATTAAATCATCTAGTTTGGCACTTATTTTTTCTCCTACTAAAGAATCATCATTAGAAAAAATAATTTCATTTAAATTAGTAATGAAAACGTCCGCTGATAATTTGCTTGATAAAACGTCAACATAATATTTTAAAAATTCTTCTTTTTTATCTATTATCGAATGTTTTTTTAGAATTATTGTTTCTGAATCATTTAAAAATATTTCTAATAATTCACCAGTTTTTAAATGCATATTTTTTCTTATTTCTTTAGGAATTACAATTCTTCCTAATTCATCTATTCTTCTTGTTATTCCTGTTGTTTTCATATGATTTTTCCCTTCTTTTTTAGAATGCATAAAAAGACATATTTTATTCAAATATGTCTATCATTTTTATTAAATAATAAAGAAAGTGTTTTTCTAAACCTTTAATTTTAAGATTTATTCTTAAAATGTCATTAATATATTTAACATCAAAATTATTACTTATTTTAAACAATTCTGTTAAAAGCTTTAATCCATCTTGCTTTTTTGATGCTTTTTTATCTAAAAAAACCGTTATATTATCTTTTGTTTGATCTACTTTAAACACGCCTTTTTTCCTTGCGTTTTGATCAAATAATTCTTCAAGCATATAAATCATCATATCATTATCAAGTAAGCCAAATCTATCATTTAACTCATTTTTAACTTTTGTAAAAGAATCATAACTATCAATGGTGTTAATTTTCTTGTGTATTTCTATTTTTAAATCTTCACTATCAGCATATTTATCACTTATGTGAGTTGTAACTTGAATAAGCGGTTGTTCAAATGATTGTTCTTCTTCCTTAGGTAGATTACCTTTTAAACGTTCTACTTCCTCATTTAATATTTTCAAATACATATCATAACCAACAGTATCAATAAAACCGGATTGCTCACTTCCTAAAATGTTTCCGGCACCCCTTATAGCTAAATCACGAACGGCAAGAGCATAACCACTTCCTAGTTCCGTAAATTCTTTTATAGCATCTAATCTTTTTACCGCAACATCATTTAATTCTTTATTTTTGTCATACATTAAATAGGCGTAAGCAATGTTTTTTCCTCTTCCTATTCTTCCCCTTATTTGATATAACTGGCTTAATCCAAAACAGTCCGCGTTAAGCACGATTAAAGTATTTGCGTTTTCTATATCTATTCCTGTTTCAATTATTGTTGTACATACAAGTACATTATACTTTTTGTCAACAAAATCTTCCATGGTGTTTTCTATTTGTAATTTGTTCATTTGCCCATGTATATAAGTTACATTTGCCTCTGGTACTAGTCTTTTTATTCTTGATACTTGATCCTCGATTTTTAAAACGTTATTATAAAGTAAAAAAACTTGTCCATCCCTTGATAATTCTTTATAAATTGCATCCTTTATTACTTGTTCATTTTCTCTTAAAACATAAGTTTGAATTGGAAATCTAAATGCTGGCGGAGTTTCTATTAAGGAAAGTTCCCTTACCCCAGTAAGAGACATCTGAAGTGTTCTTGGAATAGGTGTTGCTGATAAAGTTAAAACGTCTATACTTTGTTTATATTCTTTTATTTTTTCCTTATGCGTCACCCCGAATCTTTGCTCTTCATCAATTATTAATAAACCTAAATCCTTATATTTAACATCATTACTTAATAATCTATGAGTTCCAATAATTAAATCAGTTTTACCACTTTCCAAATCTTTTAAAATTTCATTTTTCTTTTTATCGGTAACAAATCTATTTAAAACTTCTATGTTAATATTAAAATCTTTAAACCTTTCTTTTGCATTGTTATAATGTTGTTTTGACAAAATGGTTGTTGGACACAAAAAAGCTACTTGTTTCCCTGATGAAATCGCCTTAAATGCTGCCCTAAAAGCAACTTCAGTTTTACCATAACCAACATCACCACAAAGCAATCTATCCATAGGATATGGATTTTGCATATCTTCTTTTATTTCTTGCACCGCTTTTAATTGATCTTTTGTTTCTTCATAATTAAACTTACTTTCAAAAATAAGTTGTTCTTCATCATCTTTAAGAAAAGGAAAACCTTTAACTAGCTTTCTTTTTGCAGATGTTTCTAAAAGTTTTTTAGCAATATCTTTTACTTTGCCTTTTATTCTAGCCTTTTGTTTAACCCAATCTGTTCCACCTAATTTATTTAATTTTGCAACAGCTCCTTCATTTGATGAATATTTACTTATTTGCTCTATTTTTTCAACCGGAACGTATAGTTTATCCCCATCTTTATACTCTAGATGAAGATAATCCTTTTTCATATCTTTTACGTTTAAAGTAACTATTCCTAAATAACGAGCAATCCCGTGTTTAACGTGAACAACGTAATCACCTACTTTTAATTTATTAATATCTTTTATTTTAGATCCATATCTAAATTTACTTTCGTATTTTACCAAAGAATCCACTTTATATAATTCATTTTGAGATATACATACTAAATCATTTAATATGAAACCATTTAAAACATTTTTTTCTATTATATTAACAGTTTTAGGTGATATTTTTTCTTCATTTGTTATTACCGCACTGAAGTTTAAATTTTCACAAAAATCAGAAATCATCTTTTTATCGTTTAAAAAAACTATGATGGTCTTATTTTTATTTATCTCGTTTAAAACAAATTTATTTATTTTTTCATAATCACCATTAAACTTTGGTATTAAAGATGAAAAATATGTTTCGGTTTTATCATTTGTTTTTTTATAATTATCAACTGATAATATGTTTACGTATTTATTAGGAATTAAATCTTGTAAATCATACATATACTTATCTATTTTATAATCATCAGTTTGTTTAAATTCAATCGTTTGTTCTAAAATTCCTTGATAACTTAAATTTATTGATTCTAAATCAATAAAAACAGTTAATGAAGATGAAATATAATCAGATAGACTAGATGTTTCATTACAAACCAGTGGTAAAAGACTTTGTCTTGGGCTAATGCTATCTACTTCTTTTTCATTTATGAACTCAGTAAAAGGCAAAATATTTAAATCATCTTTTTTAATCATAGAAAGCTGCGTATCCGCTGAAAAAAAGCGAATGCTATCTATTTGATCATCAAAAAATTCTATTCTAACTGGATTTTCATATCCATAAGGAAAAACGTCTAAAATGTAGCCGCGATTAGCAAATTCACCAGTCTTTGTTACAATGCTCTGCCTTTGATAACCCATTAAACTTAATTTTTTTATTATTTCATCCCTTTTAACATAATCATTTACCTTTAAATTGATACTTAAACTTTTCCACAACTTAACACTTGGTAAAAATCTTAAATAACCCATTAAATTGGTAATAATTATTTTTTTATCATTTCTTGTTACAAGTTCATTTAAAGTTTCTACTCTTTTTGCCGTCAAATCTGGAGAACAAATGGCCATTTCACTTGCAATAAAATCATCCATTGGAAAAAATAAAACTTTTTTTGAATCAGTTATGTTAAACGATTTATATAAGTTATTGGCTTCGTATAAGGTGTTTGTAACAATTAAAATATTATCTTTTGTTACATCAAAAAGATTCCAAACATAAAATGCTTGGACTGCTTTATTTAAACCTATAACGTTTACAGGTTTCGTTTCATTAATAATTTTATTTTCAAAAACATTAAAGAGCATTGTATCACCTGCTTTTAATTTTTAATTTTTGTATTATATTTACTCATAAGTTCATTAAAAGGTGTGTTAAAGGACTGTAAAACAGCTTGCGCTGCTAAATCAATTGATTTTTTCAAAATCTTTTTCTCTTCTTTAGTTATCTTACCTAAAACGTAGTCTTTGGTATCTATGTTTTTGTCATTTGATATACCAATTTTAATTCTTCGATACTGACTTGTTTTTAAATGTTGTTCAATGTTTTTAAGTCCATTATGCCCACCTGATGAACCTTTTTCTTTTAATTTGATGGTTCCTACCGGCAAGTCTAAATCATCACTAATTATAAGTATATCATCTATGCTTATTTGAAAATATTTAACAAACTGTTCGACAACTTCACCAGTTAGATTAATGTATTTTTGTGGTTTCAAAAAAATAACATGAGCCATATCTAAATAACAATCAAAATAATGTGCATCATTTCTTTGAGTCCATTTTAATATGTTTAATTTTTTAGCAATTTCATCAATTACCATAAATCCTATATTATGTCTTGTATTATTATACTCTTTACCAGGATTACCTAATCCAACTACTAGTTTTATTTTCATTACTTACCTCCGTTAAATATTTCTTTAACATAATCTGTATAGCTACCATCTTCATTATGTACAATTATATTATTTAAAATGGTTAACCCGCTTTTGCCATTTTTTACACCTTCAATTAACACCAAGTTTGAATTTGAAAAAGAAAATGGGTAAATAAACTGAATTCTTTTTGGTTCAATATTATATTTTTTCATAGTAAATATAATATCAATTAATCTTTGGGTTCGATGTACCATACATATTTTTCCATCATTTTTTAAAATTTTTCTCGCAACTTTAAATATATCATCTAAAGAAAGACTAAGCTCATGTCTTGCAATTGCTTTTACTGAATTATTATTTATGTTTTTATCATTATTAATTTTAAAATATGGTGGATTACACGTTATTAAATCAAAGGTATCTGTCTCGTATATATTAGAAAGATTTTTAACATCTTCTTTAACGATTTGTATTTTATCTTGCAAATTGTTTATGTTAACACTTTTTATAGCTAAATCATAAATTTCTTTTTGAAGCTCAACTCCAATTATTTTTGATTTGGTTTTAGCACTTAAAAAAAGTGGAATTGGTGCGTTACCAGTGCAAAAATCAATTATTTTTTGTTTGTTGTTTACCTTAACAAAATTTGCAAGTAATACTGAATCAATCGAAAAACTAAACCATTTAGGATTTTGCACAATTTTTAAATCATTATAATTTAATAAATCATTAATTACTTCCATCTTTATTTTCCATTTACTTCTACTAATACTTCTTCGTTTTCTGATACCTTTACTTTATAATAACCATTTAATGCGTTTAATTCACTTACTCTTCCAGTTTTATCACCAACATTAACTAACTCTCCCAATTTAGGAAAATTCTTTTTATATTCAGTATATATATCATCTTCGTATCCTAAACAGCATAATAGTCTACCGCAAGAACCATTTATTTTTGTAGGATTTAATGCAATTCCCTGATTTTTAGCCATATTAATTGAAACGCTATTAAAACTAGTTAGAAAAGATGAGCAGCAAAGAGGTCTTCCGCAAGGTCCTAAACCACCTATTTCTTTTGCTTTATCTCTTACGCCGATTTGTCTTAATTCTATTCTTGTTTTATACTTTGCCGCTAAAAGTTTAGCAAGTTCTCTAAAATCTACCCTTTCATCCGCAATGAATTTGAAAATCAATTTTTTTCTATCAAAGGTATAAGTTGCATCAAATAATTTCATATCTAAATTTTCTTTTACAGCAAGTTTTTTTGTATATTCTAAAGCATTTAAAGCATCTTTAGCATTCCTTTGATCCGTTTTTATATCCTTTTCATCAGCAATTCTAATAACATCTTTAAGTGGTAAAAACACTTTTTCTTTGGGCATTTGAATAACATCTGTTACTGCTTGTCCAAATTGCATTCCCCTTTCGGTTTCAACAATTACGTTATCTCCTTTTTTTACGTTTGTTTTACCAGGTGAAAAGTAATATATTCTATTTGAATTTACAAAACTAATTCCAATTACTTTTATCATTTTCTATTTCCCCTATTCCAATTATTAAATTATCCATAAATAATAACATATTAACATTGTACTCTAATTTTTTTATATTTTCCAAAAGAAATGATATTTTTTTTGAAATATCATCTTTGGTTTTCTTATCTGCTAGTATTTTAACATCATTTTTATCAAAGTAAATACTTTTTTGATTTATTTTATAATTTAATATATCTTTATAATAAAGGATCATAACATTTATTGCAGAAATAGCATCTTCTTTTGAAGTGAATACATCTAAAAACTTTGGTTTTAAATCAGCCATTGCTAAAGCAGGACTTTTTTCAATTTCCTTTACATAATCTATTATGTTATATATAGTTTCGTCTTCAAAGCCACTTATTTTTCTTATTAACTCCATTCCTTTTTTTTCGTTAACATTGTTTATTTTTATTATTTGGCACCTTGATACAATCGTATTTATTACCAAATCCAAATTAGTGGTTGTAAATATTGCAACACTGTTACTATCTGGTTCTTCTAAAAACTTTAAGATTGAATTAGAAGCAGCTTTATTTAATAATTCTGCATCATTTATAATGTATACTTGGTTTTTTCCTTCGATTGCGTTAGTGCTAAACGTACTTCTTAATTTTAAAACATCTTCTTTTTTTATTACGTTATTAACAGGATTTATTACGATTAGTTCAGAAAAAGAATTTCTATCAATTCTAAAACAAATGTTGCATTGATTGCAATTTTCTTTATAATTATGTGGACAAATTAAAAATTTACTAAGTAAAATGGCATATTCCCTTAATTTTTCTTTAGAATTTCCATACAAAATATAGGCTTGTACATTTTTTTTGGTTGATTTTATTTTATTTAAAAACTTATTTAAAATTGGTTCGTTTTCTACAAAAATTTCTGCCATACTACCACCTCGATTAGTAATTCAAAAGTAAAAATATGGCTAATCCAATAATTCCTGGTACATCAAATAAACTTGCTATCATAATAGTTATAACATTTATTGGTATCATAAGATTTAATGATGATAAAAATGTGTTATAACCAAATAACAATATCATGCCTATTATTACTTTTTTTAAAATTCCTACTATAAATTTTAACATATTTTCACCTCTAATAGAAAATATGTTAAATAAGTAAAATTTATGATACTTGATTTCTATTTTCAAAAGCCATTTCCAAAGTTAGTGCGTCCAAATACTCCATTTCTGCACCAATTGGAACACCTTGAGCTATCTGAGTTACTTTTACATCAACATCTTTTAATAACTTTGTTATATATAATGCCGTTGTATTTCCTTCTATTCCTGGTCTTAACGCTAATATTATTTCCTTTATTTGCTCTTTTTTTATACGTTTAATAAGTCCATCTATTGATAAATCTTCAGGATTTATACCATCCATTGGTGAGATAAGCCCACCTAAAACATGATATTTAGGTTGAAAAACGCCTAAATTTTCAAAAAGAAATACGTTTTTTTGATTTTCAACCACGCATAACGTATCTTTATTTCTTTTTTCATCGTCACAATACATACATTTGTTTGAATCTTGCATACAACCACATATCGGGCAAGTAGTTATTTTACTTTTAACATTTGAAATAGCATCACAAAAGTCATTTAACTTTTCATTGTCCATCTCAATCATCGCAAATGCGTATCTTTCTGCTGTTTTTGTTCCAACGCCTGGCAACAATTTTAAGCAATCTATTAAATTTTGAAAACTTCGTGGATATTTCATTTTATTCTCCTTATTATAAGAAGCTTCCTAACGCACCCGCTTGACTTCCCATTTTATTTTTTATTTCTTTATCTAATTTACTCATCGCATCATTAAATGCAATCATAATCATATCTTGTAAAATTTCAATATCGTCTTTTTCTAAAGTATCCGTCTTAATTTTTACAGATAAAACTTCTCTTTTACCATTAATCACAATTTCTACTAATTCAGAATTGCCAGTAAAAGTCATAGCATCAATTTTCGCCTTTGAATCCATTAAATTTTTTTGCATTGACTGTGCTTGTTTCATTAAAGCTTGTAAGTTCATTTTATTTATCCTCCATTTCAATTAATTCTTTAAAATCGCTTACCGAGTTATTATCAATTTCTTTTATTTTTTGTAAAACATCATCTTCTTCAATGTGTTTTAATTCTTTATTTTTTATTTTTTCAACATATTCTGGCCTTATTTTTTGCCAGTAATCAGTTGATATATATGTTATTTTATAATTTTTATTACATATTTTTGTTAATAAATCTTTACTATTATCATAATTTTTTTCTACTCTTTTAACCGTAGAATCTAATGGTAACGTTACAATCATTCCGTCAGATGATGCTGCTACAGGTACAGCATCAATTAAAATTCCTGCGGAAAGTTTATATTTTTCATTTATTAAATATTTATTAATTGATTTCCATAATAACAAAACTTTTTGTAATTCTTGTTTTGTTGCATCTTTTAATATATTGTTTATTCTTATTTGTTTTAATTTTTGAATCATATCATATGTTTCACGTGAAACATTGCCTTCTTTTTCATCATCAATTTTTGATATGTTTGTATTTGATGTTTCACGTGGAACATTGTTTTCTTTCGTTTTTTGTGGTTTTTGTAAATCATTAATCTCCAATGTTTCACGTGAAACATTGTTAATTTTATCCATTAATTGAATCAATTGAATTTCAAAAGTTAATTCTTTTTGATAATTTTCTTTAAGTTTTATTAAGGTTTCTGATAAAAAATCAAATATTATATATAGTTTTTCTTCATTTAAATTATCATATATTTTAGAATCAGAATCTTTAATTTTATCTATTTCTATATGTTTTTTATATAAAATTGCTTGTTTTATGTAATTTACTAATTTTTCACAAATAAGCACAAAATCTTTTCCGTTGTTTGAATAATTTGCTATTTTATCAAAAACTAATTGATAATTTTTATTAATTATTTCTGAAAAAAGCAACCTAATTTCATTTTCTGATATATTTCCAGAAAGTTCTTCTATGTCATTTAAAGTTATTTTTTCATCGCAAAATGATGAAGCTTGATCTAATAAACCAATTGCATCTCTCATTGCACCTTGTGAATTATTAATTATTTCTTGTAAAGCGTCATCGTCTATGTTTATTTTTTCTTTTTTAACTATATTTTTAAGACAATCTTTCATATAACCTGGAGAAATGCTTTTAAAATCAAATCTTTGGCACCTTGATATTATTGTTGAAGGTATTTTTTGGGGTTCGGTTGTAGCCAAAATAAATATAACATATTCTGGTGGTTCTTCTAATGTTTTCAAAAGTGCATTAAAAGCACCAATTGATAACATATGTACTTCATCTATTATATATACTTTATATTTAGACATTGATGGAACTAAACTTATTTTACTTTTTAATTCTCTTATTTCATCAACACCATTATTAGATGCAGCATCAATTTCTATAATATCTGGATTAGAATTTTCATTAAAAGTTTTGCAGTTTTCACAGCTATCACATGCATCTCCATCTTTAGAATTTAAACAATTTACGGCTTTTGCAAACAATTTTGCACTACTTGTTTTGCCAGTGCCTCTAGGACCAGTAAATAAGTAAGCGTGACTAAGTTTGTTATTTTTTATTACATTTTTTAGTGTTTTTACAATTGTGTCTTGTCCATATACTAAACTAAATGTAGCTGGTCTATATTTTCTATATAAAGTTTGATAAGCCATAAACATCTTCCTTCCATAAATATTATAACATTTAAAAGTTTTTTTTAAAACAAAATGCAATGTTTCACGTGAAACATTGCATAGTTTTTTATTTCATAATGTTTTACGTGAAACATTATCTTTTTTTCTTAAAAAAATCTTGGATTATTTTCAATGCATCATTGTTTTGTGAGTCTATAAATTCGTATTTTTTACTATTAATTAATATTTCTTTGTCTTTTTTAGCAAAAAAATATACTTTTTTAAGTCTTGATAATTCTATTGCGGCTTTACACATAGAACATGGTTCTAATGTAACATACATTTCACAATCACATAATCTCCAATTTTTAAGTTTTCTAGTTGCTTTTTTAATTGCTATTATTTCCGCATGGAGAGTAGCATTGTGCTTTTTTTCAACCATATTATGTGCCTTTGAAATTATTTTATTATTTTTAACTATAACAGCACCAACAGGAACTTCGTTTTGTTTATAAGCTTTTTTTGCTTCTTTTAAAGCTAAATCTAAATATTTTTCATACATTTATATACCTCTTTTTTACAATGTTTCACGTGAAACATTGCTATCCAAAATAAAAGCACACACAGAAAGAGATTATTAAGGCTGCTACCTCTCGGTCCTGACCTGGTTCTAACATTTCTGTTGTGCAAAAATATTTTAATATAATAATTTAAAATAATCAAGTTTTTAATGTTTCACGTGAAACATTAAAATAAATTTATTGCTCTTGCTCTATTTCGTTTTCATCAATAGTTTCTTCTTTTTCTACAACTGACACGGTAGCAACTTTTTGTCCTTCTCTTAAATTCATTAATCTTACGCCTTGAGTTACCCTGCTCATTTTAGATATTTTATCTAAAGAAATTCTTATTACGATACCATGATCTGTCATTATCATTAAATCTTTATCAGATGTAACTAATTTAAATGACACTATTGTACCATTTTTTTCAGTAATATTAAGTGTTTTTACTCCTTTACTACCACGGTGTGTTAATCTGTATTCATTTATGTCAGTTTTCTTTCCATAACCTTTTTCAGTTACAACAAGTACATCTTGATTTTGTTCAGCTATTTCAGCACCAACACAATAGCAATCTTTAGATAATTCAATGCCTTTTACACCACTAGCTGTTCTTCCCATAATTCTTATTTCATTCTCGTTAAATCTTATCATTCTACCATTATTAGAAGCAATTACAACATCTTTGTTTCCGTTTGTAAAATGAACTGATAAAACTTCATCATCTTCCTTTAGAGTTATTGCTATTTTACCTGTTTTTCTAATATTTTCGAATTCACTAATGTTAGTACGTTTAACTAAACCTTTTTTAGTTGTTATTACAAGATATTTATTTTCATCGCTTTGACTATCTATTAATATGTTATTTATTTTTTCATCTTTTTCTATTGGCAATAAATTAATTATTGGTAGCCCTTTTGATTGCCTTGAAAATTCTGGTATCTCATATCCTTTTATTCTGTATATTTTTCCTTTATTAGTAAAGAATAAAACATAATTATGCGTTGTTCCTGATTTTAATATTTCAACAAAATCTTCATCATTTGTTGTTATTCCTTTAATACCTACACCACCTTTGTTTTGGATTTTATAAGTATCAGTTCTTAATCTTTTAATATAACCATTGTGAGTCAAAGTGATAACAATATTTTCTTCCGGTATTAAAGATTCATCTTCTATATAATCAATTGCTGTCATATCAATCGTTGTTCTTCTTTCATCAGCATATTTTCTTTTTATTTCTTGCATCTCATCTTTAATTATGTTCAAAACTTTTTGTTCTGATGCTAAAATTTCTTTTAATTGCTTTATTTCTTTTAATAATTCGTTTAATTCTGATTCCACTTTTTCTCTTTCTAATCCAGTTAATCTTCTTAAACGCATTTCAAGAATGCTATTGCTTTGAATTTCTGAAAGTCCAAATGTTTTCATTAATTTTTCTCTAGCATCTTGGTCATCTAATGCGCCTCTTATTATTTTAACAACATCATCTATGTTATCTAAAGCTATTTTTAAACCTTCTAATATGTGAACTCTTTTCTCATCCTCATTAAGATCAAATTGAGTTCTTCTTATTATAACTTCTTTTTGATGATCAATATATTTAGAAATAATATCTTTTAAACCTAATGTTCTTGGTGTACCATTATCAATTACTAAAAATATTATTCCGTAATTAACTTGAAAATTTGTATGTTTATATAAATTATTTAATACTACTTGTGCATTAGCATCTTTTTTTAAGGTTATTGTTATTTTTACACCATTTTTTAAATCTGTATGATAATCTGTAATTCCATCAATTGTTTTATTATGCACAAGTTCAGCAACTTTGTTTTTTAAATCAGATGTATTAGTTCCATATGGTACTTCGGTAATAACAATTTGGCTATGATTACCAACTTCTTCAATGGTAGCTTTACTTCTTATGGTTATGCTTCCACGTCCAGTTTCATACGCTTTTTTTATACCTGAATTACCTAAAATTATTCCACCCGTTGGAAAGTCAGGACCTTTAATATATTTCATCAATCCATTAACATCAATGTCAGGATTATCAATATATGCTATGCAACCATCTATTACTTCTCCTAAATTATGTGGGGGTATATTTGTTGCCATTCCAACCGCAATACCCATTGAACCATTTATTAAAATATTTGGTACTCTAGAAGGTAAAACAACTGGTTCTGGACTTGTTTCATCAAAGTTTGGCATCATATCAACGGTGTTTTTCCTTATATCTCTTAACATTTCCAATGAAATTTTAGATAATCTAGCTTCGGTATAACGATATGCTGCTGGGCCATCTCCTTCTATGTTACCAAAGTTACCATGACCATCAACCATCATGTATCTTTGATTAAAATCCTGTGCTAATCTAACCATTGCATCATAAATTGATGAATCGCCGTGAGGATGATAATGTCCCATTACATAACCAACTGTAGTTGCACTTTTTTTATGTGGTTTATCTGGTGTATTTCCTTCTTCAAACATTGACCATAATATTCTTCTATGTACTGGTTTTAACCCATCCCTTAAATCTGGTATTGCACGGGAAGTAATAACACTCATCGAATAATCAAGAAATGAATCTGATATTTCTTTTACAATGTCATTTTCTGCATGTGAATCTCTTTCATGAAATGATCCACCATAATTATTTTCTTCAATTTCATTTTTTTCTTCTTTTATTTCTTCATTTTTTTCCATTAATTTCACCACCTTAAATATCTAGATTCTTAACGTATCTTGCATTTTTCTCAATAAATTCTTTTCTTGGTTCTACTTCTTCACCCATAAGTTTATTAAACATTGCATCTGCTACAACGCAATCTTCAACTGTTATTTTTCTTAACGTTCTTTTTTCAATATCCATAGTTGTTTCGTTTAATTCTTCTGCATCCATTTCGCCAAGACCTTTCATTCTAGCTATTTCAGCTCTTTGCCTTACATTTTCCGGTAAAGTAGCTAGATAAGCTTCTTTTTCATCCTCATCTAGTACGTATTTACGAGTTTTACCATGCATTATTCTAAATAATGGTGGTTGAGCAGCATAAACATGTCCTGCTTCTACTATTGGCCTAAAGAAACGATAAAATAAAGTAAGTAATAGTACTCTTATATGTGAACCATCAACGTCGGCATCGGTCATTATAATTATTTTGTCATATCTTAATTTATTTAAATCAAATTCATCACCAATACCCGTTCCAAAAGCTGTTATAATACTTCTTATTTCTTCGTTTCCCAAAGCTTTATCTAACCTTGCTTTTTCAACATTTAAAATTTTACCTCTTAAAGGAAGAATTGCTTGTGTCATGGAATCTCTTCCTTTTTTTGCACTACCACCTGCTGAATCTCCTTCGACTATAAAGATTTCTGATACCTTAGGATCTTTACTCTTACAATCAGATAATTTTCCAAAAAAGTTTGTTGTTGCTAAATCACTTTTACGTGTTATTTCCCTTGCTTTTTTAGCGGCGTTTCTAGCACGTGATGCAAGCATTGCCTTATTAACAATTTGTTTAGCTTCTTCTGGATTTTCAAGCAAAAATTTTTCAAATCCTTCTGAAAATACTTTATCGGCAAGTTTTCTAACCTCTGAATTTCCTAATCTTCCCTTTGTTTGACCTTCGAATTGTGGATTTGGATGTTTACATGAAATAATCATTGTAACACCTTCTTTTACGTCTTCACCAGTAAAAGATTCATCTTTTTCCTTTAAAATTCCAGCCTTTTTTGCATAATTGTTTATAACTCTTGTTAAAGCTCTTTTTACACCTTCTTCGTGAGTTCCGCCATCATGAGTATTTATGTTATTTACAAATGAATAAATGTTATCATTATACCCAGTATTATATTGTAATGCTACTTCAAAAAACACACCATCTTCTATTCCTTCTAGATGAATTATATCTTCGTGAATTGGTGTTTTTCCTTTATTTATAAACTTAACATATTCAGATATACCACCTTCATAAATGAAAGTTTCACCAGTTGTGTCTTCTTCATCACGATCATCTCTTAAAGTTATTCTTAAACCTTTATTTAAAAAAGCAAGTTCTCTTACTCTTACCTTTAAAGTTTCATAATCATATACGTCAGTGTCAAATATATCTGGATCTGGTTTAAAAGTTACCCAGGTACCAGTTCTTGTTTTTTCACACTCTCCTACTACTGTTAAAGGTTCTTTAGTATGCCCACCATTTTCAAATCTTATCTTATGAATTTTTCCATTTTTATAAACCGTTACTTCAACCCATTTTGATAAAGCGTTAACAACTGATGCACCAACACCATGTAATCCACCAGATACTTTGTATCCGCCACCACCAAATTTACCACCAGCATGAAGTACCGTGTACACCGTTTCTACCGTTGATATTTTCGTTTTTGGATGAATATCAACTGGAATACCACGCCCATCATCTTTTACGGTTATGGAATTATCTTTATTTATTATAATTTCAATATTATTACAATAACCTGCTAAAGATTCATCAATAGCATTATCAACTATTTCCCATACTAAATGGTGCAATCCTTTTACATCAGTTGTACCTATGTACATTCCAGGTCTTTTTCTTACTGCCTCTAATCCTTCTAATACTTGTATATCAGATGCATCATAATGTTCTTGAGTATTATTCATAATTATATCTTCCTTTCAAACGTTCCTTTATCAACAACGTATATATCTGATTTTTTCTTTAATTCTTCGTTTATATCTTTAATATCTGTAGTAGTAATAAATATCTGAATATCTTTTTTAAAATGCTTTATTATATTATTTTTTTTAACTTCATCTAATTCACTAAAAATATCATCTAATAAAATTATTGGTTTTATTTCTTTTTCCTTTATAAAAACTTCAATTTCTGCTAATTTAAGACTTAAAATAGATAATCTTTGCTGCCCTTGAGAGCAGAATTCAGTTACGTCTAAACCATCTAAATACATTTTAAAATCATCTTTATGACATCCTAAAAGAGTTGTTTTTTGAAGTATTTCATTAGTAAATAAATCGTCATATCTATTTTTTATTAAATCTTTTAAATTATCATCGTTTAAATCATCTTTATTAATAAAACTTTTATATTGAATAGTTAAATTTCCAAAATTTGATATTTCACTAAAAACCTTGTTTAAATACTCATTTATTTTATCAATAAAATCATATCTAATTTTTACAATTTCTATATTTTTTATAATTAATTTATCTGTTAATACATCAAAATAGGTTTTATCAAATTTAGCATTATTCTTTTGCTTTAAATATTCATTTCTTTGTTTTAAAATTAAATTATATTCTTTTAGCAATAATAAGTAATCTTTTCTAAACTGAGAAAGTTCTATATTTAAAAATCTACGTCTTATCGAAGGTGATCCTTTTATTATTTCTAAATCATCTGGACAAAACATAATAACGTTTAACCTTGATAAATAATTACTTATTTTTCTTTGGACAACATTATCAACTACTACTTTTTTGCCCTTATTATTTAGTAAAATTGATAAAAGATGAGTATCTTTTAAATCATTTTCAAAAACACCAGATACCTTTGTATATAATTCTGATTTTCTGATTAGATTTAGCTCATTATTAGTCCTATGAGACTTAGTAATTGCTAAAAAATAGATACTTTCAAGTATGTTGGTTTTTCCTTGAGCGTTATTTCCTACGAATATATTTATGTTTTTATTAAAGTTAAGTGAGACTTTAATAATATTTCTAAAATTATTTAACTCAATATTCCTTAAAAACATTATTAAGCATTTTAACACCCATTTAAACCACCTACACTTGCTTTTTGTATACTACTACATACAAATTAATTATACCATAAAATGGGCTTATTTTGCCTTTTTTTATACTTTTTTGCTAAAATTTTCAATTCTTTTGGTTAAAATTGACTCTAATCTAGTTGATCTTAAAATTTGATTATCAATTGTTAGATATGAAATATTTAAATTTAATGTCTTTCCACCATAAAATTTAATTATTACTTCATTTTCAATTGGTTCATAATTTACCACATTATTAAACGATATCCATGCACAAGTGGATATCCTTGGTGACTTTGTTGGAAAAAAAATAATTTTCTTTGTTTCTTCAATTATAATTGGGGATTTATAACTTATTCCAGTTAAATTTTTTGTACCAATAAATCTTCCTTCATAAGAACTTCCAAAAAACCTGCAACTATCATCAATTATTTTTAAAGTAGGTAAATTAATTATCAATTCATTTTCTTTTTCAATTACCCTACTTTTTGTTTCTGATATTGGAATAATTGCAAGAGTATGCTTGTTAATTTCATATTCATCCATATTCAAAACCTTCCCTTTCAAAACATTTTTCATATATTATCCACAAAATATTTAAAAAAAATGTCAGATTTTAGAATAAAATAAATAAAAAATTATTCAATCATTGCACCAACTATAAATCTACCTTCTTTTTCATCTTTATTAATATAAACACATCTATAATGAGAAAAATAATTATTATCCTTGGCTGTATCGATAGAATTAATTTCTATATCTGATATTCCTTCTTTCTTTAAAGAATCAACAAGGTAACCAGATAAATCAATTTCATAATAATCTTTTTCCGTTTGTTTTAAAAAAGGTTTCCATCTTTCTAACTTTAGTTGTGAAGGAGTTTTTAATATATATGATTCTTTCTTTATTGATGGACCTAATATAACTTCAATATTACTAGGGTCTGTATTATATTTTTCTTTTAAAGTATTTATTATTTTTTTATGTAAATCTAATTCTATACTCTGCCACCCCATATGTGCAAATGCTAAAACATTATTTTTCTTATCAAACATAGCCATTGGAATACAATCAGCAAAATAAAGATATAAAAATATATTTGGCTCTTTAGTAATAATAGAATCTGTATTCAATTCTAAACTAGATAAATCATTTTGATTTATAAAATCCCCATCTAAAATAAATATATTATCACTATAAGTTACTTTAATTTTTAATGACTTGTTAATATCTATATTATTCTTATTAAAAAAATCTTTTTTATTTTGTAAAACAAGGGATTTATCTCCAAATCTTGGCGCCATATTACCGTCTTTTTTATTAGAATAAATAAATTTTAATACCATATTACATCACCTTATTAAATTATATATTATATGAAAATAAAAAACTAGCATTTTAGCTAATTTAATATGTCTTTATAGGTAATATTAATTGTAATAACGTTTTATCTTTCTCATCTTTAATAATAATTGGCTGAACATCATTATTAAAACATAATTTAACATTTTTACTTTCAATTGTTTTTAACGCATCCATCATATATTTAGAAGAAAATGCTATTTTTATTTCATTATCATTATTTTTATTTATACTCATTTTTTCTTCTACCCTACCTATTTCAGGAGAATTAGAAGATACAACTAATTCATCATTGTTACTTTCAAACTTAACTATGTGTTTTTCTTTTTCGTTAGTAAGAAGTGATGCTCTATCAATTACGTTATAAAATTCTAAATTATTTACTTTAATTTCCAAAGCAAAAGATGATGGTATTAATCTATTTACATCTGGAAAAGTACCAGAAAGTACCCTAGTTTGAAATAATGTATTATCAAATTTAAACAATACTTTATTATTAAACACATGCAT
Organism: uncultured Bacilli bacterium; assembly: GCA_947623685.1. Taxonomy (GTDB): domain Bacteria; phylum Bacillota_I; class Bacilli_A; order RF39; family UBA660; genus Aphodocola. The sequence continues at coordinate 28,727 of CANQHF010000007.1, read as the reverse complement.
TTGAATATCATCTTCTGTTTCTTCTAATATCTTTGTTAATTCTATTAAGTTTCTACCAGGAATAACTATGTTTATATCTTCGTCTACTTGATCATTTAAAATTATATATTTTTTAGCAAGACGATATGAATCAGTTGATATGCATTCTAATTTATTTTCGTTAATTTTAAAATTAATTCCAGTTAAAATTGGTCTTGTTTCCTGTGTTGAAACAGCAAAAGATGTTTTATTTATTAAATCTTTAAACTCACTTTTTTTAAGTGAAATTGGTGCTTTTTTTTCTTCCATATTTAAGTTAGGAAACTCTGATGCATCCATACAATTTAAATTAAATTCAGAATTTCCACAAGAAATAAGAACTTTTATGTTATCTAATAATTCTATGTTTACTATTCTACCTTCTAATTTTTTAATTATTTCTAATATATATCTTCCTTGGATAACGCTACTTCCAGTTTCTTCGATATTTTCTAATTTTGTTTTATCAATAAATGATTCAATACTTATATCATTATCACTTGCACTTAAAAATAGTCCATTCTTCGTTAAATTAAATTTTATTCCAGATAAAATAGGAATTAAGTTTTTACTAGATAAAGCCTTACTTACTGCATTTAAACTATGAAGTAAAATTTCTTTTTTAATACTAAATTTCATTTTTTTATTTCTCCTTTTATTATATATGTTTTATTTTTATTACTGTGGAAAAAGTGGATAAATTAATAATTCCTTTTAAAATAAACAAATAATTAGTTTTTTAATCCACAAAGCTTGTTTAAAAATAACAAACTATTCCACAGGTTAAACTATTTTAGATTTTAATGACTCAATTATATTTTTAAACTGAGTATTAGTTTTTATTTCATTTTGTATTTTATCCACAGAGTGCATTACGGTTGAATGGTCTCTTCCACCAAAATGAATTCCAATTTTTGGAAATGATTCATCGGTAAGTGTTCTGCATAAATAAATTGCAACTTGTCTTGGAAAAGCAATTTCTGCTTTTCTTTTTTTTGATTTTAAATCATCAACTGTAATATTGTAATAATCTGCAACTACTTTTTGAATTTTTTGAATATTGTTTTTTGTAAAAGATGCTTTAGATAAATAATCTTTTAATGCATCAATTGCTAAATTAAGATTAATGTTATTGGTATTAAACATCGTTGCATATGCAATTACTCTAGTTAATGCTCCTTCTAGTTGTCTTACGTCAGAATCGCAGTTATTAGCAATGTAATCAATTACGTCATCACTAATGGTACCTTGCATGTTTTGACCGATTATTTTCTTTTTTAAAATTTTTACTCTCATTTCATATTCTGGTGGATAAATATTAACACTTAATCCCCAGTTAAAACGAGTTCTTAACCTATCTTCTAACTTTTTTAAATCATCTGGTGAACGATCTGATGAAATAATAATTTGCTTATTGTCATCATATAAAGTATTAAAGGTGTTGAAAAATTCTTGTTGGGTTTGAGTTGCACCACCTAAAAATTGTATGTCATCAATGATTAATACATCTACCCCACGATATTTGTTTTTAAAACTATCAATATGGCTAAAGTTGGTACCATCTTCATCTTTTTTGTTGATGTTAAGAAAATCAGTGATAAATTGCTCACTTGTAACATATAATACTTTCTTATTAGAATTTTCAATTATGAAATTACCAATTGCATGCATTAAATGAGTTTTACCAAGACCACTATTTCCATATAAAAACAAAGGATTATAGGTTTTACCTGGATTTTCCGCAACCGAAACCGCAGCCATGTATGCAAACTTGTTACTTTCACCAACAATGAAAGAATCAAATTTATATTTTGCGTTTAAGTTTGATTTTTCTGGTGTGTTTAAAGGCACTCCGATATTTTCAACCGAAATATTCATATTTTCTTTAACTTCATCTTCAAAAATAAATTCTAAATCAAAGCTTGTATTAGTTATTTCATCAAATACTTCTGATATCGTTTGATACCATGTTTCTTGTAAACTCTTCTTTTGTAAAGGAGAATCTACTAATATTTTAGCAACATTATTATCAAGTGATAAAAGTTTGGTATTTTTAAACCACGTATTATAAGATAAGGAAGATATTTTTGTTTTAATTTTAGCAAGAAAATTATCCCATAAATTATCTATGTTCATGACAACCTCCTTTCCCCCTATGAAACGAGTAATTTACTTTATTTTAACAAAAATCCTGTGGAAAAACAATGAATATGATAAAAAATATTTTATCCACAATACTTTTCCACAAGCATTTTAGCAATATTTGTTTAAAAATAAGGAAATCCACTTTTCCACAAATTTATTTATTCACAAAAGAATAATAAACATTTAAAAGTTTTCCACAAGTTGTTAATAAAATAAAAATTAAATTGATATAAAGAATTAACGTCAAAAATCCTGTGGAAAACTTTGTTTAAAATAAAACCTATAAAAATAAAGGTTGACAATGATTTAAATAAAACTTATAATAAACATGTTTAAAAAAAGAGAAAAAGGCTGGAGGTGTATAAAATGAAAAGAACTTTTCAACCAAATAATCATAAGAAAAAGAAAAAACATGGTTTTTTTGCAAGAAAGTTAGCAGCAACTGGTATAATTAATTTAAGAAGAAAAAAGGGACGTAAGAAATTATCTGCATAATTCCACTTAATAAGTTAAGTGGTTTTTTGATATAGAGGTGGTTTATATGAAAAAAAGACATATTGTTAAAGAAAAAAAAGATTTTGATAAAGCTTTTAAGTTAGGCAAAAAAAAATCTTGTAAATACGCCTATATATATATTAAGGATAACAATTTAGATAATTACAGATTTGGAATCTGCGTATCAAAAAAAATAGGAAAAGCAAATGTAAGAAACAAAATTAAAAGAAGAGTTAAAGATATTATTGATAAATCTAAGTTGCTTTTTCCAAATAAAGATTATATAATTGTATTAAAGCAAAACGCTTTGGATGCTAAATATTGTGAATTAAATGAAGATTTAATAGAAATATTAAAAAATATAAATGAATAGGAGACTACAATATATGAAAAAGCTAAAAAAGATAAGTAAAATATTAGTAGTTTTTTTATTAGTTTTCTTACTTTCTGGTTGTACTAAACAACTAGTAGTAGAAAAAACAAATGATAAGGGTAAAAAAACAAAAGAAGTAGTTAGATACGAAAAAGGTGAAAACGCAACAGGGCAAGCTTTAACCAAAAACATTCTTTGTAGGCCAAAGGATAAAGATTTAATAGATATATATAATAAGAATGGTGTTAAAACTAGTAAGTTAACTACTTGTTCAGATTTTGTTCCAAAAATTAAATCAAGTGAAGGATTATGGGATAATATATTTATTAAACCACTTGCATGGATAATATTAAAATTGGGATATCTTGTTAAAAACTTTGGTTTAGCAGTTATTTTAGCAGGGCTATTTATAAGATTAGTTTTATACCCTGTAACTAAAAAAAGTGCTATGCAATCTGAAAATTTAAAACAAGCTCAACCAGAACTTCAAAAATTAGAAAAGAAATATGCAAATAAAACGGATAATCAACAAGCAATGATGCAAAAATCTCAAGAAATGATGGCAATATATAAAAAATATAATATTTCATTATTTTCTGGTTGTTTGGTTGCTATAATTCAGCTTCCTTTGTTTATCGCATTTTTAGAAGCAATAAACAGAACTCCCGCAATATTTGAAGGTAGATTTTTAGGTTTACAGCTTGGAACAACTCCATGGTTTGCCATTGCAAATGGGAATTATTGGTACATAATAATACCAATTATCGTCTTTATAGTAACATTCTTCTCATTAAAACTTAATGGAACTCAGGCAACTGATGATTCAAATCCAGCAGCATCATCAACAAAAATGATGATGAACGTGATGGTGGTAATAATAACGATAAGTTCATTTCAATTGTCAACGGCAATTGGATTATATTGGATAACATCAAGTTTATTTACGGTTATTCAAAATTTATTGGTAATGAGGTGTGGTAATCATGCAAAAGTTAGAAAGTCATAAGTATGAAGGTAAGAATAAAGATGAGGTATTATCAAAAGCTTTAGGAGATTTAAATGCATCAACTAATGAAGTTTATTATGATATAAAAGAAGAAACTTCTGGGGGATTATTTAAGTCAAAAAAATATTTGGTGAACATAATTTTAAAAGAAGAAGTAATCGAATATATTAAATCTTACTTAAAAGAAATAACCGAATTAATGGGGATAAAAGTAGAATTAGAAACTCAAAAAAATGAAAATTATATAAAGGTTAATATGATTTCTGATAATAGTTCTATTTTAATTGGAAAAAACGGTAGAACTATGTCTTCACTACAAGATTTATTAAGGCAATCAATTCAAAGCAATATAAATGTAAGAGTTAACGTTATTTTGGATGCTAATGATTATAAAGAAAAACAAGCAAGAAACATCGAAAAGTTAGCTATTAAATTAGCAAAAGAAGTTGTAAAAACTGGTATTGAAGTTAAAATGGATAAAATGAATTCTTACGAAAGAAGATTAGTTCATAATAAATTAACTGATTTTAAAGGAGTAACAACAATTAGTGAAGGTGAAGAACCAAATAGATGTGTTGTAATTAAACCAACCGAGAAATAGAAATATTTCTCTTTTTTTATGTATATTTGTGTGTTATAATACTTTAAACAAAGGAGCTGATCATCATGAATGATACAATAGTTGCAATATCAACGGCTTTATTAGAAGGTGCAATATCTATTATTAGGATATCAGGAGATGATGCAATAAATATAGTTAATCCTTTATTTAAGGAAAAGGATTTAACCAAAGTAAGGTCTCATACCATAAATTATGGTCATATTGCTTATAAAGATGAAGTAATAGATGAAGTTTTACTTTCAATAATGAAAGCTCCTAAAACTTATACTAAAGAAGATGTAATAGAAATAAATACTCATGGTTCAGTTGCGGTTGTGAATAAAATAATGGAAATATTATTAACGAAAGGTTGTAGATTAGCAGAACCTGGTGAATTTACTAAAAGAGCGTTTTTAAACGGAAGAATTGATTTAACAGAAGCTGAAGGGGTAATGGATTTAATTAAATCAGAAACTGAATTTAATAGAAAACTAGCGATAAATGAATTATCTGGTAAAGTATCAACTTTAATTACTGATTTAAGAGATAGGATAATTGCTTTAATTTCAAACATAGAAGTAAACATAGATTATCCAGAATATGAAGACATAGAACAAGTTACCATTGATAAAATAAAAAAAGAAGTATCAAAAATGAAGCAAGAACTAAGCAAAATAATTAAATTATCAGAGGATGGAAAGATAATAAAAGAAGGTATTAAAACCGTTATTTTGGGAAAACCAAACGTAGGTAAATCAAGTTTATTAAACGCTTTATTAGAAGAAGAAAAAGCAATAGTAACGGACATTAAAGGAACCACAAGAGATATTGTTGAAGGTAGCATAATCGTAGGTGGTATAAAATTAAATTTAATAGATACCGCTGGAGTAAGAAAATCAAAAGACGTTATTGAAAAAATAGGAATTGAAAAAAGTATTAACTTAATTAATGAAGCTGAACTCATATTATTAGTATTAGATGCATCAGATGAGTTATCAGAAGAAGATAAATTTTTACTAGATAAAACAAAGAATAAAAAAAGAATCGTTATAATGAATAAAACAGATTTAGAAAATAAAAATAAATATTCGTATGACGTAATTAAAATAAGTGCTAAAACTGCTGTTGGAGTAGATGATGTAAAAGAAAAAATAAAAGAAATATTTAATGTTAAAGAAATTTTAAATGCAAATGCTACTATTTTTACAAATACAAGACAAATCGCATTACTTAAATCTGCTTTCGAATCATTAAATGATGCATTAACTGGTACTTTAGAAAACAAAGAAATAGATATGATAGAAATAGATTTAAAACTTGCTTGGGAGCGTTTAGGTGATATAATAGGTGCTAATTACACAGAAGAACTTGTTGATAATTTATTTAGTAGGTTTTGTTTGGGTAAATAATAAAATTAAAAAAACATTAAAAGTTAAGTAATTAACTTTTTTTTAATATTGTTGTATAATACCAAAAGAAATGAAGGTGTGTTTATGAAATATGACGTTATAGTTGTTGGGGCAGGCCATGCAGGATGTGAAGCAGCACTTGCAAGTGCTAGATTGGGTAAAGAAACCTTACTTATAACAATTAACATAAATAATGTGGCAGATATGCCATGCAATCCATCAATTGGTGGTTCTGCTAAAGGGATCGTAGTAAGAGAAATTGATGCTTTGGGTGGAGAAATGGGGCGTAATGCCGATAAAACTCTTCTTCAAATTAAAATGCTTAATTCATCAAAAGGCCCAGCAGTAAGAAGTTTAAGAAGCCAAGCCGATAAGGTAACATATAAAAAAGAAATGCTAAATACTTTAAAACACACTAAAAATTTAACAATAATGGAGTCAATTGTTAAGGATTTAATCGTTGAAAATAAAAAAATAAAAGGAATAACAACAGAAGATGATAAAACAATTTATTGTGATGCTTGTATATTAACAACCGGCACCTATTTAAAAGCGGATATATTAGTAGGAGATAAAAGAACACCAGAAGGTCCACATGGTGAAAAAAGGGCAAACTTTTTAAGTGATAATTTAGCTAAATTAGGTTTTAAATTACTTAGGTTAAAAACCGGTACACCACCTAGAATAGAAAGATCATCAATTGATTTTTCAAAATTGAAAAAAGAAGATGGAGATAACGAAGAATTAACATTTAGTTTTGATAACATAGCATATTACGATTATAAAAACCAAGTGCCTTGTTATTTAACTTATACAAATGAAAATACTCATAAAATCATAATGGATAATTTGAATAAATCAGCTATGTATGGTGGTTTTTATGAACATTTAGGAACAGGTCCTAGATATTGTCCTTCCATTGAAGATAAAGTTGTAAGATTTAAAGATAAAAAAAGACATCAATTATTTTTAGAACCAGAAAGTATGTATTATGATGATATATATTTACAAGGTTTTTCAACCTCAATGCCACATGATGTACAAGAAGATATGGTACATTCTTTAATGGGCCTTGAAAATGCCAAAATATTAAGATATGCATATGCAATAGAATACGATGCAATTGATCCGTTGCAACTTAAACCATCCCTTGAAACTAAAATAATCGAAAACCTATTTACCGCTGGTCAAATAAATGGTACATCAGGATATGAAGAAGCCGCAGGTCAAGGAATAATTGCCGGAATTAATGCTAGTTTAAAATTGGATAATAAAGAACCTTTAATTTTATCAAGAAGTGATGCTTATATTGGTGTTTTAATTGATGATTTAGTAACAAAAGGCACAATAGAACCTTATAGATTATTAACCTCAAGAGCAGAGTTTAGGCTTCTTTTAAGAAGTGATAACGCTGATTTAAGATTAAGTAAAAAAGCATATGAAATAGGACTTCTTCCAAAGGAAAGATATGATAAATTACAATTAAAAATAAAAGAGATAAATGAAATAGAAAATCAAATAAAAAAGATTACTTTTCCGCAAGAAAAAAGTAATTTATCAGAATATTTAAAAAGACCAGAAGTAAAAATAATGGATTACAAAGATAAACTTGAAAAAGAATATTCAAAAGAAGCGTTAGAGCAAGTTGAAATTAACCATAAATATGAAGGTTATATAATAAAAGCTAAAAAAGAAGCAGAAAAAATGATAAGATTGGGAAAAAAACAAATACCAGAAGACATTAACTATTCAAAAGTTGAAAATTTGGCAACGGAAGCAAGACAAAAACTAGAAAAAATAAGGCCAAGAACAATTGATCAAGCAACACGTATAAGTGGCGTTAATCCATCAGACATAGCAATTTTAATGGTATATTTAAAGAGGTTTTATAATGAATAAGGAAGAATTTATTAAAGCACTAGAAAAATTAGATATTTTCATAACCGATGAACAACTAAAAATGCTTGATACTTATTATGAGATGTTAATTAATTATAATAAACACACTAATCTAACTAGGATAACCGATTATAATGAAGTTTATTTAAAGCATTTTTATGATAGTTTAACCCTTGCTAAAGTTATAAAATTAGATAATCAAACGTTACTTGATGTTGGAACCGGCGCTGGTTTTCCTGGACTTGTACTAAAAATAGTTTTCCCAAATCTAAAAGTAACTTTAGTTGATTCATTAAATAAAAGAATTATATTTTTAAATGAAGTAATAAAAAAACTTAATTTAAAAGATGTGAAAGTTATAAATCAAAGAGCGGAAGATTATGCTTTAAGTAATAGAGAAAGCTTTGATGTGGTAACATCAAGAGCGGTTGCAAACCTTCCTATGTTATCTGAAATTACCATTCCAATGGTAAAAAAAGGTGGTTTTTTTATTGCAATGAAAGCTGATGCAAAAGATGAGATAAACTTATCATTAAACGCAATAAATAAATTAGGAGCAAAAATAGTTGATATAAATAGTTTTACCTTATTAGATGATAATTTAAATAGGACTTTAATAAAAATTGAAAAAATTGTTAACACAAATGTTAAATACCCACGTAAATTTAGTGAAATTAAAAAAAAGCCATTGTAATAAGGCTTTTTTTATTGTATTATTTTATTAAAGATAGGGGATGGTAAGTATGTTTGATAATAATATGAATAATGGTGATAATAATACTGCACCACTTTTTGATAATAAAAATGTTTTAAATTCTCAAAATAATATTAATGGTACCAATCAAAATCAACCATTATTTAATCCTAGCATGAGTAATAATTATAATTTTTATTCATCTGCACCATCGGTTGAAATAGATACCCCACCAAAGTTAGATGATATTAAAAATTTAAGTGATGCAACTATAACAAGTGGACCATCACTAGATGTTTTAGGACCTATTAACTTAATGCCAGAAACCGTAAATCCCCCAAAGCAAGACCCTTTGGATGCATATGAAGCAGGTGATTATAATATTTTAAACAATCCGGTTGCAAGTGATATAAATACTTTGAATTCGAATAATTTGGTTCCAAATGATATAAATGCCTTAAATACAAATAATTTGGTTCCAAATGATACAAATGCTTTGAACTTAAACAATAACTTGATAAATGATAATATCTCTTATGATTATAAAACAGATGAAAGTACAAATATAAATAGTATAAATAATATAAATGAAGTAGGTGTTTTATCATCACAAGATTTTAAAAATGATAATATTGTTGAAAATGAAGAAAATGTAGTTTCAACCGAAGAAGAAAAAGATGCTAATATAAATGATGATATATTATTTAAAACAGATGATAATAAAGAGAAAACAGAAAAAACAACAATTTTACCAAAAGAACTAGAAGAAAATGAACAAAATAATGAAAAAGTAGATGATAAAGCTCCTGATGAAAAGGACTATAAAATAATTCAAGATGACGATCTAAATGAAGAAGAAAATCAAGATTTATCAAGTTTAGGATTAGATGAAAGTTATGAAGAGCCTGATCTTCTTGAGATAATGGACTTAGAGTCTGAAGACGAAAGCAAATCTGAAGATAATGAAAGTGATTTATCAGCTACGAAAGGTCTTGAACAAATAAAAGAGTTAATAAATAAATTGAAAGAAAAAGGAATAAATGTTGAACTTCAAGAATTTGATTTTGATAAATTTTATCAACTAATAGTAAAGTTAGATAAATAAGGTTATTATCATAACCTTTTTTTGTTATAATAAAATTATGGAGGTACGATTATGAAAATAGGAATTGCATGTGATCACAGGGCTTATAAAGTAAAAGAAGAGTTAAAATCATTATTAGATGATTATGAACTAATTGATTATGGGTGCTTTTCAACTGATAGAATTGATTATCCAAAATATGCAATAACACTTGCAATAGCAGTTAAAAATAAAGAAGTGGATTTAGGTATTGTAATGTGTGGAACCGGAATTGGTGTTTCAATTGCGTGTAACAAGGTAAAGAAGATAAGATGTGCAAAAATAGATAATAAAGATGAGGCAAAATCCGCAAAGGAACATAATGATGCTAATGTTTTGGCCTTTGGTGCCCAGTCTCATACCGCACAAGAAATAAAAGAAATGATAGATATTTTTATTAATTCGACATTTCTCTTAGATCCTTGTTATAAAATAAGAATAGACCAAGTAGAAAAATACGAGGAAACTAATGAATATTAAATTGATTTTATACTGTTTGTTTATTCCTTTTAGCATATGGATAATAACCTCAACTAATTTAGATAAAATATTTAAAAAAAACAGTATTATGCAAATTCATTGTTTATATTTAGCATTATCATTATGTTTATCATATTTATTGGTTAATTTTTTCATTGATATATATAGTACGATTAGTCTATTATAGGAGAGCTTATGAAAAAAATACTTCGGTTTACTTTTCTTATTATAATAATTCCTTTGTTAATTGTTGGATTAACTAATAAAGAAAAAATATTATATAAAATTAAGTATGGTAGCATTAGTAACAAAACCATTAAGGTAAAAAGAACAAATGGCGAAATAAAAAACATTCCAATAGAAGAATACGTAATTGGTGTAGTAGCGGGCGAAATGCCTGCTTCATTTAATATTGAAGCATTAAAAGCACAAGCCGTTGCATCAAGAACATATGTTTTAAAAAAAGCTCAAAACACAAAAAACGATTATGATATTTTAGATGGAACAAGTAACCAGGTATATATTGACTATGATCAAATGAAGGAAAAATGGAATAATAAATATGATGAATATCTAAATAAAATAAAACAAGCGGTAAATGAAACAAAATCTGAAGTAATTTTATATAACAATGAATTAATAGATGCTATGTTTTTTTCAACAAGTAATGGATATACTGAAAATAGTGGAGATGTTTTTAAAAATAATTTACCTTATTTAGTTAGTGTTGAATCTAATTGGGATAAAGAAGAATCTCCAGTTTTTTCAAGTAGTAAAGAAGTATCAAAAAGCGAATTTTTATTTAATTTAGGCATTTCAGATTCAAAAGATATAAACATAAGCGACATAAAAAAAACAAATACAGGTAGAGTAAAAAGTTTGGTTATTAATGGCAAAAGTTTTGAATCAAGTAAAATAAGAAGCATCTTTAATTTAAAATCCACCAGTTTTACGATAAACGTATCTTCTGATAAAGTAATTTTTAATGTAAATGGTTATGGTCACGGAGTTGGAATGAGTCAGTATGGATCAAATGGAATGGCAAAACAAGGATATAATTATAAAGATATATTAAATCATTATTATAAAAATTGTGAAATAAAAAAAATAAATTAATGTATATTTTCTCTCATTTTGTAAAAACTTTAAATGAGAGGTGATAATAATGAAAAAAAGAAAATTAAAACCATTTGTAAAACAAATTGCATTAGTAGTTATATTATTAGTATGTGCCATAGGTATTGGTGCTTTAGTAAATAATCAAACTGAAAGTGTTTTAAAGCAAAGTGATGACTTTACTTATGTTAATGACTATATTTTTGATAGTTATTACCCAGTTGTTAATCAAGATGAAAAAATAATAAGACCTTATACTAGTAATAACGTAGTTGTATATAAGAGTTTCTATGAAAAAGATGCTAGTGAAGAAGAACAACAAAAATCAATAATTTATCATGAAGGAATTTATATGCAAAACTCAGGAGTTGATTATAAATCAGATGATTCCTTTGATGTTACCGCAGCTTTATCAGGTACGGTTACAAACGTAAGTGAAGACACTTTACTAGGTAAAACAGTAGAAATAAGAAATTCAACTGAATTAATAGTATTATACCAATCATTAGGAGAAGTTGCTGTTAAAAAAGGTGATACTATAACACAAGGACAAATAATTGGAAAAAGTGGTAGTTGTACTTTAAATAATGAAGTAAAAAATGGCTTACACTTTGAAATGTATAAGAATGGTTCAGTAATCAATCCAGAAAAATTTTATGATAAATCAGTTAAAGATTTAGCAAATAATTAATAAATAATAAATAAGATTATATAATTTATAAAGGAGATGAATTTCTTGCCTAACAACATTAAAGCAAGGGTTATAAACGAAGCAAATTATATAATTATTACTAATCAAACAATAAGAGAAATTTCAAAATACTTTAATGTTAGTAAAAGTACCGTTCATGATGATTTAAGTAAAAGATTAAAAAAAATAGATTTAGAATTATATGATAAAGTAATGAAAATACTTAATTATCATTCATGCATAAAACATTTACGTGGCGGTACATCAACTAAATTAAAATATTTAAAAAGGATAATATGAAAAATAAAGACATTGGAATTGATTTAGGAACAGCTAACATACTTATATATGTAAAAGGAGAAGGAATAGTCCTTTCAGAACCAAGTGTTATTGCTATGGATAAAGAAAGTGGAAAAGTTTTAGCAATTGGACAAAAAGCACATGAAATGCTAGGTAGAACCCCAGATAGTGTTATTGCAATAAAGCCTTTAAAAGATGGTGTGATTGCGGATTTTGATAAAACCGAAATAATGCTAGATTATTTTATTAAAAAAATAAAGGGTAAAACTATTTTTTCTAGGCCTAGAATATTAATTTGTTGTCCATCAAACATAACCCAAGTTGAAAAAAATGCAATAAGAGAAGTAGCGGAAAGAACTGGTGCTAAAAAGGTTTACGTAGAAGAAGAACCAAAAGTAGCTGCTGTTGGAGCTGGTCTTGAAATTGGTAATCCAAGTGGCAGTATGGTAATAGATATTGGTGGCGGAACAACTGATATTGCGGTTTTAAGCTTAAATGGTATTGTTTATAGTGAATCTATTAAGGTTGCAGGAAATACATTTGATATTGATATTATAAAATACATCAAGAAAAAATATAAACTTTTAATAGGAGAAGTAACCGCAGAACAAGTAAAAATAAAAATAGGAACAGTTCTTGATCAAGCAAAAGATAAAACCATGAAAGTAAGAGGAAGAGACTTATTATCAGGACTTCCTAAAACCATAACAATATCATCAAGTGAAGTTAAAGAAGCAATAAAAGATAGCGTAGATATGATTATTCATGGAGCAAAGATGGTTTTAGAAAAAATAGAACCAGAAATTTCAGCTGACATAATTGATAAAGGTATTGTTTTAACTGGTGGAGGAGCCTTACTTGATGGTTTAGATAAATTAATTGAAAAAGAAATAAAAGTACCAACTAAAGTTGCAGAAAGCCCATTAACTTGTGTGGCAGAAGGTACAGGAATAATATTAGAAAGTTTAAGCTAAAAGAGTTCATATAACATTATGAATTCTTTTATTCTTTTAATTTAAAGTTGTGTTATAATTATAATCGGTGATGTTATATGATAAATTTTATACTTTGTGATGATAATAAGTATGTCACAGATTTAAATGAGACCATCATTAAAAAAGTGGCTATGCCATATGATTTTAGTTATAACATCAATTCTTTTGATAAATATAGTGTTAAATTAAAAAATATAATTAATGCTCCTTTAGATATTAAAATTTATATTTTAGATTTAGAACTTCCAAATAAAACGGGTATAGATATAGCAAGAGAAATAAGAAAAGTAGATTGGGATAGTATTATAATTATTTTAACATCACATGATGAATTAGAACTTAACGTTTTAAAACAAAAACTTTTGATCTTTGATTTTATTTCAAAGTTTGATAATTATGAAAAAAGATTATCTGATACAATAAAAATGGTAATAGATAAAATAAATATTAAAAAAATAATAAGTTTTAAATGTAATAAAGAACTTCACCACGTAAGTTTAGATAATATACTTTATGTATATAAGGATAGTACGATTGATAAAACAACGATTGTAACAGAAAGAAACAAATATCCAGTAAACGAAACTCTGTTAAGCATTGTAGGTAAATTAGATTCTAGATTTAAACAGACTCATAGATCTTGTTATGTTAATATTAATAAAATAGAAAGCGTTGATTTTAAAAATAGTATAATCTATTTTAATTGTGATAAAAGTATTGATTATTTATCAAAAAGTTATAAAAAGAAATTGAGGGAGTTGTTATGAGTGTAGAAAATATTATTTTAGTTATAATTGCTTTATTAACGCAATCATTTGCAGTAACATCAATTGTAGTTAAGCAATTAAAAGATTATAAAAAATCTCAAATATTTTTATTTTTCATAATAATATGGATTTATTGTCTCATAAGTTGCTTTTTAATTCCTAATCAACTGAGATTTATTTTATTTGTTATAGTTATTGCTTTTGCTATGTTTTTTATATTAAATGTCAAAAGTAAAAATGTAATTTTGTACTCTTTTAATACAGAAATTATAATGTCTATTTCAGAAATTTTAGTTTCGTTATTACTTGTTTTATTTGGCATAAATTCTAAAGATATAGTTAATAATTATACATATAATTTTTTAACGAATATTTTTATTGCAGCTCTATCTATATTTATAATTCATATTCCTGTTTTTGTTAAAATAGTTTATAAAGTAAATAATATTTTTAATAAAAATAAAAATTTAATAAAATATTTATATATATTTTTATGCGTTTTATATTTGGTAGTATCAAAAAATGGATTAGAATTCATTTTAAAATCTAATTATTATATTAATATTCTTTTTATAGTTTCTATGGTTGTTATATTAACAATTATAATAAAAAACGAATCTAAATATGACCAATTAAATGAACAAAATAAACAAATGTTAAATTATGTTACTAAGTATGAGAAAATTATTACTGACCAAGGAAAGGCAAATCATGAGTTTAGAAACCAGTTAATGGTTATTCGTGGTTATGCTCAAATGAAATCTCCTAAACTTATAGAATATTTAGATTCAATCGTAGATGATACTAAAAAAACACATAGTAGTTATTTGATAAGTCAACTTAATAATTTTCCAGATGGTGGTATAAAAGGATTGTTGTATTATAAATTATCAATTATGGAAGACGAAAACATTAAGTATGAGATAAATGTTGAATATGGTGTAAAAACAAAATTAAAATCTTTAGATACGGTTATTTATAAAAACATTACTAAAATATTAGGAGTATTACTTGATAATGCAATTGATGCAAGTAAAAATGCAGAAAATAAAAAAGCTGTTATTTCAGTTATAAAAGAATCATCTAAAGTAATATTTAATATATCTAATACTTATAAAGGCAAAATTGATGTTTCTAAAATAGGAACGGGTTATACAACTAAAGGTAGAAATCACGGTTATGGATTAAGATTAGTTAATGACATAATAAAAGAAAATAATTGTTTGGATGTTAAAAGTGAAGTAAATGATGATTATTATACAACAAGTTTATTTATAGAAGGAAAAACAAAAAAGAAAAAGTAATTAAACTTTTTCTTTATTTTTCTAACATTGATTTAGGCATTGTTGGTTCATCAATCCAAACTACAAAACATCCGCTAGTTGCAGTTGCTGCAACCAAAGCGCCTAATGCCGTAACGATAGAAATTAGTACTGCTTTCATTTTTTACCTCCTTATCTTAAATTATCTAAACGCCTAATTTGAAACGTTTAAACCATAATTAACGTAGTTTTTATAAGGCATTTTAAATATTTTATAAGTAAGTGGTAATATTAAAATACATTCTATAATAAGACCTATTATTAAACTATTAATTATTAAGGTGTTTTTAATAAATAAAGATAATATAAAATAAATTAATACTGTTATTATTGAAAGAATTTTAAATCTAATTCTTTTTTTCTTTTTTATTAAAGGTCTTTTAACTGTATCAGCTGGAGAAAATATAATAATTATTGTTAATGCTATTAAATATAAAACATATAAAATCTGTTTGCTAATTAAAATGTATTTACATAAAAATGCTCCCCCAATAAACAGAACTGATGAAAAAATAAGACAAATTATACTTTTATTAGCGTGCATTCCAAAAGCAAATAATCTAATGAAATTAAATGCTATAAGTAGACACAATAATTCTTTGCACACACCTAATATTAATGCTATTAGGAATATTATTATCGTTTTTGTTATTGTTAAGTATATTCCTTCTACGCCATACATTATTTCATCAATTTTATCTTCGCTATAGTTTGGATATTGTTTTTTTATTGAATTTTTAATAGAATTTAGAAAACGTTTTTTCATACTGCACCTCGTTATCTAATCTTTCGGTATCATTTTACAACATTTAATATAATAAAAAGCAAAACACTCTTAAAATACTAAAAAAATCATATAAAAATAATTTAAATATAATCTTTATATATAAAATTGTCATTTCATATATAAAAATGGGCGTTTCAACATTAAAATGAGAAATTTCTAATATATTTTAGTATCATAAAATAGCTCGCCGCGAATTTTGTCGAAATTTGATGAACGGTTGATGTTGAAAATATGTGCTTACATGGTTTATATTAGAAGTGTAAGCAATAAGGGAAGTGAGGTGTACATATGACGCGTTTGGGTAAGATAAAGTGGTTTAATAACGAAAAAGGTTATGGCTTTATCGAAGGTAAAAACGATGAAGATATATTCGTCCATTATACCGCAATCAAACAAGATGGTTTCAAAAGTCTTTCGGAAGGTCAAATAGTTGAATATGAATTATTAGAAACGGAAAAGGGTTTACAAGCTATCAATGTTAAAGAAGTATCAAATGCTACTGTTCATGAGTAGCATTTGTTTTCTTATTATGGTATAATTAGTTTATAGGAGGATTGATAAAATGAAATACAACATACGTGGTGAAAAAATCGATGTAACTCCAGCGATACGTTCATACATCGAAGAAAAAATAGGAAAGCTTGATAAGTATTTCGAAGATGCTCAAAGTATTAATGCTAACGTGGTAATTAAGGTTCGCGGAAAAGAACAAAAAATTGAAATAACAGTGCCAGCATTGCATTATACTTTAAGAAGTGAAGAGTCACATTCTGATTTATATGCCGCAATTGATCTTACGGTAGATAAATTAGAAAGACAAATTAGAAAAAATAAAACTAAAATCAATTCTAAAATTAAACGAAATGTAATTCAAAATTTTGAAGCCGATTTAGAGGATAACTTTGAAGATGATGATTCAAAAATTTTAAAAAGAAAAAAAATTGATATTAAACCGATGGATGAAGAAGAAGCTATTCTTCAAATGGAGATGTTAGGTCATACGTTTTTTGTGTTTAATAATATAGATACTGATTCAATTTGCGTTTTATATTTAAGAAAAGATGGAAATTACGGAATTATAGAAACTAAATAGTAATAAATATAAGAGAAAGTAATTAATATAGCTTTAATTATTTTCTTTTTTTTGTTACAATATTTTTTAAGGAGATGATTTATTATATGTTAGGGATTTTTAAGAAAATGTTTGATCATCAATATAAAGAATTAGATAGATTTAAGTTAATTGCTGATAAAGTTTTTGAACTTGATGATAAATATAAAAAAATGACTGATAAACAATTGAAAGGTTGTACTGAAAAATTAAGAAAAAGATTAGAAGGAAATGAAACTCTAGAAGATATTATTCCAGATGCTTTTGCATTAGTTAGAGAAGCATCTTATAGGGTAATTAAAGAAAAGCCATTTTATACACAGGTGTTAGGTGCTTTGGCAATTCATTTTGGTAATATAGCGGAAATGAAAACCGGTGAAGGTAAAACATTAACCTGCGTTATGCCTGCCTATTTAAATGCTTTAACAGGCAAAGGGGTACATGTTGTAACCGTTAATGAATATTTAGCAACCCGTGATGCTAATTGGATGGGACAAATATATAATTTTTTAGGATTAAGTGTTGCGGTAAATTTAAGAGAAATGTCACCAAAAGAAAAAAAGGAAGCATATAACTCTGATATTTTATATTCTACTAACAATGAATTAGGATTCGATTATTTAAGAGATAATATGGTTGTAAATGCTAATGATAGGGTGCAAAGACCACTTCATTTTGCAATAATCGACGAAGTAGATTCCGTTTTAATTGATGAGGCAAGAACACCATTAATTATTTCAGGTGGTGTTATGAAGTCTGCAAATCTTTATAAGGATTCAGATAGATACGTTAAAACTTTACGTGAAAATGAAGATTACACGATTGATGAAAAAACAAAAGATATAACGCTAACTGATCAAGGAACATTAAAGGCAGAAAAATACTTTAGAATTAATAATCTTTATGATATTGAACATTCAGCTTTAGTTCATCATATTAATCAAGCTTTAAAGGCAAATTATACAATGCATAATGATGTTGATTATGTTGTTCAGGACGGAAAAATTATAATAGTTGACCAATTTACTGGAAGACTTATGCCGGGTAGAGCTTTTTCTGATGGACTTCATCAAGCAATCGAAGCTAAAGAAAATGTCCAAATTCAGGAAGAAACAAAAACGCTTGCAACCATAACTTTCCAAAATTACTTTAGAATGTATGAGAAGTTATCTGGTATGACCGGTACTGCAAAAACTGAAGAAGAAGAATTTAGAAATATATATAATATGTTTGTTATTGAAATTCCGACTAATTTGCCAGTAATAAGAGAAGATGCAGCAGATTTAATATACTCTAGCAAGGAAGAAAAGTATAAGGCTATTGTTGCGGAGATTAAAAAAAGACATGAAAAAGGGCAACCTGTATTAGTTGGTACAATTGCAATAGAAACAAGTGAATTAATCAGTGGAATGTTAAAAAAAGAGCATATAAAACATGAAATATTAAATGCTAAAAACCATGCAAGAGAAGCTGAAATAATCGCTAAAGCAGGAGAAAAAAATGCTGTTACGATTGCAACAAACATGGCTGGCCGTGGAACGGATATTAAATTAGGAGAAGGTGTAAAAGAATTAGGTGGTTTATGTGTTATAGGTACTGAAAGACATGAATCAAGACGTATTGATAATCAGTTAAGAGGTCGTTCTGGTCGTCAAGGAGACCCAGGTTTTAGCCAATTCTTTGTATCATTTGAAGATGATTTAATGGTAAGATTTGGAACTGATAGATTTAAGACGATTTTGGAAATGGCTGGATTAGATAGTGAAAGAAATATGCGAAGCAAAACCATTACAAGATCGGTTGAAACTGCTCAAAAAAGAGTAGAGGGTAATAACTTTGATGCTCGTAAGCATTTGTTACAATATGATGATGTAATGGGAAAGCATCGTGAAATAATGTATGCAAAAAGAAACGATATATTAGATAACGAAGATGTTCATGAGTATGTTTTAAATACAATAAAAGATCATATTGATTTAGTTGTTAGAAGACATGCTAATGAGCGTGGTGTTATTGCTGAAGCTGACTGTAATGAAATCGTTGAATATGTAAATGAAAATTTAATTAAGAATACTAATTTAAAATTGTCAGAAATACTTAATAAAGATATATCAGAAATAATTAATGTCATCGAAAGCAAGGTTTTAAAAGAATATGAAGAAAAGGTAAATGAATTACCATCTGAGATAAGAAATGATTTTGAAAAAGCAATTTCTCTTAGAGTAATTGATAATTACTGGATGGAACATATTAATACAATGGATCATTTAAGAGAAGGAGTATCATTAAGAGGCTATGCAAATGAAGACCCACTTCAAGCATATATAAGAGAAGGATTCGAGTTATTTGATAATATGTTAGATAAAATAAATAAAGATATAACTTTATATCTTTTAAAAGCAGAAATAAGACAAAACCTTGAAGTAAAGCAAGTTAAAGGAAATGCTAATTCAGGAGCAGAAAAGGTATCTAAAAATAGAACCATTAAAAAAAATAAAAAAGTAGGGCGTAATGATCCATGTCCTTGTGGCTCAGGCAAGAAGTATAAAAATTGCTGTGGTAAATAGTAGGTTTTATAAGGGTTTATAAGGAATTATAAATTGCTTACAAGTAAAAAATAATAAAAATTTCCTCATTTATACCTCATTTTCTCAAAAAATGAGGAAAAATACCTCGTAATTTCCTCAACATCAATATTATATGAGGAAAATTATGAGGAAAATGATATATGTCAACATTCGCTGAATGTTGGCATTTTTTCGTTTACTAACAAGAATTAGTAAAGGAGAAGTTTATCATGGCAAAATTGCAAATTAAAAAGAGAGGAAAGGTTTATCAATATGTATTTGAAATAGCATCAATTGATGGAGTTAGAAAATGGATTTCAAAATCTGGATTTATTACAAAGGCAGAAGCCGAAAGAGAAGGAGCTAAAGCATATAGTGAATATATGAATACTGGGCATAGTTTTGCTCCAACAGAAATTTCATATAGTGATTATTTGGATTATTGGATGAAACAATATTGTGAAATAAACTTGAAATATCGTACTATTGAAACTTACAGTACAATAATAAGATTGCATATAAAACCAAAACTAGGTATATATAAGTTAAATAGTATTACTTCATCAACAATTCAAGAATTCATAAATGATTTATTTGTGCATAAAAATTTTTCAAAAAATTATTTAAAAAATATACTAAAGGTTTTAAAAACATCTTTTGGATATGCTACTGATGTTGTTGAATTCATTAAATATAATCCAGCATTAAAAGTTAAGATACCAAAATATGATATTCCTGAAAGTGATCCTGTTCATATTTTTACACCAGAAGAAATAAAAATAATATTTGACAGATTTAAAAATAGTAGATGTATTTATATGGCATTTTTAACAGCATATTATACAGGACTTCGTATTTCTGAAGTTTTTGCATTAACATGGGAAGATATTGATTTTGAAAAAAAGACTTTAAGAGTAGATCGTAACATAGTAAAGAAAAATCAAGTTGGTGGAACAAAAAAAAGACATCTTAGTGGTAACTCAACAGCTGTGTGGTATTTTGGTACTTGCAAAACGTCAAGTAGTTATAGAACGATAGATATTGGTGATACATTATTAAATTCTCTAAAAGAATTTAAACAAGAACAGGAAATATACAAAAAACAATATGGCGAAAGTTATATGAAACATTATGCAAAAGAAGTTGAAAATCCATATACAAAAAAGAAAGAAATAAAAATTATTAATGCAATAGCAGAAATTGCTGTTGCTTTACCTGAAGTACATTTCATATTTTTAAAAGACAATGGAATCTTTGAAGGGACTGATACATGTAAATATCCATTTAAGGTAATTCATTATGAACTAGGTATACCTTGTAGATTTCATGATTTTAGAGATACTCATGCAACAAGATTAATTGAAGCTGGTGCTGATATAAAAGCTGTATCAAAAAGACTAGGTCATAGCACAATAGAAACAACTTATAATATTTATGTAAGAGTGACATCTCAGATGGAAAAAGAAATTGTAAGTAAATTTGAAAATTATGCAGCTGATTTAAGTTTTTAAAATACATTTGAGCCAATATGGCTCTTTTTTTGATGTGCAAAGAAAGGGTGATTAAAAATGGCAGTATTTAAAATTGAAAAAACAAATAATTATACAGTTATGAGTAACTATCATTTAAGAGATAGAAATTTAAGTTTTAAGGCAAAGGGTATGTTATCTTTTATGTTGAGTTTGCCTGAAGAATGGGATTATTCTCTAAATGGCTTGGTGAGTGTTAGTAAAGAAAGCAAAAAAGCAATAAGAAATATATTAAATGAATTAAAAGATAATGGGTATTTAGTTGTTGAACAAACAAGAGGAGAAAGAGGTCAATATAAATATAACTATATTATTTATGAGATTCCGTTAGATAAAATAAAAGAGAAAAGTGAACCAGATACCCAAAAAGGGGATACCGTGAAAGGAGATGCCGAAAAGGACACACAAATAAATACTAAAAAAATAAATACTAAAGAACAAGATAAATTAGATAAAACGCTAAATCCACTTACAAAAGAGTTGGTTAATAGAGATTTTATATCTATAACTGATTTAGATATTTATAGATATGATGATCTGTTTAAAGAGTTACTGCAAGATTATGACTATAAGGATTTATGTCAGTTTACCTCTTATATTCTCAAAAAGTGGGATGAAATTAAAGGTCTTGATGAAGATGGAAATGAAATACTAAATCAATTTGCTTATTTTAAAAATTCAATATTAAATAATATAGATAAATTAAAAAATCCTCAATATGAGTGGGATGAGGATTTGGGGTGGTTTAAGGAAAAAGATTTAGAAGATTACGATATTGAACGATAAATAAAAAAATTTTGTGAATGAATTACTAATTTTTCAATTTTGAAACAAAAGCGTGTACCAATAAAAGGTCTTTTTCATCAATAGTTTGTAGTATGTCTAATATTTCGTTTATTATTATTTTATCTTCTGATATTTTGTTTTCAACTATTTCTCCATTTATATATTGTTCTAATAATTTTTGATACTCTTCAAATTCCATATTCATACCTTTAGCAATTTTTGATAGGTATATATATGATATTTTCTGACCTCTTTCACCGTTAATAATTTTATTAATATAAGCTCTACTAATATCACATCTCCTTGCAAATTCTGAATATGTCATCCTTGAATTTCTTGTATAATCTTCAATGCTTTTAATAATGGCTTGTTCTCTAGTCATCATTTTTCTCCTTCCAATGAAATTGTTTTCACTAACATTTTACTATTTTTTCTAAAAAAAGTCTACTACTGTATACAAATTTACAAAATGATTGTAGACAATAGTAGACACCAAAAAATATATTTGATAAAATAAATAGGAATAGCGAAATATTACAATAGAATAATACTTGTGTTGTGAGGTGGTAAAAATATGAATTTGATTAGGGTGATGTTTTCATCCTGACTAAAGGAAGGCAGGTGAAATTTTGAATAAAAGGCAGTCTTCAAGCGAAGCTAGGTGCATAAAGATATTAGTTGAAAAAGATAAAAACAATGTTAGTAATGTAACTTTATCTACCCAGTTGGATAACGAATCTACAATTCGGATTTTAGAGGTGTGTCTAAAAAATATGAAGGATCAGACATCACAAAAGAAGTAGTACCAATTGGAAAGGAAAATATAAATGACTAAAGAAGAAAAAATTTTAATTAAGGAAGTAGATGTAGTTTTAGAAGTAGTAGAAAAATATCTTAAACAAGGAAAAGATATGCCGTTAAATGTAGTAAAAGATATTGCAGTAAAATTATCAACATTAAGAGAGGAATACAGTAAAACTTTAAATGATCTCTTACTTAGTAGTTCTTTAGAAGTAAGACAAGAAAGATTATTAGAAATCATTGGTGCTATTAGCACTATTTCAGTTGAAGACGAAAAAAAATTTGAAAAGCAGATCTCGATTATAAACGACTGCATAAATTCGCTAAAATACTGAAATAGTCTAAGCTGTATAGATTTTCTATACAGCAATTTGTTTCAAAAAGGAAAAAATTTAAAAAAATACATGTTGACTTTTTTGAAAAAAAAGGTTATTATTTTAATGTAAGTTGTAGACACTTGTCTACAAAAAAGAGGTGGTGATACGCTTGACATAAAGAATTATATTAGTGTTTGGTTCTTATTTTTTTAAAACAATTGTAGACACTTGTCTACAAAAATGATGTGAAATATTTCGCTATTATAAAATATTCTGAAGGGAGATGATTTCATTTTTAAAGAAAAAGAAAGGTATTTTGTATTCAATGGTTTATCAGAATATCATAAATATTTTCTCACTATAATGAAAGTTGATCGAAATACAGTTTATTATTGCTATGATGGTGATGATGAAGTTAGAAGTTTTGATGTAAGTAGTTCTTTTGCAGTTGATTTAATTAAAGCAATATAGAAATTTAGTAGTTTTGTGGAAGGAGAACCATTATGAAGTTTTCTGAAGTTGATTCAGAAATTCCAGAATGGATATTCAGACATCTAAGGTTATATGGAAATTGTTGCTGTGGTAGAGATATAGTTAAGAAGATAGGGAAGGAAGAAATTATAAACATCCTAAAAAATAAAGGATATAATTGTATATTAAGGATAGTACCAGATAATAAATTCCATCCACCAAAACGACGAACTAAATATCCTGTTAATGCTTATTACATTTTAGAAATTGAGTGCATAGTAAGGAGATATTACATTTGAAAAATTATAAAAAGGGTGATGTTTATATATTTGAATTAAAGGAAAATGAATCACATGTTCAAAAAGGCATTAGACCTTGTTTGATAGTACAAAATGATATTGGTAATGCTAATTCACCTAATTTAATTGTAGTACCACTAACATCAAAAGTAAAAAGAAGAGATATGCCAGTACATGTGTTAACAGGAAGGGGACAAATGGCTCTTTGTGAGTGTATATTAACAATTCCAAAAGATAATATAATTTCATATATTAAATCTTTAGATGCCAATACTATGAAACTTGTTGATAGGGCTTTATCCATTTCATTAGGAATTTTAAAGGAGGAATAAATATTAAAAAGTTAAAGCAGTTCTATAATGATTTGCGAAGTAGTGAGAAGTATTGGAGTTCAGAAGGTAATAATAAGAGGATGCAAACATATCATAAATTTTCTAAAGCATTAAAAATAATTGACTATGTATTTGTGATTGGATTTGTATTTTATATTTTAGTTTTATGTACTAATAGTTTATTTCATTTATTTGATAATGTGATTAACTGTGTTGATCAGATGGAATTATCACATTTATTTAATTTTAAATCAATTGTTTACAATACTTATGAAATAACATTTATAACGATTCTTATATATGTTGTATATAATTGGATTAAAAGAAAATATGAAATTAGAAAAGTAAAATCAACATTACTTGTTGGAATGTTATTTTTACCTGTAAGTGCATTACTAATTTACAATTTTATTATGCTAGGTAGTCTTATGAGTAGTTTTTATTTATTAGTAGTATTTGTTGTAATAAGTTGGATTATTAAATTGCTTACAAAGCGAATTGATAATCTGTATGATATAGCAGTAGGTAGTATAGAAATAGATAAGAATAGAAAAGGAGAGAAAAAATGCAAGGTAAAGTAAAATGGTTTAGTAGTGAAAAAGGTTATGGATTTATTTCCAGCAAGGATGTAGAAAATGATATATATATTCATTTTTCAGATATTCAAATGAAAGGTTATAAAACATTAGAAGAAGGTGACGAAGTAATTTTTGATTATGATGCTGAACATCAAAAAGCAACTAATTTAAGAAAAATTACAAATTCACTTGAAGAGGATAATACGGACACAGAATAATGGCAATCATTTTTAATGATTGTAATATATCAAAAGTAGATGTAGATAAAACAGTAAAAAATGGAAAAAACATTTTTGAACAATATCAACCACTTGTTGAAAAAAGAATTAGACAATTAATGAAAAGTAAAATCAATTCAGCAAGTATAGTTTGTTTTTCTGGCAATCCTAAAAATGGTAATTCCATTGAATCAAAGCTAATTGAGAATATTTCTTGGAATGATGATCAAATTGGAAACTATATCAGAAATATTTATAAAATAATGAAAAAGAATAAATTTGTAGGAGAATTTTTAAAGTGGAAATGCTTTTACAATTTAACAGATAAGGAAATTGCAGAAAAATTAAATATTACTGAACGAATGGTAAGAAATTATAAAGCAACAGCATATTATCAGTTAGCTATTTATTCTAATCAGGTTGAATTTGTATATGAATTTACAATACAGTTTAAATTAAAATAATAGATGTATTAAGTGTGACTGATGTCACACTCACATAAGAAGTTGGAGGTTTTTAAGTTTTATGAAAAAGAAGTATAAAATTTTATTAATTATAAGTTTAATTTTAGTTATATTTTTAGTAGGAGTAATTTTAATTTTTAATAAGAAAGATAAAATCATTTTAAAAAGTAATGAATTTGTTTTTGAGTATGGTGAGAAAGTCTGTGCTGATATTAAATGTTATATGGAAGATGCTGATTCTACTAAGAATATAAATGAATATAAATTAGATATTGGCAAATTAACTATTAAAGATAATAGTTTAATTAGCAATGATTCAGATTATTTAGAAATTGGTGAATATTATTTAACTATTAAATATAAGAAAAATTCAGAAAATTTTAAAATAATAGTTAAAGATACAATTTCGCCAGAATTTGTAGATTATAAAGATGTCATAACTCTTGAACAAAATTCTAATGATGTGGATATAAATACTTTTTTTAAAGCTACTGATTTAACAACTGTTTCTATTGATATAGATGGAAAATATGATCTTACAACGCTTGGTGAATATAAGGTAAAGGTTATTGCATCTGATAAAAGCAAAAATAAAATGACTAGGGATTTAACTATCAAAGTAGTTGATTTAGAAGAAGCAAAAAAAGATGGTATAATATCTAAGAATTTGGATGGTAAAATATATAAAAGTGCTGCCATGATAGAATATGAAAAAAAGCAAGAAGAACAGAAATCAATTTCTCAAAAATCATCTTCAGAGAAGAAAACATCTTCCTCTAATTCTATTCAAAATAAAAATTCTTCTTCAAACTCTAATGGTAGTAATAACACAGCATCTTCAAGGTATAGAAAAGATATATCTGATTCTTATGTTGCCCAAATAAATGCTTATAGAAGTTCGCAAGGATTATCAGTTTTACCTGTTACTTCAGAAGCTCAAGCAGAAGCAGATCGTAGAGCAAAAGAGATTGTTACTAATCCTTCTCATGATGGATCTTCTTATGGATTTGGTGAAAATATTGGTGGTGGTGGAATAGGCACAAACTTTTTTGAATTGTGGATGAATAGTCATGCCCACTATAATGCAATTATAAGAGAACAAAATGTAGCAATCGCAGCTAGTGTCTATGAAACAAATGGAATGTGGTATGCTGTTGTTGTTTTTAGGATGAATTATTAAGAATTTATAATATTAAATAAATATACTTAAAAGTATTAAAACTGTTTGTTACCCAATTATATAAAATGGATTAATTGAGAGTTACTAATAACAAAAAAAGAAGATGAATGTTAGATTATTCATCTTCCTTTTTATCCATAAGTTTTTCGTAACCGTCAAAAAATCTTCTAATATCAAAATTATATTTTTGTGCTAGAAAGAATAAGGTATCAAGAGAAATGCCAGTATCCACATTAGGACTCTCGATATGTGAGAAAAAACTTCTACTCATATCTGTATCATCAGCAAGTTTTTCTTGGGACATGCCTATAATTTCTTTTCTTATAGATTTCATATTTTGACCGATTAAATTAAAAAGTTCATAAGCATTTTTCATCGCAATACCTCCTATACAATATTTTATAGGAAATATAGATTTTATACTGCTCACTCACAGGGAGCAAAAATAAAAAATATGTGTTATAATGGATATGGCACATAAAAAAATAATCAATTCTTCTTTAGTCATCAATGAATCGATTATTTCCAATTGATAATATATAATGTGCTAGGAAGTAGGTTTTATATAAGAATGGAATAGGAGCTAATAATTATGGAAAAAAATTTACAACAATATGCTGACATTATAAAAGATAATGTTAATAAAAATTTTAAAACTATAACATCAATTGTTTACAAATATGATGTAAGAAAAATAATAGAAGGATTTAATAATTTATCTAAGAAAGATCTTGATAAGTTATTAGAAGTATGTATAAATGATTCTTTAACTAAAATAAAATCTTATAAACTTAATTTAGAACAATTTAAAAAAGTAAATTCTGATATTGATGAAATTATTGATTTCTATACTGAAGATGATACTGAAGAAATAATGGAAGAAGCAGATTATGTTGCTGATGATCTTATTATGAAAGTATCAGGTCATAATAATAGAAAACTAAAATTGCCTATAAGTTTAGATTTTATTAAAACATTTTGTATACATAATATGGTTAAGGAAAAAGATATAGACTTAACAATCCTTTATATATATTTGCATTTGTCTTGCGTTTGCTATTGTCTGGATCACAATAAATATAACTAAAGACAAAAAAGTAGTATCATTAAGTAGTAATGTAGTATGTAGTAAAAATTAGCAGTACCAAAACCTATTTCCTTTATTAAGCTATAAACTATCAAAATTGGTAGTTTTTATTTTGTCCTTCCTAAAATTTTATCGACAGAAAAATCCTTGTATATCAAAGAAAGATTAAATAAGAAAGTAGTAGTTATTAGATTTCTTCCGTTTTCATAATGTGAATATCCTGATGTACTAGCATTTATCATTTTGGCGATTTCTTCTTGAGTCTTAGAGTGCTGTTTTCTGGTGATTCTTAGATTTTTTCCAATAATCTTTAAATTAATTTTTAATGGCGAATATTTTTCATTAAAGTCTTTTATTCCTAATAAATAGTCTAAGCTATAATTAAATTTATTAGCATATTTTATTAATTGTCTTAATGGTATGGTATCTTTTCCAGTTTCCCATCCTGATATGGTTGAACTTGTTACTTGAAATAACTTTGTTAAATCTTTTTGTTTAAGATCCAAACTTTCTCTTGTGTACCTTAATCTTTTAACTATCATTTTATTCACCACCATGTATATTTTCCCATTTTATTGGGATAATATACTCTTTTATGGGAATATGTATAAAAAGTAGGGGAAATATATAAAATGAATATAATAGCAAAAAAAATATGGTATAATAGAATTGAAAAACAAATAGTAATTTGTATTTGAAAGCGAGATGAAATTGTGAATAATCTTATTATTAGAGAAATCAGAAAAGAAGAATATAAAATACTTGA
>CANQHF010000006.1 GCA_947623685.1 uncultured Bacilli bacterium | reverse complement strand
TAAATATAAAATAAATTTTATTCAATTTTTTCATGACTATGTGTGCCTTGAACGAAGTGAAAGGAATGTGAGGTTTTATGACTAAAATAAAATATGAATTAATAAAAAATAATAAGGGTGATGAAAACGTAAGATTAGGAAAGCTTATTACTAATCATGGAACTTTTCTAACGCCACTTTTTATGCCGGTTGGAACACTTGCTAACGTTAAAACATTAATGCCTGAAGAGTTAAAAGCTTGTGGTTCTTCTGTTGTGTTATCTAATACATATCATTTATGGCTTAGACCAGGAGAGGACGTTGTTAATAAAGCGGGCGGATTAAATAAATTTATGAATTATGATGGGCCTACTTTAACTGATTCTGGTGGCTTTCAAGTTTTTTCTTTAGCAAAACCATCAGACATTTCAGAACAAGGAGTTAAGTTTAAAAGCCATATTGATGGTAAAGAACTTTTTTTAACACCTGAAAAATCTATTGAAATTCAAAATAAATTAGACTCAGATATTGCTATGAGTTTTGATGAATGTGCTCCTTATCCTTCAACAAGACAGTACATTGAAAATTCAATGAGAAGAACGCTTCGTTGGGCAAAAAGGGGAAAGGATGTTTTTAATAATCCTAATCAGTCATTATTTGGTATTGTTCAAGGAGGAGAGTTTGAAGATTTAAGGAAAGAAAGCGCAATTAAAACAGTTGAAATGAATTTTGATGGTTATTCAATTGGAGGAACAAGTGTTGGTGAGCCAAAGGATACCATGTATAATATGATTAGTTATGCAACAAAATATCTACCAAAGGATAAACCAAGGTATTTAATGGGTGTTGGTGAACCAATTGATTTGTTAGAAGGGGTATCAAGGGGAATTGATATGTTTGATTGTGTTTTACCAACTAGATTAGCAAGACATGGCAATTGTTTTACAAGACATGGTAGAATAAACATAAAAAATTTAAAATATAAAGAAGATTTTACCCCAATTGAAGATTCTTGTGATTGTTATACTTGCAAGAATTTTACTAAAGCATACGTAAGGCACTTAATTACCGCTGGAGAAGTAAACGGTGGCAGGCTTTTATCCATTCATAATATAAGATTTTTAATAAAAGAAATGGAAGAAATAAGACAAGCCATTAAAGATGATAAATTTTATGAATATAAAGAAAAATTCATTAATGAATATAAAAACGGGCGTTAACTAACGTCCGTTTCTTCTTTTGTGTTTCTTCCTATTATCGCACCTAGCATACTAAATATTAGTAAGATGGCATAATATATAAAATTAGATAATTTAAAGTTAACTTTAAAAATCACAAGCGAAATAAAAATCATTATTACAAACCAAAAAGTAAAATAAATTAATCCGGTTATAATTCCTTTTTGATTTAAGTTTTGGGAAAGTTTAAGTGCTCCTACAAATATTGATACAATGCTTATTAAATATAATAATATGGTGTTTATTTTATCGCTTGTTATATTAAAGTAATATAACACACTTGTAATTAAGCAACCGATTACCATAATACCTAAACTGTATAAAATAGGAAGTAAATACTTTTTCATAAGTCACCTCTAATTAAATATATTATTTGTATATAAAAATATGATATATAACATAATAATAATGGTGATATTATGCAATTATATATTATAATTTTAAGAACGTTTTTTATATATTTATTAGTTGCTTTTATTTTTAGAATAATGGGTAAAAGAGAAGTAGGACAATTAGGAACTTTTGATTTGGTAGTTTTTATATTAATCGCTGAATTAGTAGCAATGGCACTTGAACACAAAGAAAACTTTATTTTTAATTTAATTCCCGTAGTTATCTTGGTTTTGCTTCAAATTTTAATATCCACAATATCATTAAAAAATTCTAAATTTAGAAGATTTATTGATGGTAAACCAGTCGTAATTATAAAAAAGGGAATAATTAATTTTAAAACAATGGTAGAACAAAGATATACGCTAGATGATTTGTTATTACAATTAAGGGAAAAGGATATAAGAAGCATTGACGAAGTTGATTATGCAATATTAGAAATAAATGGAAAATTATCTGTATTTAAAAAAGATGATTCGAAAGATAAAGATGTATATCCATTGCCAATTATTTTAGACGGAGAAGTACAATTTGATAATTTATATAGTCTTAAAAAATCTAAAAAATGGTTACTTAATATATTACTTGATAAAAATATTAAGGCGGACGAAATTTTTTATGCCTTTATTAAAAGTAATCAATTATATATAATTAAAAATGATGATGTTAAAAAGTAATACTAACTAGTATTACTTTTTATTTTGTGTTATACTATATTAGGATTAAAAAGGAGGGGTTTTAATGCATGATAGTGATAAAGATTTAAAAGATGCATTAGATGATATATTTGGTACTGACTCCATTGAAATTGATATTTCAAATAGTAATAATGTTTCCAAAGAAAGTAATTATTTATTAGATGACAATAACAAAATAGATGATGAAGAAGAATTTTTAGACTTTGACGATGACGACAATATTATCAAAATAAATGATAATTCTTCTGATACTAAAAATGAACAAAATACTAATTTAAATACAATTCAAAATAATTATTACAGTGACAATAATATAAATGAATATCAAAATAGTAGTTATGCTAATAACAATATAAATGAATATCAAAATAGTAGTTATGCTAATAACAATATAAATGAATATCAAAATAGTAGTTATGGTAACAACAATATAAATGAATATCAAAGTAGTAGTTATGGTAACAACAATATAAATGAATATCAAAATAGTAGTTATGGCAACAACAATATAAATGAGTATCAAAATAGTAATTATGGTAATAACAACATAAATGAATATCAAAATAGTAGTTATGCTAATAACAATAACAACAATAATATAAATAATAATACAAATAATAATTCTTTACAAAGTAAAGCTAATTTCAAGAAAAATAACGGTAAAATAAAAACTATTATAATTGTTGTAATTATCCTATTAGTAATCATCTTGGCAGCAATAATTATTAAAAATGCCTTAACACCTAAAAAAGTAACTTGTGAATATAATGTTAAAGATGCTGGTTTTAATTATACTGATAAATATATAATTACTCATAAGATGAATTCTATTTTATATGTTGAGTCTAATTATAATTATAATGCGCTTAATGATGAATTTAAAAATGAAATAAATTCAATTAAAGAACAAAAAGTTCCAGTGATAGTTAATAGTAATGGTATGCCTGGTTTTACTTATATTTATGAATTAAGTGATGATAATATTAAGGTTGATGGTTATTTGGATTTTGCACTTATGAATTTTAAAGAAATTGATAAAATAAATCAGGATTTGATGCCAATTAGTTATGTAAAGATAAATTCTAAAACTACTTATAAATCATTTATTAATGAATTAAAAAAGAATAACTATAAGTGTAATTAAGATAAATATATGTTATAATAATACGAAGTAAAGGAGTGAATTAAAGTTGAGAGAACTAACTGAACAAGAACAAGTAAGAAGAGGAAAACTTGAAAAGTTAAAAGAACTTGGAATAGATCCCTTTGGTCATTCTTTTAAAAGAACTGGTTATGCCATTTCAATAAAAGAAAAATATCAAGATGTAGATCATGATGAATTTGAAAATATAAATGATGAATATACGGTTGCTGGAAGAATAATGTTTATAAGAAAAATGGGAAAAGCATCGTTTTTTACCATAAAAGATAAAACTGGATTAATTCAAATATATATATCAATAAATGATGTTGGTGAAGAATGTTATAATTTATTTAAAAGTGCTGACGTAGGTGATATTGTTGGTGTTAAAGGAAAAGTAATGAAAACTAAAACTGGTGAAATAACCATAAAATGTTTAGAATATACTCATTTAGTAAAAGCTTTAAGACCACTTCCAGAAAAATTTCATGGTTTAACTGATAAAGAAGAAAGATATAGAAGACGTTATGTTGACTTAATAATGAACGATGAAGCAAGAAAAGTTGCTTTTATAAGGCCAAAAATTATTAGATGTATTCAAAATTTTCTAGATAAAAAAGGATTTTGCGAAGTTGAAACACCAATTTTAACAACGCTTTTAACAGGAGCATCTGCAAGACCTTTTATAACCCATCATAACACTCAAGATTTAGATATGTATTTAAGAATCGCCTTAGAGCTTAATTTGAAAAGATTATTAGTTGGTGGGATGGAAAAAGTATATGAAATTGGAAGAACCTTTAGAAACGAGGGAATGGATCCACAGCATAATCCTGAGTTTACGATGATGGAAATATATGAGGCTTATTCTGATTTAAATGGTATGATGGATTTAACAGAAGAAATGTACCAAACCATTGCTAAAGAAGTATGTGGCAAAACAACGTTTAATTACTTAGGACACGAAATAAATTTAGATGGCAAGTGGAAAAGAGTTTCGATGGTTGATGCCATAAAAGAACAAACTGGAATTGATTTTAAGAAAGAAATGTCCATAGATGAAGCTTTAAAACTTGCTGATGAACATCAAATAGAAGTTCAAGAACACGAGAAAACGGTTGGACATATTATTAATTTATTTTTTGAAAAGTATGTTGAACAAACACTTATACAACCAACGTTTTTATATGGACACCCAATAGAAATATCTCCGCTTACCAAAAAAAATCCTAGTGACCCAAGGTTTGTTGATAGGTTTGAATTGTTTATATCAGGTCATGAGTGTGCAAACGCTTATACTGAATTAAATGATCCAATTGATCAATTAGAAAGATTTGAATCACAATTAAAAGAAAAAGAGTTAGGAAATGAAGAAGCTAATGACATTGATATGGATTTTGTTGAAGCATTAGAGTATGGTATGCCTCCAGCAGGTGGTATAGGTTATGGTATTGATCGAATGATAATGTTATTTGCAGAACAACCATCAATAAGGGACGTACTATTATTTCCACTTATGAAACCAGAAGCTGATATTAAAAAAGAAGATTAATTCTTCTTTTTTTGTTGGTATTACAAACTAATTATGATATAATTAGTTTGTAATATATGTGTTAAGGAGTATTTATATGTTTATAGGATATTATGGTTTATCAGTTGTTTTAACTTACATTGGACTTGCTTTTTCAGTCGTTGGTATGGCAATGGCTTTTCAAGGTAATATTTCAATTGCAATTATGTGTCTTATTTTATCTGGCATATGTGATATGTTTGACGGTACGATAGCAAGAGCATGCAAAAGAAGTGATGATGAAAAGAAATTTGGTATTCAAATTGATTCTTTAGTAGATACGGTAAGTTTTGGTATTTTTCCAATTGTTTTAGGCATTTGTATGGGATTTACCTCTAGAATTAATATTATAATTTATATTTTATATGCTCTAACAGCGGTTGTTAGATTAGCATATTTTAACGTTATTGCAGAAGAGTCTAGAAGCAAGAAAAATAAGGATAAGGCATCATATTATCATGGTTTACCAGTAACTAGCATCGCAATAATTTTACCATTTATTTATAATATTAACTTTTTTATGCCTATGGTGTTTATTAAAGCATATCCACTTGTGATGCTTGTGGTAGCCTTCCTTTTCGTGTTAAATATTAAGATAAAAAAACCAGCTGGTCTTTGGTTTGTAATTTGTTCTATTTTAGCAGCAATTGAAATTGCTATCATTTTAACGGCAGGTAAATAATGATGAAAATAATAAAAAATAATCCCAATAAAGGATTATGTTTTTTATATAATACTTACGTTGGAAGAATATTGTTATCACCAATTGTTAAAAATAAATTTATATCAGTTGTAATTGGTAAGTTTATGGATACAAAATTATCAAAAATATTAATTAAACCATTTATAAAAAAACACAATATTAATATGTCTTGTTTTGAAAATGAAAAATACAGATGCTTTAATGACTTTTTTATAAGAAGGATAAAAAAAGATGCAAGAATAATTAACCATGATGATTCATCTTTTATCGCACCTTGTGATTCAAGATTAACTTGTTATAAAATAACTAAAGACTTGACTTTTAAAATCAAAAACAGTACTTATTCTTTATCATCAATTTTAAACGATAATTCTAAAGATGAAGTTTTTAAAGATGGTATTGTCCTTGTTTTTAGACTTTCTGTTGAAGATTATCATCATTATGTATTTTGTGATGATGGAACTATAATTAATAATTATAAAATAGACGGAGTATATCACTCAGTTAATCCTATTGTATATAAAACACATAAGGTTTTTAAAGAAAATAAAAGAGAATGTACGCTTTTAAAAACAAAAAACTTCGGCAAGGTAATGTATGTTGAAGTTGGTGCATTATTAGTTGGAAAAATAAATAATTTAAAAAATAAGAATAAATTCATAAAAGGTGAAGAAAAAGGGTATTTTATGTATGGTGGCTCAACGGTTGTATTGATCATTCAGAAAAACAAAGTAAAAATTAATGATGAAATATTAAAAAATTCTAAAAACGGTTATGAAACATATGTAAAGCTAGGAGAAAAAATAGGCAAAAAACCATTTTGATAATAAAAATTAAAAAATAATATGTTATTATGTTAATGTAGGTGGTGTTTAAATGGAAAATCAAAATAGAAAAGACGATGAAGTTAAATTAACTAATGATGATATGGAAAATACTGATAGAATTCCAGAAGAAGTAGATAATGTTACTCGGGAAATTAACTTAGACGATTTATATGATGGTGCGGTTAATAACACGGTGGTAATTGATCCGGTTACTAACGATGAAATACTTATGTCTAATAAAAAGCCTAATTATACTATTATTGGAGTTTTAATTGCAGTTATCGTATTACTTATATTATATTATGTTAATAATAAATCTGATTTTGGTAGAACAACAAAAGACGTTGCTCCTAAAACAACCACGATAAGGCCATTTACTACGAAGAAAAATGAAGTTGGTACATTAACTTGTACTTATTCATCTAAATCTGATGCTGAAAATCAAAGTGTAACATACACCGCTAATTATGAAAATGAAAAAATACTTAAATCTACTTTTAATTATGTTGCAATGTCTAATTCTGATACTTCATCCGCAATCATTGAAGATTTAAAAAAACAGTACGAAACGTTTTTTATAAATAATGCATCCATACTTTTAAATAACGTTAGCTACGAAAAAACCGAAACTGGTTTTAATTTTAGCGCGGTAATTGATTATGAAAAAAAAGCTTATGAAAATCTAGTTTTAATAGATAACCAAACGATTTTATTTGAAAAACCAAATGCTAACGATACGGTATCATTAATTCAAGATGTTTATACTAAAAAAGGTTTTGTATGCTCACTTACGAGTAACAATGAGGCTAATTATGAAGAATAGTAACGAAATAAATAAAAAAAATGAATTTCAATATCTAATTAAAAGTGTAATAGCACTTGATATTTTTGCAATAATACTTTTAATTATTCAAATTATAATAAGGGATATTACTTATCCATTGCACATAATCTTAATATTATTTAACATTTTTATATTTATTTATATAAAGGTTAAAAAATCTAACAGTAAGCGTTAGATTTTTTTATTTAATTCTTTTAATACAATAAATAAAACTAAAGATGTCGTTACGATTATACCGGTAATTATTGAAAAAATAAGACAGTTCATCCCAAAACCTAATTTACCAAATATATATAATACAACATACTTTAAAATCATGGAAATAGTTGATGTTAAAAATAATTTATTTGTTTTTCCCATTGCTTGAAGAGCAACTGATAATGTAGGCTGCATATATAAAATTAAGAAAAATGGTCCGATTAAATATATGTAGTTAATACCAAAATTAACGTTATAAATTAGTTTTAATATTTCATCTGGGAAAATTAAAATAATACTTAAGCAAACAAGACCAACAAGCATTGATAAAAACATTAATTTTAGTAACTTTTTATTAAATGTTTTATATTTTTTATTTGCGTATTCTTTTGTTATGTTAGGAAGTAGGGCTGATGCTATTGAAATAGAAAAAAAGCTTGGAATTGATAGTAATGGAATTATGTATGAGTTAATAACTCCATATTCTAAAGTTATGTAGTTAGAAGAAAATCCAGTTGATAAAAGGGTGTTTGTAAGAATAATAGGTTCTAAAAAGAATCCTAATGAAGATATTAATCTAACCATCGTGGTTGGAAAAGATATTTTTAAAATATCTTTTATGATTACTAAACTTATTTTTCCTTTTTGCTTTATATTGTATTTTTTATTTATGCATTTTTGCATTATCATAATACTAGTAAATTCAGTAATTACGTTAAATAATATGATAAAAGTAACTGCTAAAATAGAAGATTTTAAAATTGCTATTGGAAGTAATATGATAATTAATATTATTTTAATGATTTCTTCGGTAACGTTAGTAATTGATGGAAAAAGCATATCTTCTTTACCATGCAAAAATCCTCTTTGAATACTACTTATCATAACAAACGGAATAATTAATGATATGGACATAATTGGGCCTGCAAGTAATTTGTTATGAAGCATTTTTGCAATTAATGATGCTGCTAAAACAACGGTTATGATAATTACTACGTTAATTATAAAACCAATAAAATAAGCACTTTTTAAAAGGTCATTATCCTTATATTTTTCTTCGGCACTTAGCTTGCTAATTGATATTGGAAAACTAAATTGTGTTAAACTAATTATTAACATTAGGGTAGGGGTTATCATGGTGTATAAACCAACTACGTTAATTCCGGCAATTCTTGTGTATATTATTTTACCAATCATACCAAGTACTTTAGCAACCGCTCCAGATATTAATAAAATTATAATATTTTTTATAAGTAAATTATTTTTAAATTTAATCATATTAAAGTATATGTAAATTATTTTGGTATTACTATAATTATCTTTTAATATTAAAAAAAGATAAAAACATTAATTTATGTCTTTTTATCTTTGATTTTATATAACATATGTTATATAATATTTAGTGTTAGTAAAAGTTATTTATTTTGCTAGAAATATATTTATAAGGATGGTAAAAAATATGAAGAAATTTATTAAGAGATTGCTTACTTTTTTTATGGTGGTAATTTTATTTAGTTTATTATTTATTCCACTATTTAAAGATATGAAGTTTGGCCTTGATTTAAAAGGTGGATTTGAGGTTTTATATCAAGTTAAAAGAAGTGATGGCAAAAAACTTAAACAAACTGATATGAATAGTACTTATGACGTTTTAAAAAGAAACGTTGATGCTCTTGGAGTATCAGAACCAGAAATAACCATGGAAGGTTCTGATCGAATAAGGGTTAAATTAGCTGGCGTAACAGATATTGAAGGCGCTAGAAAAACTTTATCTAACGTTGCTAACATATCTTTTAGAGACGTTGATGATAAGCTTTTAATGGACTCAAGTGTTATTAGTAGCGCCAAACTTTCATATGATGAAAAAGGTAAACCTGCAATATCTTTACAAGTTCAAGATAAAGAAAAATTTTTAGATGTAACAACGAAGGTAAGTTCTAAAGAATCAGGTAAAAACATTATGGTTATTTGGTATAACTTTGAAAATGGTGTTAACTCATATGAAAAAGATGGTGAAACTTGTGGTGATGAAGGAAGCGTATGTTTATCTGCTGCCACCGTATCTCAAGGTTTTTCAAGTGATGTTATAATTACTGGCAATTTTGAAAAAGAAGAAGCTGAAAGTTTAGCAACAAGTATTAATGCTGGTTCAATTTCAACTAAATTAACCGAAATTTCATCACAAAACGTAAACGCATCTTACGGTAAAGGTGTTTTATCAAAGACTTTTACCGCTGGTTTAATTGGTATGATAATCGTTATATTATTTATGAGTTTAATATATAAATTTTCTGGATTTATTTCAGGAATCAATCTTTTATTGTATATGCTTTTGGTAATGGGTATTTTCTGGTTAATAGGTGGTGTTTTAACTCTTCCTGGTATTGCTGCTTTGGTATTAGGTATTGGTATGGCTGTTGATTCGTGCGTTGTAACAAACGAAAGAATTAAAGAAGAATTAATTTCTGGTAAGAGCTTAAAGACGGCTTATGAAGCTGGTAATAGTGAATCATGGAGTAGCATTTTTGATGCAAACGTAACAACTCTTATTGTTGCAATCGTTTTATTTATCTTTGGTGAAAGCCAGGTAAAAGGTTTTGCTACTATGCTTATTATTACTATCTTTGCAACGATGTTTATTATGGTATTTATTAACCGAAAATTATTAAAATGGTTTGTTAATTCAAAAGTATTTGATAATAATCCTAATAAATTCATAAGATATAATTCTAAAAATAAAAATGAAAAAAAGAAAATAACGATAAATTCAATTGGACTAATTAAGAAAAATATTGCAGTAACATTAATATATCTTGTTTTAGGTATCGTATTTTTGATAGTTAATGGTCTTAATTTAGGAATTGATTTTAGATCAGGATCAGATATTACCTTAAGCGCTGATAAAATTAGCGTAAAAGAAGTAAGAAATGATATGAAGAAATTAGGTTATGATGTTGTTTCAATAAATAAGCAAGAAAATAATGAAATATACATAAAACTAAATACTGAATTAAAAGAAAATGGTATAAATAAAGTAAATAATTATTTTGCCAAAAAGTATGATGCTAAAACAGAAATAAACGTTGTTACTAACATTGTTAAGCAAGAACTTATTAAAAACGCCTTTTATTCTGTTTTAATCGCGGCAATTGCGATAATAATTTACATATCAATTAGATTTAAATTTAGCTACGCAATATCATCTATTTTAGCGCTTATTCACGATGTATTATTTGTAATAATATTATTTTCTATATTAAAAATAGAAGTAAATGTTATTTTCATCGCAGCAATTTTAACAATTGTTGGTTATTCAATTAACAATACGATTGTTGTATTTGATAGAATAAGAGAAAATATGCGATTATATAAAAATAAAATTACTAAAGACGAACTTAAATATGTAGTAAATAAAAGTATAACTGAAACGTTTAAACGTGCTATATACACAACTATTACAACGCTAATTCCAGTAGTATGTTTAATTATTCTTGGTTCTAAAGGAATATTACCATTTAACATTGCATTGATTTTTGGTCTTATTGCAGGTTGCTATTCATCAATTTTACTAGCAGGACAAATTTGGTATTTAATTGAAAAGAAAAATTGTAAAAAATAAAGAGGGTATGATAAGTGAAACAAAAAGAAAAAGCATATAGCATCGATGATTTACTTAATAAAGCAAAAACTTATATAAAAAAGCAAGATGAATTAGATTTAATTAAAAACGCATATCTTTTTGCAAGTAAAGCGCACGCTGGGCAACTAAGATTAACTGGTGACGAATACATGCTTCATCCATTAAATGTTGCAATGATTTTAACCGAAGTTTATGCAGATGCACAAACTTTAGCAACCGCTTTATTGCATGATGTTATTAATTTTACTAATACAACAATTGATATGGTAGAAAAAGAATTTGGAAAAGAAATAAAAGATTTAGTAGATGGAATAACCAAAATTAATAAACTATCACTTTCTACTGATAACGAAGCTTTAATTTCATATCATAAGAAAATATTAGTTGGTTTATCTGGTGACGTAAGAATAATTATTTTAAAAGTTGCGGATCGTCTTCATAACATGAGAACTTTATGGGCTATTCCAGCTGAAAAAAGAAAAGAAAAAGCAAAGGAAACATTAGAAATATTAGTTCCGATTGCGCATGGGCTTGGAATTAATCATATTAAAAGTGAGCTTGAAGATTTAAGTCTAAAATATTATAAACCAGATGTTTATAATGATATTTTAGAAAAATTAAGTCAATCAAGGGGAGAATTAGATCAATCTGTTAACAAAATGATGAAAAGCGTATCTAAAATATTAAATGATAATAATATCCCACACGAAGCAAAAGGAAGAAGTAAAAGCGTTTATAGTATTTATAATAAGCTTCAAAAAGGTAAAACATTTAATCAAATTTATGATATTTTAGCACTTAGGTATTTTGTTAACACGGAAGCAGAGTGTTATTTAGCACTTGGTGCTATTCACGCAAAGTTTAAGCCGGTTCCAAAAAGGTTTAAAGATTATATTGCAAGACCTAAGCCGAATGGTTATCAATCATTACACACAACTGTTTTTGGCGTTGACGGAAAGCTTTTTGAAATTCAAATAAGAACCTATGAAATGGATAAGGTTGCAGAGTATGGTTTTGCATCACATTGGTCTTATAAAGAACATGGTAAATCAAGCGATTTAGAAAAAAAATTATTAGCGTTTAGATCAGTTATTGAGTTAAATGAGCAACAAGTTGAAGGAGAAGATTTTGTTAACACCGTTAAAAATGAAGTGTTTACATCAGACCACATATACGTTTATACACCAAAAGGGGACGTTTTTGAACTACCAGTTGGTTCAACCCCAATTGATTTTGCGTATCGCGTTCATACTTCCGTTGGTCATCAAATGGTTGGTGCAATCGTTAATGATAATATTGTCCCATTAGATTATAAACTAAAAGATGGTGACATAGTTAAAATAAATACTAATAAAAATAGCAAAGGTCCATCCCAAGAATGGATAAACATTGCCTTTACAACAAGTGCCAAAAATAAAATCAAGAGTTTTTTTGCTAAAAATGATAAACAACAGACCACATTAACAGGTAAGGATATGTTATTAAAGTTAATAAGAAGAAAAAAATTATCTATTAATGAAGTACTTGATGATAAAAAAATAAAATCTGTTTTAAATGAACTTAATTTATCAAGTGAAAATGATTTATATTATGAAATAGGTATTGGGAAACATAATCCAACTAGTATTTTAAAATTATTAACTAATAATGAAAAAGAAAATAATGATAATTCATTAGATAAAGTTCTTAAGTATTCATCAAAGGTTTTAGAAGCTAATGGAGATGTTATTATTGATGGAATGAGTGATTTAAAAGTATCCTTTGGTGGATGTTGTATGCCTGTTAAAGGAGATGATATCGTAGGTTATATCTCAAAGGGTAATGGAATTACGATTCACCTTAAAACATGCCATAACATTTGTGATTTAAACGAACGAATTATAAATGTTTCATGGAATCCTTTATCAAATAAAAAGTACGTTACTAACGTTATAATATACACTGAAAAAAAAGATAATATCTTGCTTGATATAATTTCTAAAACAACATCAATGAACGTTGGTGTAAAAAGTGTAAATACGATATCAAACGTTGATTATAACGCTTATGATTTAGAAATTTTAGTTGAAGATAAAGAAAAATTAGATAATTATATGAATATAATTGGTCAAATTGAATACGTAACGTCAGT
This sequence comes from uncultured Bacilli bacterium, assembly GCA_947623685.1. GTDB lineage: Bacteria > Bacillota_I > Bacilli_A > RF39 > UBA660 > Aphodocola. The sequence goes on along the minus strand of CANQHF010000006.1, from coordinate 41,667 downwards.
TGAAAGAGGTAATAAATAATGCGGGTAGTAATTCAAAGAAGCAAAAATGCGTCCGTTAAAGTTGATGATAAAGTAATTGGGAAAATTGATTATGGTTATGTTATTTTAGTTGGATTTACAAATGATGATGATAAACAAATCGTGGATAAAATGGTAAATAAAATAGTAAACTTAAGAATTTTTTCTGATTCTAATTCTAAACTTAATTTAAGTATAAAAGATGTTAATGGTAAGATTTTATCAATATCACAGTTTACTTTGTATTCAAAATTAAATGGAAGAAGGCCATCGTTTACTAATGCCTTAAATTATGATGATGCTAAAGAATTATATGAGTATTTTAATCATAAACTAATTAATGAAGATATTAATGTTCAAACCGGAATATTTGGTGCGGACATGATGGTAAGTTTAGTAAATGATGGGCCAATTACCATAATAATAGATAGCAAGGAGGATTTCTAATGAAGAGTGTTAATTACAAATACATAAACATACTCTTATTATTAGCAATCGCTTACTTGCTATTTTTAATGCGATCATTATGGGTTAATGCTTTAGTTAAGATAATAAACATCTTACTTCCATTTATTATTTCGTTTTTAATTGCGTATGTTTTATATCCATTTGTGAAATTTTTAACGAAAAGAAAAATTCCTAAGTGGTTATCAATTATCATTGTTGTTAGCGTACTTATTTTAACCATAACGGCCATCTCATATTTTGTTTTACCAATATTTGTTAATCAATTAATAAATTTATTTTCAAACCTAACTAAATTTACCACTAACATTGCAAAAGATTATGGGGTAAATACAAACGTAATAAATGAATATATTAATAAATACTCATCAAAAATATTTAAGTACGTTGAAATGGCTTTGGATAATGGTACAATATTTAATTTTTTAAATACCTCAATAAGTTATCTTACTAATACAATCATAGTATCAATTGTATCGATATATTTTTTAAATTATATGCAAGCGATAAGAAAAAAAATAAAAGAATATTTATTTAAGAAAAACAAAAGAAAGTATGAATTATTAAAAACCCTTGATCATGAAATATACGCTTATTTAAAAGGTCTTGGTATTTTTATGATAATCCAGTTTTTTGAATATACCTTTTTGTTTTTTATAATTGGTCACCCAAACTTTTTACTTATTGGCACGCTTGCGTGTATTACAACTATTATTCCTTATTTTGGGGGAATTTTTACGAATCTTTTAGCACTTTTAATTGCATCTGTTATATCAAAAAAATTATTTATTTTGACACTTATTATAACGATTGTTTTCCCAAATATAGATGGTTATATAATATCTCCTAAGATATATGATAAAACTAATCAAATTCCAGCATTACTTACCATTTTTTCGGTTTTTGCAGGTGGTGCGTTATTTGGATTTACTGGTATTGTATTAGCGGTTCCATTAACCATTATTATAATTGCTATTATAAGATCCTATAAAAGTGAAATAATGCTTAAAATAAACAAAATTAAAAAAAATAAATAGAATTTCTTTACTTTTTTATTTTCATATTATATTATAAATATAGGAGGATATAAAATGACAGCATTAATTATAATCATAGTGGTTGTAGTGTTAATTTTATTATATATAACAGCTACATACAATAATTTAGTAAATTTAAGAAACAAGGTAAAAAATGAGTGGGCTCAAATCGACGTTGCGTTAAAAAATCGTAATGATTTAATACCTAATATCGTTGAAACGGTAAAAGGATATGCCAAGCATGAAAAAGAAACGTTAAATGAAGTTATAAACGCAAGAAATAAGGCAGTATCAGCAACAAATAGGGAAGAAGAAATAAAAGCTGCTGGAGAAATTAGTAATGCTTTAGGAAAATTATTTGCTCTAGCTGAAAGCTATCCAGATTTAAAGGCTAACGCTAATTTTATAGATTTACAAAACAAATTAAACGAAGTAGAAGAAAAAATTCGTTTTGCAAGACAATTCTATAATGATTGCGTATTAAGTTATAAAAACAAGCTTGAAATGTTTCCATCAAACATAGTAGCTAATATTTTTGGATTTAAACCTGAAGCGTTTTTTGAAGCAACTGATGATGAAAGAAAAAACGTACAAGTTAAGTTTTAGTCTGCTATAAATGGTAGACTTTTTTATTTTAGGAGGTTAATGTGAGACGATTATTAAATTATATAATTTTATTAATTCTTCTATTAATACCAATATCCGTTAGAGCAAATAGTATATCAAACATTGATATGGACATATACTTAGATAATAATGGAACAGCCCATATAACGGAAGTTTGGAGTGTTAATTTAAATGAAGGTACTGAAGGATATAAACCATATTATAACTTAGGTAATGCTAAAATAACTAATTTTAAAGTTAAAGAAAATAATAAAACATATGAATATAACGATTATTGGAATACGAATGCAGATTTTAAAAGTAAAGCTTATAAAAACGGAATAAATTACATATCAGATGGTATTGAGTTATGCTGGGGTATATCATCATATGGATATCATGATTATGTTCTTACTTATGATATTGAAGGCTTTGTTGCAACGGTAAATGATGCTGATATGATATATTGGACTTTAATACCATATGAATTATCATCTAAACCAGATAACGTCCATATTAAGATATATTCAGATAATAATTTTAGTGATGAGCTTCCTGTTTGGGGTTATGGAAATTATGGTGGGACTGCTTACGTATATGATGGATATATTGAGATGAATTCTGAAGGTATTTTAGAAAGTAATGAATATATGACGATTCTTGTTAAGTTTGATAAGAATACTTTTAATACATATAATACATTAAATAATGATTTTAAATATTATCAAGATATGGCAAATGAAGGAGCTACCAAGTATAAAGAAAACGATGAAAGCGAATCAATTTTAGCATATATTTTTATGTTTTTTCAATTTGCGTTTTGGACAGTAATGTTATTTATATTTGCAAAAGCATTTAAGAACTCTAATAATAAAGTTGGTAGTAAAATACTTGAATTTGCATATGATGGTAAAAAGTTACCAAAAGATATACCTAACATACGTGAAATACCATTTGATAAAGATATTTATAAAACTTTCTGGATTGCACAGTCCTATAAATTAAATAAAAATAAAACGGATTTTTTTGGAGCTATATTATTAAAATGGCTTATGCAAAAGAAAATATCTATAACTAAAGCTCCAGCGGGATTGTTTAAAAATAAAGAAGAAACAGTAATTGATTTAGGAAAAAATGAAGTATTTGATAACATACTAGAATTAAAACTATATAAAATGATGAAAATTGCAAGTAAAGATGGAATGTTAGAATCAAAAGAGTTTGAAAAGTGGTGTAAAGATAATTATGATGAGATTCTTTCATGGTTTGATGAAGTATTAGACTATCAAAGTAATAAATTTATAGATGAAGGAAAAATTATTTTTACCATTAAAAAAACTTTTAAAATATTTAGTTCAAAAGTGTATAAAGTAGATCGATCATTAAAAGATGATGCAATCAAATTAAAAGGTTTAAAAAACTTTTTAGAAGAATTTTCAAGAATGGATGATAAAGAAGCAATCGAAGTAAATATGTGGGAATATTACTTAATATACGCTCAAATACTTGGTATTGCAGATAAGGTTGCAAAACAATTTGAAAAGTTATATCCTGAAATAGTTGAAAGTAATTATTATGGGTACAATTATAGTGATATTATATTTATTCATTCGATTAGTTATAATGCAATGAAAACCGTAAATGATTCTTATCGAAAAGCCCAAAATTATTCATCTGGCGGCGGAGGATTTTCTTCTGGCGGAGGTGGTGGCGGCTCCTTCGGTGGTGGAGGAGGCGGTGGCGGTTTCCGCTAAAAGATAAGTTGACTAATCATTAAAAATATATTAAAATATAGATGTGTTTTAGTAAGAAGTGACAGCTTACATTTAAAATAAAACATGGCAATTTATTTATTTAAATTAAGAGCACTTAGTGAAGTAGGGTGGCACCGTGGAGTTTTCTTCATCCCTACGAATAAGGCTCTTTTTCTATAGAAAGGAAAGTTTTTATGATAACAAAACCAAAGGGAACTAAAGATTTATATGGAATGGAAGCTAAAAAATGGCAGTATGTATCTAAAGTAATTGATGAAGTAATGGAAAAGTATAATTATAATTTTATACGGGTACCTGTTTTCGAAGCTAGCGAACTATTTCATAGGGGAGTTGGACAAACCACTGATATCGTAACTAAAGAAACGTACGATTTTACTGATCGTGGTGGAAGAAATATGACGTTAAGGCCAGAAGGAACCGCAGGAGTTGTAAGAAGTTATATTGAAAATAAAATGTATGGTAATGATGATAAACCAACTAAACTTTATTATAATATGCCAATGTATCGTTATGAAAGGCCTCAAGCTGGACGTTTAAGAGAACTTACCCAGTTTGGATGTGAAATAATAGGAACAGATGACCCAATGTCTGATGCAGAAATAATATCACTAGCGGTTAATATATATAAGATATTAGGTTTAAAACAAATTAAAGTTAATATTAACTCACTTGGAGATACCGAATCAAGAAATAATTATCGTAAGGCATTAATAAAGCACTTTAAGCCACATATTAATGAGTTATGTGATGATTGTAAAGAAAGATTAGAAATGAATCCACTTAGAATAATTGATTGTAAGGTAGATTCGGATAAAGAAGTTATGAAAACCGCTCCTAAAACGATTGATTATTTAAATGAAGAATCTAAACAAAGATTTGAAAAAGTAAAAGAGTATCTAGAAGTTATGGGCGTTGAATACGTTGTTGATCCAAGCGTTGTAAGAGGACTTGATTATTACAATCATACCGTCTTTGAAATAGAAGCAAAGGTAGAAGGATTTGGGTCTCAAAACGTTATTGGAGCTGGTGGAAGGTATAATGGTATGGTAAAGCAATTAGATGGTCCTGAAACTGCTGCTATTGGATTTGCATCTGGCCTAGATAGATTAATGCTTGCTTTAGAGTATGAAAACGTAAACATTCCTGTTAATAATTCAGTTGATTTATTTATATTATACGTTAATGAAGAAGAAAAAAAATATGCTATGCATTTAACGAATGAACTTAGAATGAATGGTTTTATTGTTGAAACTGATTATTTAAATCGTAGTCTAAAGGCTCAATTTAAACAAGCAGATAGGTTAAATTGTAAATATACTATGGTTTTAAATTCTGAAGATTTAAAACAAAATGAAGTTAAAATTAAAAATACCAAAACAAAAGATGAAGACATAATTTCACTAGATGCATTAATATATTATTTAGATGAAAATTTAAATGAAGAAATATATGATGAAAACGAATTAAATATAAATGAAAAAAATCATATGAATAATGATTAAAAATAATAATGGAGGATTATAATGATAGATTTTAAAAAATGCGTTAATAAGGAAATAACAATATCTGGTTTTGCAGAAAAAGTAAGAAACCTTCAATGGGTACAGTTTATTGTCCTTAGAAATGATGCAAATAGAGTTCAAATAACAATAGAAAAATCTTATGAAAAAAATAAGGAAATGATTGAATTAGTTAATAATTTAACTAATGAGTCAACGATTAAGGTAACTGGTGTATTAAAAGAAAATGACAAAGTTAAAATGGGTGGAATTGAAATAATTCCTAGTAAAATTGAAGTAACTAGTTTATCCGCACCAGAATTACCTATTAGTATTACCGATAAAGATGCTGCTTTAATCGATACTAGAATGGATAATAGATTTATTGATTTAAGAAATGATTTTAATTTTTATATATTTAAGATCCAAAGTGAATTTGTAAGAGCAATGAGAAAGTATTTATATGATAATGATTTTGTTGAAATTCATACTCCAAAATTAATTGGTACCGCATCAGAATCAGGTAGTGAAGTATTTGAAGTAAACTATTTTAATAATAAAGCATATTTAGCACAGTCACCACAATTTTATAAGCAAATGGCAATTGCAGCGGGATATGAAAAAGTATTTGAAGTAGCGCCTGCGTTTCGTGCGGAAAATTCAAATACTAATAGACATGCAACTGAATTTACATCTTTTGACGTAGAGTTTGCAAATATTAATTCTTATGAAGACGTTATGAAATTAGAAGAAGAACTTTTAGTTGCAGGACTTACTGCTGTTAAAGAAAAATATGGGGATTTAATAAAAAAATTATATGGTGTAGACGTAGTAGTTCCAAAAACACCTTTCCCAAAAATTAAATTACAAGATTTATATAAAGAGTTAAATGAAAGATACGGCTATGAAATACCTAGTCATGACGTTGGTGATATGAACGCTGAAACCGAAAAGCTTACTAGTCGTTTTGCAATGGAAAAGTATGGTCATGAATTTATATTTGTAACTGATTTTAATAAAACAAAAAGGGCATTTTATCATATGAGAAAGGATGATATCCCACAGGGTTATGATTTAATATGGAAGGGAACTGAATTAACAACAGGAGCTCAAAGAGAACATAGATATGATGTTTTAGAAAAGCAAGCTAAAGAGAAAAACTTAGGTGATGACATTAAGTTTTATAAAAACTTTTTTAAATATGGTTGCCCACCACACGGTGGATTTGGTCTTGGAATAGATAGATTAACCATGTTATTACTAGGTCTTCCATCACTTAAAGAAACAATGTTTATATTTAGGGGACCAAATAGAATTACTCCTTAAAAGCATATTTTAAAAAATATGCTTTTTTATTCTATTGTGTTTTGCTTTAAAATAATATATAATTATTTTAGAATAAAAGACATCTGGTAATATGTCAAGATAAAGGTTATGGAAGTTTTTAAATAATTTCTCCCTTATCAAATAAATTATTGCATGCTAAAAAGTGCTTAGTTAGAAACTAAACATTAGTTCGCTATAACAACGAACTCAGTTTATTAAAGATTGAGTATTCGAGTTTATAGGACTGTAATATTGATTTTTTCGCAGTAATCCAAAAATCAATCGAACAAGTTTACGAGCAGATAAAACGAGTGCACGTTTATGTTGATGTTTAGTAACTTCCTTAAATTTAGAATCATAAAAATTCTTGATAAAAGGAAAATTCATTCTAACACAAGAAGCAGTGGCTTCAATTAGGTAATAACGAAGATATTTGTTTGCATGTTGAGAAAACTTTTTATCTTCTTTTTCAAATTTACCTGATTGAGTTCTATTCCAGTAAAGACCTGCATATTTAGCCAAATTGGAATTATGTTTAAAATAATTAATATTACCAATTTCAGCTAAAATACCAGCAGCATAAACTTTACCAATACCACGAATAGAAAGTAAAGAATTATAAGCATTAGAATTTAACCCTCTAACAGTATCTAAAATAGCTTTATCAACTTGTTTAAGTTCATTTTCTAAAAATCTAATAGTACTTAAAGAAGAAGCGACAGCAATATTAATACCGTTATAGGCAGTTTGATCTAATCGATAAGAAGAATTGATAGCTTTTTTAAGTAAAACAATCTTCTCATTTGGGTTTTTAGTTCGATTTTTCCCAACTTTAGAAATTAAATCCAACAAATCATCAACAGAGGTTTCAGCAATTTGATCTGGAGAGTCAAAGTTATCAAAAATAGCGCAAGAAGAAGCCCCGAACATATTAGAAAAAGGTTTATTCTTCTTGTCAGCAATAATCAATCCTGAAAAAGATAAATAAATGTTATTCATAACATAAAGTTTTTCTTTAACAAGATTTTTAGAAATATGATATCTTTGTCTGGTTAAACGTTGAAGAGCAATGTATTGAGAACCACGAAAAGGATGAAGAGGTTTAGTTCTACCGACTCTCGCAAAGTCGGCAAGAATATAAGCATCAGAATGATCAGTCTTTTCAAGATTGTTAAATGAATCTTTATATTTAGCAAAGTCATGAGCATTAATTTGATAAACTTCAGTATTGAAGTTATTAAGATATTCATGTGATGAAAAATAACAAGCTAAATGAAAAGAATACATGCCAGTGGCTTCACAAACAACCACAAGTTTATCAAAATAGAATTTATCATGAATATTTTTAATTCTATTAATTGCATCTTCACAACCATCCGGAGTATTAGGAAATTTCAAATTAAAGAACTTATGTTGATCAAAATTCATAACACAAATTTGATTAGATTGGAGTGAAACATCAACACCAATAAACAAAGAATTAATCATAAATAACACCACCTTTCAAATTAAATTTTGTGAAATAAAATTGGCAACGACAACTCTAGCTTACTAGCTTACGACAACCTCGTTATTAGAATACATATTTTCTATTAGGGATTTGGATACTGCGAACTAATAAGAAAATAGAAACAGCATCTGAGTTAGAAGAAATATGACTAATAAGAAGAGAAACAGTCTTTCTGAGTAAACACCATAAAGGGTTACAGGATGTGAATGAATAAGTCTAAGTCAAAAATATTTCAATAATATTTTAACACTAGAGTATCCTAGCCAATAAATAAATTTGTTAGTTAAAAAACTAACTAGAAAGAATATTAAATTGTAAGTTAAAATAACTTACAAAATATATTATACGAGGAAGTGATAATATGAAAGACTTAATATTAGCTTTAGAATCTGATTTTGCTAATAATGAGTATTTTGGTACCAACGTATGGACGGAGGAAAAATACCGTGTATTAAGTGGTAATCTTCCAGTTTTATTATCTTCTCCTCATTCTGTAAATCAAATTCGTGGTGATGACGTAAGGGATGCTGAAAAATACACTGGTGCAGTTGTTAGATATTTAGCAAACGTAACGAGCTCATATGCAATATTTGAGTTATTTACCCACGCTGACCCTAATACTGATTTAGAAAATGATTATAAAAACGCAGTTATTAACTTAATTAACGCATATAACATAAAAGTATTAATTGACATTCATTCTAGTACTTTTAAAGATGATACGGATATTGATATCGTAACAAATAATAGACAAACTTTAAGGGGTAATGATGTATTAATTGACAAAATAAAAAAGATAGGATTAAGCTATAATGTTAAAATAGATGAAAATAACGTTCCAAATAAAGAAAAAGAAAATGAAATAATAACTGTTTCATCGCTTTTGTGTAATATTCCAGCAATTAGAATCGTTATAAATGATAAAAAACTAGACATTTTAAATGATGAAAGTAGTTTTATAAAAATAATTAAAGTAATACAAGATTTTATATCAAGTTTTGGTGAATAAGTGTAAACCATTTGTTTTAAATATTGTATAAATATCATCTGTAATGGTATAATATAATTGCCTGGTGGTATCGAAAGCTAGCATATTTAACCCGCTAACTTATTAAAGGGAATCAGAATCAGTGATGGTGTTCATGCTTAATTATATTAAGAAGTCTAAAATCATTGTGGGATGCCCACCTGCAAAACTGCAGGTTTATTTTGCTAGTAATCGACCCATTGGGTCTTTTTTATTGCAATAATTTATTAAAAAATATATAATTTTATTAGGTGATTATATGAATGAGTATTCAAGGATAACAAAGATTATTAGTGATGATAAATTTAATAAAATTCGTAATTTAAGGGTTTTAATCGTTGGTATTGGTGGGGTTGGAGCATCAGCCCTTGAAATGTTAGTTAGAACTGGTGTTAATAACATAATAATAGTTGATTATGATACGTTTGAAGAAAGTAATTTAAATAGACAAATCTTAAGTTTAAGAAGTAACTTAAATGAAAGTAAAGTAGAAGTAGCAAAAACAAGGATTCTAGATATTAATCCTAATTGTAACGTAACAATAATTAATGATAAATTAAGTGTAAAAATACTTAATGACATTAATTATAATGTCGATTATATAATAGATGCCTGTGACGATGTTAAAGCTAAAATAGAAATGGTTAAATATGCTTTACGTAATAATATAAAAATAATATCCAGTTGCGGTATGGGTAATAGAATAAAACCGGATAAACTTGAAATAACAAACATTTGGAAAACAAAAAATGATCCTTTAGCAAAAAAAGTAAGACATGAATTAAAAAAGGAAAAAATAAGTTATAAATTACCCGTTGTATGTTCTAATGAATTACCATTATTAAAAACAAATGAATCGGTTGGATCAATTGCAACCGTACCAAATGCTGCGGGCATTTTATTAGCAAGTTACGTAATAAATAACGTATTAATGGATGATTAAATACTATTGTGTTTAAGGAAATTAAATGATACAATTATTTATGTAAAATAGGAGTTGAAAAAATGAAGAAATTTAAAGTTTTATCCTTGTTTATCATAAGTATGTTTTTTTTAATAACAAATGTTAAGGCAAAAGTTCCAATGATTACTTGCAATCCAACAAGCGTATTTGTAGGTGAAAACATAACTTGTTCTGTTAAAACGGAAGAAAAAGTAGAAGTTACTACCAAACTAAATTTAGTAGCAGGAAATACTATTTTAGAATCAGATGGTAATATAGTGTATAAGGCACAAGAAAAAGGGGAATATGAAATAGTATTACAAACATTATCAACTGATGCTAAATACGTTGATAAGATAATTATTAACGTAAAAGAAAAAACAACAACCACAACAACAACTACTAAAGAAAAATCAAGTGATTGTTATTTATCTTGGATAAAAGTTGATGGGGTAAAAATAAAGAATTTTATTAAAAGCAAAACTGATTATACCATTGAACTTAATAATGATGTTATTTATCCGAATATTACGGTTGAACTAAATGATTCAAACGCAAAATATGAAATAACTGGTCCAGATGAACTTTCAGTTGGCGAAAATGAGTATAAAATAACGGTTACAGCTCAAGATGAAACAACGAAGGTATATAAGTTATTAATAATAAGAAAAGATGAATTAAAATCAAGTGATACATCACTTAAAAGTCTTAATGTATCAAATTATAATTTAAACTTTGATGATGCATCTAAAACCTTTTATTTAACCATTAAAAAAGATGATAACAAACTTAATTTAAAAGTTGTTCCATCATCATCTAAAGCCACTTATGAAATAGAAGGTAACAAAAATTTAAAAAATGATAGCATAATAAAAATCACCGTTACCGCTGAAGACGGAAGTACTGATTTATATAGAATAATAATAAGGAAAAACGAAACGAATAATATGCCTTATGTTTATGGTTTAATTGCTTTATTATTAATTATATGCTTAATAATATTTATAGTAATTAGAAAAAGAAAAAATAAAAATAACATAAATAAAAAAGAAGAAAAAAATAACATTGAAAACGAAACAACGATTGAAGCTCCAAAGATAACTGATAACGTATTAAATGAAACAGATAAGTTAGATGATGATCAAGATGAAGATTATTATACCAAAGTAGATAATGATGAAGAAGAAAAGACGGTTATGTTATCATACGCTGAAGAAGAAGAGTTAAAAGAAAAAAGTGTTAACGAAGAACTTAAAAAAGCAATTGATGAGTTTGATAATACGTATTTTAATGATAATGACTAGAAAAAGAGCTTAACGCTCTTTTTCTTTTAGTTTTTCAATGTTATTTAAAGTTGTTGAAAGCATATTTTCATATTTATTCTTCTTTGGTTTATAATAAACTCTATTTTTTAATTCATCAGGTAAATATTGTTGTACGACGTAATTATTAGGGTAGTTATGCGGATATTTATACCCAAATGCTTGTGCATTAATATGTGGTGGTACTTTTCCTATGTTTCCCTTTTCAATATCTTCTAGCGCTAAATCAATTGCTTTTACCGCACTGTTTGATTTAGGTGCAAGGCAAAGATCAATTACCATTGTGCTAAGTGGTATTCTAGCTTCTGGAAGTCCTAATCTTTCACAAACATCAATACAAGCTGATACCTTAACACCCATTAATGGATTAGCAAGTCCTATATCTTCATACGCAATAACACTCATACGCCTATATATACTATCTAAATCACCACTTGATATTAATCTTGCTAGATAGTGAAGGGCAGCGTTACAATCAGAACCCCTAATTGATTTTTGAAAAGCAGATAATACATCATAATGTCCGGCCTCATCCTCATCCATTGGATTACTTGCTTTACTATTAATTACTTTTATAATATCAGTTGTAACCTTTTTGTTAGAAGTACTATAATATGCTACTTCTAACAAATTAAGAGCAAACCTAAAATCACCATTACTCATTGATGCAATTAATTTTACAGCATCATCATCTATTTTAATTCCTTTTAATGATTTAGACGCTTTTAATATTCCAATTTCTATCTCACTTTTACTAAGTGGTAATAGCTCAAATATTTGACATCTACTTCTTATTGCAGGATTAATCTTATGATATGGATTAGAAGTGGTTAGTCCTATTAAAGTTATTAGACCATTTTCTAATAAAGGAAGTAATAAGTCTTGCTTATCTTTGTTTAAACGATGTATTTCATCTACTACTAATACGATGTTGCCATATATTTTAGTTTCTTCAAAAACTATTTCAAAGTCTTTTTTATTATTTATAACTGCATTTAAAAATCTATGTTTTATGTTTAGTTCATTTACCATTGCATTAGCAATTGAAGTTTTACCAGTTCCTGGTGGGCCATATAAAATCATTGAAAAAATTTTTTTATTTTTAACCATATTAGTTAGTACTTTATCATCGCCAATTAAATGCGTTTGACCAATAACATCTTTTAATTTAGTTGGTCTTAATGCGTTTGCTAAAGGCTCATTTATCATAATTAACACCTCTTTATAATTATATCAATTTCCGTTTTTTTTGACAAATAAAAGCATATTTGATATAGTATATTACCGTAAAAACTTGTAAGGGGAATAAAATTATGTTAATAAATGATAAAACAAAACAAAAATTTTATGATAATGAATTAGAATTTGTTAATGACGTTATGATTATTCTTAGTAAAGATGTAAAAAACCTAGAAATTGATTCAAGATTTAATGATAAATTGTTAATTGATATGTTAACTGTTAAACAGTGGGTAACAAAGATTACGTCAAATTATACTAACGTTAATGATGTGATTAAAGCAATTGATGATTACTGGAAGAAAAAATTAAATACCATAGAAAGAATTTATGATTGCAGATTAGTATATAAATCATATAGAAAACATGCCTTTAATGAATATGATTTTAGCGTTTGCGATGAAAAAATAAGAACAATTAAAAATATTTTAAATCAATATAAAATTGATACTTTTTTACCATTAATTAATTATCATGAAGAAAAAATATTGAAAATGATAGATAATAATATTAGTCCTTATGTTATAGTATCCTTAAGTTGTCCAGTAAGATTATTGGTAATATATATTGATAAAATATATAATGTTCTTTTGGAATATAAATATAGTAATTCAAATTATAAAGTTACTAGTAATTATTTAGATGATCAAAAAGACGCTGACAAAATTAATAAAAGTAGCAAGTAGAAACTTGTTATTTTTTTAATTAATCGATATAATTAAACTGGTGATACTGATGAAGAATTTGGTAAATGATTATATAAATTACGTTTTCATTGAAAAAAAACTTAGTAATAATACAAAAATGGCTTATGAAAATGACTTAAATGGTTTTTTAAATTACATTAATAAAAAAAGTGTAAAACAAATCGACAGTAATGATATTAAATCATATATAAAGCATCTTTATAATATGAAAGAAAAAGATAAAACAATCGCAAGAAAAATAGTAAGCATAAGAACTTTTTTTAATTATTTAATGAAAGAGAAAATAATAACAATAAATCCTTGTGAAAAAATAGAATCACCAAAACTAAAAAAGACTTTACCAAATACTTTAAATTTAGACGAAATAAATAAATTACTAGATATAAAAACTAAAACGCCAAATGATTACCGAAACAAAGCAATGATAGAGCTTATGTATGCTACTGGACTTAGGGTATCAGAGCTTGTTAATTTAGAAGTAAACGATGTTAATTTAAAGGATAATTACGTAAGAGTATTTGGAAAAGGTAAAAAAGAAAGAATTGTTCCAATGGCTGATGTTACAACCGAAATAATAAAGGAGTATATAACCGTATATAGAGATTCTTTATTAAAGGGTTATTTAACAGATAAATTATTTATCAGTAGCTACGGAAAAGGTATAACAAGACAAGCGTTTTTTAAAATAATTAAAAAAATAGCCAAAGAAAAGGGCATAACAAAGGATTTATCGCCACATACGTTAAGACATTCGTTTGCAACTCATTTGCTTTACTATGGGGCTGATTTAAGGTCAATAGGGGAGATGTTGGGCCATGAAAATATTAAAACTACACAAATATATACTCATTTATCAAATAACAAATTAAAAAAAGATTACGATAAATATCATCCAAGAAATAAAAAAATATAATTACGTTTTTAAAGACATATAATTTATCTAGGAGGAGCCTATGCCAAATAGTACTTTATATGCTTTTATTTTATCCTTTTTAGCAGGTATTTCAACCGTTATTGGATCATTAGTAATATTTTTAGATAAAGATAAAAATAATAAAATAGTTACAATATCACTTTCATTTGCGGCAGGTGTTATGATATGTGTATCATTAACTGATTTATTACCTAATTGCTATAATATGATATTAGATAGTTCTAATTCGTTTCCAAAGATAATATTAACATTAATTTTTATGGTATTTGGAATAATAATATCAATGCTAATCGATAAATATTTACCAAGCCAGTATGAAAATAAGGATGAAAACGGACTATATAAAATAGGAATAATAAGTATGGTCGCAATCGCACTTCATAACATACCTGAAGGAATTGCAACGTTTATAACAAGTTCTAATAATTTTAAATTAGGATTAACCCTTACCATTGCAATAGCACTTCATAACATACCAGAAGGTATATCAATTGCCGTTCCAATATATCACTCTACAAATAATAAGAAAAAAGCTATATTATATGCTTTATTATCTGGAATGAGTGAAGTAGTAGGTAGCATCTTAGCATTTTTATTTTTAGCACCATATATTAATGACCACATTATGGCAGCCTTATACGCAATAATTGGCGGTATTATGATTCACATATCAGTTTATGAACTAATTCCAGGGGCGTATAAAGATAGTACTTTAAAAAAGATTATTAAATACTTTTTAATTGGTGCAATTATAATGATATTATCACATTTGCTTATGAAGTGATAATTGAATGTGTTTTAAATGTATATTGACAATGGTACGGATAAATTATATAATATCCGTACCATTGAACAAAGAGGTGTGTTTATGAATTATATGACAAAAGAAGATTTTATCAATGAAAGTAATGTAGAAATTATTAAAAAACTTATTAAAATTAATAATGGATACATCAGAGTAAAAGATATTGAAAATTTTGGCATAAGTAGAAATTATTTATCCATTATGAAAAAGAAAAATATGATAGAAAAAGTAGGTAAGGGCATATATATAGACGCAACCAAAATTAAAGATGTTTATTTTGTACTTAGCATTAGTACTCCAAAATTAATTTATTCTCATATGACAGCACTATATTTTCATAACCTTTCAATTAAAGCACCAGACAGTTCTTTTGATATAACAGTTACAAAAAAATATAATAATTCAAAGCTAAAAAGACATAATGTGTTTTATGTTGATAATAAATACTATGATATTGGTCTTACTGAAGTTGAAACTCCATATGGAAATAAAGTAAAAGCTTATGATATAGAAAGATGTATTTGTGATATAATTCGTTCAAGAAAAAGAATGGATATAGAGCATATTAAATACGCAGTTAAAGAATATCTTAAAAGAAAGGACAATAATCTAATTAAACTTTCAAAGTATGCTGATATATTTGGTATAAAAGAAGAAGTTATGGATTTTGTAAGTATGATGTATGAATAGTATGCAAGTTAAAGATAAATTAAAAAATGTAGCAATAAAACGTAATTTAGATTTTAATATATTACTTCGTTTATATATGTATGATAGGTTTATAGAAAGATTAGCAGTAAGTAAATATCGTGATAATTTTATTTTAAAGGGTGGATTCTATTTGAGTACATTATTTGGGTTAGAAAATCGTTCTACAAAAGACATAGATACAGCAATTAAAGATGCTAATTTTACTATGGAAAATGTTGAAATGATGATTAAATCAATTATTTCGATTGATATAAATGATGGAGCTTTAATAGACTTTGTTAAAATTGACAATATACGAGAAGAAGATAAATATGGTGGTTTTAGAATTATTCTAAATATTAAATTTGATACAATTAAAGAAAGTTTTCAAATTGATGTAGCTACAGGAGATCCAATTACACCAAAACCAATTGTATATAAATATCATCCAATATTAGGTGATAATTATATAAACATATGGTCATACAATATAGAAACTGTAATAGCTGAAAAGTTAGAAACAATACTAAAAAGAGCCGAGGCTAATAGTAGAATTAGGGATTACTATGATTTATATTTAATATATACAAAGGGATGGAATGATATAAATTTTGAAGATTTGCGTAGGGCAATAAATAAAACATTTAAAAAAAGAAATTATAATGGTAATATTAATGAGACAATTGCAATATTAAAAAATAGTAAAATCCTTAAAAAACGTTGGTATTTATATAGGAAAAAATATGATTATGCAAATAACATTAATTATGAAGAAATAATACAATGTATTGAAAAAATTACTAAAATAATAACACTAGTGGCAGTGTAAAAAATCGTTTTATAATAATAAAATAGAAATAAAATATGGTTATATACCCTATTATTTTGACTTAAAATAGGGGAGAATATATTTATTAACTAAAATTAGATTTTAATAAATATTAATCCATCATTAATGATAATTATGCATTAATAACGTAGTAATAAATTAATATTTAATAAAAAAGTAAAGTAAATATATTTAAAAATATAAATTTTAGTTAAATATAAATATAGTGTAAGAAATAAACTTTTACAATAAAAGTAGGGATGCAAAATAAGAAACATAAGTATCCATCATATAGAGAACTTATGTTTTAAAAAAACAAATGTTAACATAATATGTATTATACGAACTAGGATATAGTAGTATATATTAAACATCTCTTGATTGTATTTCAGCTATTTTGGCTAATACTTCGGATGCGTTTTCCCTTGTTATTTCATTATAACCTAACTCATGAAGAGCTTGGACTTTAGCAGTGTTTATTTCTTCTGTACGACCAAGTTTTTCTTCTTTTTTATGTTCTATTTCCGCTACAAATTTTTTATGTTGTTCAGCTAATTTTGTTTTTGAAGCGCCACCACTTCTATATAATACCATTGCAGAATGCATAATACTTTCAAAAATAAATTGTTCTTCTTCATTAAATGCATATTCATCTGGGTTAATAAATCCTAATAATTTATCAATGTATCCCATCATATATTTTAATTCTTTAACGTTTTCTAAACCTTGAATAAAATTAAGTAAATATTTATATGTAACATAAGCATCATTAGTGCCTTCAATAAAACGTTCTTTAATCATGAATATAATATCGTTTAATAATTCTTGTTCTCTTGGTTTTAATTCCTTAAATTCAATTGATTCATTATGTGATACAAACAAGTTTGAACAATCACCATTTAATACTTGATCTACTTTATTAATAAATTCAGTATCAACTTTAATATCATTTATTTCTGATGCTTCTTTAATATCTAATAAATTAAATAGTTTCATTTTTTTATCTTTTGGCCATTTAGATATATCATTCATTTCTAAATAATTATATATCATTTGTCTTGATACTCCTAAATATTTGGCTAACTTTACTTTTGAAATTCCAACTTCTTGTAAAATTTCGTTAAGTTTATCCATTAATAATCACTCCTTTAATATTGTCTACTCTAATTATTATTTTACACTTTTTTACAATTTTGTCAATAATATTACATAAATATAAAAGATAGGACAATTTCCTATCTTTATACAATAAACGTAAATAATTTAAGTAAAAGTGGTGTTAAAAACGCATCTAAAAGACAATATAAAGTAATTAATATTATGGATATAATAAATGATAATAAATATTTTCCTAAAAAACTTTTAAAATTTAAATTATCTTTTTTTAATAAAGCTCTTAAAAATTTTATTGATGCATTAGTTGCAAAAAAACAAATGAATATATATATTAATATATTTAATAAGTAACTAGGAAATAAATATAAAAATGCCCCTATTACACCTTTTAATTGATATTTAAAGATTATGGTTGATAAAGTAACACCTAAAGTAAATCCTTTAAAAAATATAATTATTATTACCGCGAAAACACCAATCATTGAAATACCTAATATGAATATAATAAATAATTGTAATATGTTATTTATTATATTATCAGTAAATACTCCAAATCCAAATACGTCACTTGATAATTTTTTTATACTTGAAAAAAAGCCAGTAATTTGATCTACTAACATCATTTTATCTTCGTTATTAATAAAATTTATAAATAAAGAACCCATTATTAATCCAATGATAAATATAATGATTATAAAAGTGACTAAAAATTTTTGTTTTTTTATTGTTCCATTTAAATAGTTAATTATCTGCTTCATTTTTGTTCTCCTTAATTAACTATATTATTAAAAAATTATTTTATTACTTTTATTTTTTTGTATTTTATATTATAATTGCTATAGAGGTGAATAACTTGGCTAAAGATACAAAAAGAAAAAAACGAAAATTAAAAATAAATTGGACTAAATTATTTGTATGGATTGCACTAATTGCAATGATAGGTTCTGCTTTTGCTGCAATTATATCGCCATTATTTTATAAATAAGAATACATTATGGTATTCTTTTTTTATTATCATATAATTTAATATGATGTATAACAGTCAAAACTCATACGTTAATAATCAAAAAATAAAGTTTTTAGAAATCCAACGTATTGCAACGATTGGTTTTATTATTGCATTAGTTATATCATACAGCTTAACATATGATAAAGAATTAACGCTTAAAAATAATAAAGGTATATTTAAAAATGATACCGCACAAAATTTAGCGCTTTTTCAAAATATTTTAATTCTTATTATCTCATTTATTTTTTTATATATTAATCATAATCAGTATAAGCTTGCTAAAATAGTTAATGACAGTGATTCTACCGACTTATTTTTGCAAGTTGAAACAGCATTATTTGGAATAATATCTTCCTTAATAGGACTTTACATCGTATATAAAAATTATAAACGTAACTTTCTTGCTATTTCTGAGACGGAGCTTTTTTAAAAATAGAAAATTAGGGACTCAAATATCCCTAATTTTCTGCTTCTTCTAACATCGAGGTTATTAAAATCCCGTATCCTTTTTTTGGATTATTAACTACCACGTTTGTAACTGCACCAATTATATTATCATTTTGTATAATTGGCGATCCACTCATTCCTTGAACAATTCCACCGGTTTTTTCAAGTAACTCTTGATCAGTTACTTCAAATAAAATATTTTTATTATTATTTTTTTCATTATTTACTTTTATGATATTTATACTATATTCTTTTTTTACATCTTTATCTAAAACGGTAATTATCTTTGCTTCACCTAATTTTATTTCTTTATAATCTGATACTTTGTATAACTTTGTATCATCTATTTTTTTATCATAATTACCAAAGATTCCTGATATTGTATTTTCTTTTATGGTACCATATACATCATTTGAATTAGTATTAGCGTTTTTAGCACCTGGCTCTCCCCTGGCCGATTTTTCTATTCCGGTTACTAAAGAATTATATATTTTACCATCTTTTACATTTAACATAACACCAGAAGATGATTCAACCACTTCATGTCCTAAAGCACCATAAAGTCTAGTGTTAGGATCAATAAAGGTCAAGGTTCCTATTCCTGATACCATATCTTTAACATAAAGACCAGTTTTTACAACACCATCTTCGTTTATTAAATTTAAATTAGTTGATTGTTTTTTATTATTTCTTAGGTACTCTATTTTTAAATATTTTTGATTACTATTTTTAATTGATGTTATAAAATCATCGATTGTTTTTACCTCATTACCATCAACTTTTACTATGGTATCTCCTTGTTTTAAATTAGCATCATGTCCAGGATAGCTTTCTTTTACTTTATAAAAACCAGCAATTATTATTCCGTTATTATTAATTTGGAGTCCTATGTTTTCTCCACCTGCTACTATATATTTAGAATAAGCAAATACACTTTGTGGCATAATAAATGTAGCGACAAACATAATCGCTATAAAACTTTTTAATTTTTTAAAAAACATTTTTATGCTCCTTTTGTAATCCGAATTACATTATTATTATGTGAATAATAATCTTAATAATAAGTGATAAAAATTGGAAATAAAAAACTAGCTAAAAAGCTAGTTCCATAAATTTTTAGGATATTTTTTATCTTCTATCATTTTATTAATTGCATCAACTAAATCTTTTTTGTCTTCTTTATAAGTTACACCATACCACTTTTCTTTAGTATCTAAAACCTTAACAGATATTTTCCCTTCATCAATTCTTTTAAACACACTTGTTGGAATTAAAAATTCACATGAATCTAAATCATTTTTATGATTATTAAAAAACTCAATCATCTCATCATCTAAATAATTAAATATGTTAGGATGAAATCCAAAAAAATTCATTGAAACAAGTGTATTACCATCAACTATAAATGGGTGATTTTTATCTTCAAGTGGTGTTGCAACAATTTTATCATCCTTTTTTTTAATTGATGATTCGATTAATTTCGTTAGCATATTATTTTCATTTTTATAGCAAATTCCACGTTTTACTGCTCCGTTTAAAGTCATGGTATTTTTAACGTTATATCCAATCATTGCGTATAATTTTTCATCATGATTATTATCAAAAAAATCCTTTATTATTTTAAATGGTTCATATCCATAAAAATCATCAGCATTAATAACCGTAAAAGCTTCATTAACATACTTTTTAGCGGATAATATAGCATGTGATGTTCCCCATGGTTTTACTCTATCTTTAGGTACAATAACGCCACTTGGCACATCTTCTATTTTTTGAAAAGCATATTCTACTTTTATTTTCTTTTCAATTCTTTTTCCAATCGTTTCTCTAAATAAATCGTAATTTTCTTCTTTAATTATAAATACGACTTTGTTATATCCTGCTTTAATTGCATCATATATAGAATAATCTAAAATAAACTCTCCATTTGGTCCTACTGGCTCTACTTGTTTTAAACCGCCGAATCTAGAGCCCATTCCGGCCGCCATAATTACTAATGTCATAATTTTCTCCTTTTAATTTGCTAAATTAATTATATAATTTTTAAATTCACTTGATATGTTTGTGTAATGATTTTCCTTGGTCTTATTATTTTTATAATAACTAGCGCAATCATTATCATCAAATGATAGCTCAACGTTATCAAAACTAATTTTATAAGTATTTTTTAACGTACAACTACTTTCTACTTTTTTAAAATTTTCTTTTTTTAAATAATTAACTATCTTTTCATCTTCATGATTTGCTAATAAAATAATTGAATTATTTTTGTATATTCTTAAATTATCATAATTAAATTTACTTCCTATTATACCAAAACCCTTTAATAATAAAATAGCAACAATAATTAAAGCTATTACCGTAAAAATAAGTATGTGTTTACCCTTCATTTGTTTCCTCCACTTTAAAATCGAGTTCTTTGCCAGCATCAGTTAATATTTTATTTACGTTTTCTTCAGCCGTTTTTAATTTTTCTGAGCATTCTTTAGCAAGCTTCATTGCTTTTGTATATTTTTCTATTGCATCATCTAAATTAACATCTCCTTTTTCTAGTTCTAAAACCATTTTTTCTAATTCATTTAACTTATCTTCAAATTTTATTTCTTCTTTAGCCATTTTTAACCTCCATTACCATAGCCTTTATATTTCCATCTTTTATATTTATATCTATTTCATCTTTTACTTTTACATTTTCAACACTACTAATACATTTATTACCCTTTTTTACTATTGAATAACCTCTTTTTAAAGCACTTAAGGGATTTAATATTTCTAGTTTTTCAATTAAGTGATTAGTTCTTTTTAATTTATTTTCATATAAAATACTTGGATCTTTAAAAATGATACTATTTTCAATAATTTCTAGCTTTGATCTATTAGTATATAATATAGTATTAATCATAGTATTTAATTTATCAATTACGTTATCTAGTTTTTGTTCTTTTATTTCATACAAACTAAGTGGATTTTTTAATACATAACTTTCTTTTAATTTTTTAAGTCTTAATTTATTATTATCTAATACCATCTTAATGTTATTAGTAAGTCTTATCTTATAATTTTCTATTTCAAGCATTAAATCACTTAACTTTGGCACTGCTCTTTCGGCTGCTCCCGTTGGAGTTTCCGCTCTTACGTCTGATACAAAATCACATATCGTAAAATCTATTTGATGGCCTACCCCACTTATTATTGGTGTTTTACAAGAAAATATTTTACGAGCAACCGCTTCTTCATTAAACGGCCATAAATCTTCAATAGAACCACCACCACGACCAAGTATTATTACGTCTAAATCATAATTATCAGCGATATCTAGTTTTTTAACGATGTCATCCTTGGCAAGTTCTCCTTGAACTAAGCAAGGAAATAAAATCGTTTTACATATTGGAAACCTTCTTTTAATGGTTGATAATATATCCTTTACCGCCGCTCCCGTTGGAGCTGTTATAATACCTACTCTCATTGGTATTTTAGGTATTTCTTTTTTATACTTAGGATCAAATAATCCTTCATCTCCTAACTTTTTCTTTAATTGTTCAAACGCAATATGTAGATTTCCTAATCCATCTTCTTGCATTTGCTCAACGTATATTTGATAATTTCCAGTAGCTTCAAAAACACTTATTTTTCCTTTAACAAGCACTTTCATTCCATCTTCCGGCAAAAACTTTAACTTTGATGCATTAAAACTAAACATAATGGCGTTTATTCTAGCGTTTTCATCCTTAATAGTAAAATAATAATGACCCCTAGTATGTGCTTTAAAATTAGATATTTCACCCTTTAAATAAACTTCCTGTAAATGGTTATCATTATCTATTTTATATTTAATATATCTAGTTAAAGCTGTTACACTAATATATTTATCATCCATTTTTTTCTCCTATTTTCCATAAGTATATTGTACCATTTTTATATATGTTAATCAAATAAAAAAGTATTAAGATTATGAAGCGGGTTCTAACTAGGTTCCATTAATAAAAATAAGCATATTAAAAAACACGCCTAAAAGACGTGGTTAATTACTCTATCTCAACATAGTACCAATCGTTTTCTATTTGTTTCATTTGTATAATATAATGATTAAGCATATAATGTTTTTTATCTTTCATATATACGATGCATAATCCTTGGCCATGTGATGTTTTATACATAAATTCTATATTATCACCATCTTTAGTAATTTCTAGTAAGTTAATCTTCTTCATTAATTTAATAGTATTTTTATATTTATTAAAATCTTTCCTTTTAATATCAATTATTGAAACTCCATTAGGTGATGAACTATTTTCTTTATGAATTCTACCAGAAATATTTAATAAATTTTTATCTATAATTACTTCATGGTCTTTAAGTTCTTTTGTACAATTTAAAAAATACTCTTTGTTTTCAATAAATTTTTTTAATAATTCATTTTTATTATGTTCACGTAAAGGTTTCCAAAAAATAAATGTTATTATAAAATATAATATTCCGTATAAAACTAAAGCTCCAACAAAAATACCAAAAATATTAAGTAACATTCTCATAATTTTCATTTTTCTAAAATTTTTCATAACATATTTCCTAAACTGTTACAATTATATATTTTTTTATCATAATATGTCAAGAAACTTATTAAAGAAACATTATGCAGCAATAATATTACATCTTTACAAAGATATATTCATCTTGTAAATAAATGAACTTTATTTTATAATACAACAAGATTGAAGACAAAAGTCAATAAAAAAAGAAAAATAACTTTTCTCTTTTTATATACGTATTTTTTATTAATGTTTAATAATTAGTGTACATCAAATTAAAATACTTTATTGATACTTTTTATAATAACTATTTACTTTTTCTAGTGCATTATCTACGTAAAAGTTTTCAATCTTTGTTATTTGCTTTTCTTTTTCTGTTTCCATCTCTTTTAAATATTTTTCAATTTCCTTTATATATCTATCTCTTTTATTTTTATCATTAAATTCCTTTTCTATTGTTTTGTTATTTAATGATAATTTAAATAGATATGCCAATTCCATTGTTTTTATTTCTACCATATATTTATTATCAAAAATAATCATTCCATCACTAATAGAAATTGAATCAAATGTGCAATTATCTATTATTTGATTTCCTTCTTTATCTATTACATCATATATTACACGATATTTTCTTTTTCTATATGATTTAACTACTATTAAATCATCTTGAAAATCATCTATCTCATCATAAATTGGTTTTATTATTTCTTTCCCTTCTTTATTGATATAGCCCCATTTTCCATTTAAACTAACTGCTGATAATCCTTCGTGAAATTTAGAAATTTCATCATACTTTGATATATCTATTTTATTTTTTATTATTGTGCTACAACTTATAACAGTTTCCATTACCAAAATCTCCTTTTAAATATATATAAATATTATATTTTAACTATATATCAATGTCAATGTTTCAAATTTGATAAATTTTAAATAATAATATATTATATATTTGGTGGTATTATGAACGAGAAAAATTTAATTAATTATTATAATAAGTTTAATGAAGATAAAAGACTAACTCATAGGCATGGTATGGTGGAATTTATAACCGCGATGAAATATATTCATCATTATTTAAATAATTTTAAAAATCCTAAAATTATAGATATAGGAGCAGGTACTGGGGCCTATTCGGTAGCTCTTGCTAATGAAGGATATGATGTTACTGCAATTGAGCTTGTAAAACATAATTTAATGACTTTAAAAGCTAAAAATAGCTCTGTTAAGGCTTATTTAGGTAATGCCACTAGTCTTTCCTTATTTAGTGATAATTCATTTGATATGGTACTTTTATTTGGACCATTATATCATTTAATTAGTAAGGAAGATAAACTAAAGGCTTTAATGGAAGCTAAAAGAATCGTTAAACCTAACGGGTATATATTAATTAGTTATTATATGAATGAATACGCAATTATCACTCATGGATTTAAAGATAATAATATAAAAGATGCTATTAAAAATAATGAGGTTGATAAAAATTTCCATATAACACCTAAAGAAACTGATTTATATAGTATGGTAAGATTAGAAGATATTGATGAATTAAATGATATTACTAATTTAAAAAGAATTAAAATACTTTCTCAAGATGGTCCATCTGATTACATTAGAAAAATAATAAATAAAATGGATCAAGAAACATTTGATATATATATTAAATATCACTTATCAACTTGTGAAAAAAAAGAATTGTTAGGAGCATCAAGCCACGTTTTAGACATAGTAAAAAAATAAGTTTACATATAATAAATATTATTATAAAATTTAATTAACGAAAGAACCTAAATTAAGATTAGCACGCTTTTTATTAATCTTTAATGAAAAAGGCATACCACTAAGGCATGCCTTTTCTTTTATATTTGATGGAAAGTAATTATCCAAGAATTAAGTCTTTCATAATAATTATTAGCATATATAGTATAATTTTTTTTAAAATAAAAAATATATAAGATCTTTTACATTTGTTTTACTAGTCTCATATTAACCTTTTTATCTGGTTCATTAACAGATAATTCATAATATTTATCTCCAAATGTATGCTCTTGTAATAATGTTTCTTCATATCCATTATCTAATGGAATATCAATATATTTATATTGTTTTAATATTGGTATTTTAATTTTATCACGATTCAAAATTTTTTTCATTTGTTTACTATTTATATCTTCATCAACAAATTTAATTTTATAATTTATTTGATTAATCTTACTTTCTTGCAATAACTCAGCTGATGTTTTAACCTCTAAGGCTATTAATTGGCTTGCAAGTTGTTGCAAATCAATTGTGGCCTCATTTATTATTATATCTTTATATTTTTTCATACATAAAGAACAGAACATATAAATGAAAGAATAGCCTGAAAACGTAAGAAGAGTTACAAAAAAATCTACTAATATTACAGAACGTTTTATATTTACATTTTTATCAATACTATATTTAATAATATCAAATAAATCATAAACAAAAACAGAAAAATTAAATATATGTGTTGGTGGAAAAGACTTTTTTAATGTACTTAAAAAAAATTCACTTGCCTTAATTCCTTCTTTAGAATGTCTTATTTTATTCATTAAGTCATAATCGATTTTTAATTTCATATAAATTCACCTCATTTGTAGTGAGTACTGTATCACATATTTAGGAAATTATCAACTGCTTGTTTTATTTTATTTAGGTCATTTCCAGTTGCCATACATGTATTCCATCCTCTTTTTTTAGCTTCTTCTATGTTTTCTTTTGTATCATCAATAAATAAAATGTTTTTAGGCTCATAACCACAATCTTCTTCAACCTTTTTATATATTTTATAATCTGGTTTTTTAAGTTCTAACTCAAACGAAAGCCATACATAATCAAAATCAGATAATTTTACATGTTTATCTATTCTTTCCTTATCAATAAGCATAAGATTAGATAAAATCGCTATTTTACATTTAACTTTAATGGATTTAATAAAACTAACAACGTTTTGATATGAGTAAATTTTATTGTGTTCTCGCTTATAATTTTCTAAAAAATCGTCATAGGTAGTTTCAAAATCAAAAGCCTCTTTTAATCTATCTATCCACGCATATATGCCATCAATTTTATTTATTGTTCCTATTTCTATATTATTTTCATCAAATGCACAAGAAGAATATATTTTAATTATTTCATCATTATCGTATTTATTTGTATACTTTCGAATTAGACTTACAATCGCTTTACTAACGGGGTAATTTCTATCATAATGACTTTCTATTACTCCGCCCCAATCAAATATAACAAGTTTTTTATTATTCATAACTCCTCCCAAAAAAAGAAAAAGTGTTCTTGCACTTTAATCTATTTTTTCGTGGTATACTTTATCAAGTACTCCGTTTATTATGTTTTTAACTTTTTCATCTGAATATTTTTTAGCAAGTTCAATTGCTTCATTAATCGCTACAACATCAGGTGTATCAGTGTATAAAAGCTCATATAATCCAAGCGATAATATTGCTTGGTCAGTAAGTCCTAACCTTGACATTTTCCAATCTTTTAAAAGATTATTGGCATATTTTTCGATGTCCTTTTTTTTATTTATAACACCTTTTACCATTTCTTTTACAAAGTCATTATCTATTTTTAAATTTTCGTTTATTACATCATCGATGTTATACTTAATTTTACTTTTATCATACATAAATATTTGATATAAAATGGTCATAATAACCACTCTTGATTCATTTCTGTTCACGAAAAATCACCACCGTTTATATTATTATTTACCATCAAATTTCATCATACATTTTTCTCTTAATTCATCAGTTGTAATAAGGGCACAAAATGCGAAATAATTTTGATCCATTTTAGTAAACATATCATTTATTATTATTTGATACTTATCAAGTAAAGCTTTTTCATTAGGATTTGGTTTATTCATAACTTTTCTTTGAATGTACATTATGCATAATTTATCTAACACTTCAATTAATAATTTACAATTATCATCCTTAAATAAACCATTTATAACGTTATCATAACCTTCAAAATACATATCATGTAAAACTATGTTTTCATTTATTTTTTTGCATATAAATAATTGTTTTAATAAAGATATAATTAAATTATAATTATTATATCCTGCTCTTATTTGAATTTGAGTATTATTTAACATTTCAGTATCAGTTTTTGGCATAACTATTCTAGATGCTAACGTATCCATGTTATATATTTTTTCGGCCGCCATATTGCAAAGAGCGTTTGCAATTGATATGTGTGTATCATTAGCTTGAAAAATCACTTCGGTAACCGCTTTATAATAATTTATTTCGTAAAACATAGGATTATGGTCTTTTAATGCTCCATTAATATACAAAACACCATTATTTATAACATAATAGTCCATTTTGTTAACATTACCATAATTAAGAACGATTAATTTTATTTTTGAAGCAAATTTATTAACCATTGGAACTAAATCTTTAGGTTCCATAAAACCTAAATTTAAACAAGCAATAAAGTATTTTCTTAAAAGATTAAATTCATCTTCTTCATATCTTGCACCATTAGTTATAACAGCGTTTTCAACAATTGCCTTTATAGGAATTTTAATATCTTTTGAATCTTGTTCATTATCCATTATCATCACCTAATCCTTTTTATCCAAATCTTTTTTTAAATCATAAATTACGTTTAATGCATCCATCGGAGATATTTCAAGCGGATTTATACAATCAAGCTTCTTTTTAATTATATCATATTTACTATCCTTTTGTTCATTATCTTCAAAATTCATACTTATTTGACTTACAACTTCGTGTTTATTAAAAGCGTTTTCATACGTATTTAATATTTCACTTGCTCTTTTTATTAATGAATCAGGTAAATTAGCAAGTTTAGCAACATGTATACCATAACTTTTATCAATACTTCCTTCTTTTACCTTATGCAAAAATGTAATTACACCATTTTCTTCGTGTGCTGAAACATGTAAATTTCTAATATGCTTTTTAGTGTTTTCAAGGGCGGTAAGTTCATGATAATGAGTTGAAAAAAGTGTTATTGCTTTTATATTATCGTGAATGTATTCAATTATTGATTGAGCAAGCGAAATACCATCATAAGTTGCGGTACCACGGCCTAATTCATCAAATAATATTAAACTATTTTCGGTTGCATCACAAATTGCACGATTTGCTTCTTTCATTTCAACCATAAAAGTGGATTCGCCAGATACTAAATCATCTGATGCCCCAATTCTTGTAAATATTTTATCAAAAATTGGTAAAATAGCCTCATCCGCCGGAACAAAACACCCAATTTGAGCCATAATAACAATCATTGCCATTTGTCTTAAATAAGTAGATTTACCAGCCATATTAGGACCAGTTATTATTTGCAAATAAACATCTTTATTAAATATAATATCATTTGAAACAAAATCATTATCTAGTACCTTTTCAACAACTGGGTGTCTTGCGTTTATTATTCTTACTTCTTTGTTATCCGTAAAAATAGGTCTTACGTAATTATTTGTTTCACTAACGGTTGCAAATGATTGCATAACATCTAATTTAGCAAGTGACTTAGCGGTTAACTGAATGGACGGAATTAATTTTTTAATTTCACATCTTACCTTAGTAAACAAAGCATATTCCAAATTAATTATTTTTTCTTCGGATGATAAAACCAAAGATTCTTTTTCTTTTAATTCTGGAGTAATAAACCTTTCGTTATTGGCAAGCGTTTGTCTTCTTTCCCATCCAAATTCTTCTTTTACTTGTTTGCTATTTGCCTTCGATACTTCAATATAATAACCAAATACCCTGTTATAACCTACTTTTAAGTTTTTAATTCCAGTTCTTTTTTTCTCTTCTTCTTCTAGTTTTGCAATAAAATCCTTACCACCACTTCTTGCTAATTTCAATTCATCAAGCTCTTTATTATAACCTTCTTTAATTAAATATCCTTCTTTTAAAGTAATTGGTGGATTTTCATAAATACTTTTATCTAATAAGTCATAGCCTTCTTTTAAATCATCAATTAATAAATCAAATTTTAAATCACTTACTATTTCTTTTAATCTAGGAAGAATTTTTAAAGATGATTTTAATTGTAATAAATCTCTTGCATTAGCATTACCAAAGGAAATTCTACCAGCAAGTCTTTCTAAATCATATACTTCGTTTAATAAATCCTTTATTTCGTCCTTTATTAAGAATTGTTCTAATAATTTAGATACCATATCGTGTCTTTTTTCTATTTCTTTTTTATCAACTAATGGGTTTTCAATCATACTTTTTAACATTCTTGATCCCATTGCGGTTTTTGTTTTATCCAAAACCCATAATAGTGAATAAGTTCTATCTTTTAATCTTAAATTTTCAATTAATTCAAGGTTTCTTTTAGTATGAATATCCATTTTTAAATAAGTATTATAATCCTTTTTTATTACTTTTTGTAAATGTTCTAAACTACGTTTTTGTGTTTTTGATAAATAATTTAATAATGTTACAATACTTGCAATTAATCTTACGTCTGATATATCTTTATAAAGATTTTTATACTCTGATAATTCATTTGTCTCATCTTCATAAGAAATTACAACGTTATATTTATTCTTAATCGCATTAGTTATTCTAGCGTCAATGGATCCATTTACCACTAATTCAGTAATGTTATCATTTACTATTTCGTTAATTATTTTATCTAATTCATATTCAACTAATACTGCATAAAACTCACCCGTTGATAAATCAACGTATGATAGTGAAAAACAATGACCCATATCCTTTATGGCTCCAATGAAATTATTTGATTTAGAATCTAATAAATCATCGGACATAACCGTACCTTTAGATACTATTCTTACAACGCTTCTTTTTACAATACCTTTAGCATCTTTTGGATCTTCTACTTGATCACATATTGCTACTTTATAACCTTTTTCAATCAATTTATCTAAGTAAATATTAACCGCATGATGTGGAACCCCGCACATCGGTATTCTTTCACTTAAACCAGCGTTTTTTCCAGTTAAGGTAAGTTCTAGTTCTTTTGAGACATTTATGGCGTCTTCAAAAAACATCTCATAAAAATCCCCAATTCTATAAAAAAGAATTACGTCTTCATAATTATCTTTAGTTTCTAAATATTGTCTCATCATAGGACTTACTTTTTGTCTATCTACTTCACTACGTTTCAACTTAAATCACCTATATATAATTATATCAAATAATTAAAAAAAAGTCTTTATACAAGGCCTTTTTTATCTAATAGTTTTGAATTGTTATATTTTTTAATATTATCATCAATAAAATTAAAATGATCAATATCTACTAAATTAAGTAAATCATCAGTTTTAATAAATAAATTATTTATATTAACTAAACAATAAATAATAAAGTTATCTACATTACCATATATTTGGTTAATTAAATTTTTATCATTTGTTTTTACTAAATACCACGCAATTACGTTTTTATCGTTAGTTTCAAAAATTTGTTTCTTAAAATCACTTAAAGTTATAATATCAAATCTTTTTAAGCAGTTGCGTTCATATTTATCAATGTATTTTAAGTTTTTAGTAGATATTATTGCAATATATAACATAATAATCATTTTTGTATTAACGTTTTTTGCATTTTTAGCAAATATAAACATACGTTCTGGATTGTTTAATTTAATTAGTGATGTACATAATTTAAATAAATTATCTTCATCTAAAGTTTCAATATCACACGCATATCTTGAAATAGCATAAGCATCTTTTGATAAACAAACCATTTCGGTTAGCTTATCTAAATGAGTCTTATTTAATAATTCTTTTTCGTTTGCTACCTGCGCAAAAGAAATTGTTTCATACACATCATTAAATTTAACCATTTTGCAAACAAATTTATCTGCGGCATTGATTATGGATAATTTCTTTTTATCAACGTTTTTTATAACGTTAATTATATCATTTGGAGATTCTAAACAAACATTTATTAGTTTGCTTATACTACCTGTTGAAATATCATCAATATCTTTTAAAAACAAATTAGCATAATTAGTATCTTTAAATGAAACTAACTTATCTACTAAAACATTAATTTGATTAGTACTTAACCTATTTTGATAGCGATAAGCAAATTCATAAATTTCTATAGCATTTTTCTTATCAATCGCATCAATAAATTTTTTAATAATCAACATTTAATCGCTTCCTTTTTTAATAATATTATTATATTTATAACGATTATTTTGTCAATAATAAAGTATTAAAAAAATAGTAATCTAAATTACTATTTTTTTAGCAACCTCTTCCATCACACTTTTTACCAACATATGTTACATCTTTTCCTATGTATTTAAGTACTAAATAATGTACTCCAGAATAAGAGCTTCCAAAGGTTTCTGGATTACCACTTCTTATCTCTAATTCTACATGTAAGTGAGGTCCTGATGAGTTACCAGTGTTTCCAGATAATCCGATGTATTGGCCTTGTGATACTTTATCACCTTTTTTTACAACATCGTTTTTACTTAAATGGCCATAAATTGAATAATAATTTTTACCACCTTTAGAGTGTTTAATTATGACGCTTTTTCCATAACCAGATTTACCTTTATCGCTTACTCTATAAACAACACCGCCATCCATTGCGTAAACTTTTGTACCAGTTTTAACTTTGAAATCCGTTCCACCGTGATATTTACCACTTTTATAATATAATGTTTTAGAATTATCACCAACTCTTGCGATTGCTTGTTTATTTGTATCTTCAGGATCTACTGGACTTTTTAAGTAACCAGTTGTAACACCTTTACCAGCACTCATTTTAGCAGATGAACCTATATTAGTTGTTAATTCAACTATTTTTGTATCAATTGTTGTTCTAGTTATTTTTAGTTTAAAAGTAATTGTTCTAGAATAAACAGAAGGCGGAGTATATTTAATTGTTCCGGTTTTAACATTAGAAAGTTTGGTATAGCTTCCATCACCTATTTTATAATATAACTCTTTAATTACCGCATCATTAGTGCATGAAGTATTATAAGTAATAGTGCTTGACGTAATCTTAAGTTTACCGCTTGTTTTTAATAAATTACAAGTTCCTTCTTGTAAAACCTTTACTGTTGCAGTTGCTGTTTTTTTACCATCTTCTGTTGTTACCGTTATCTTTGCACTGCCACGAGCTTTGGCAGTTATTTTTCCGCTTTTGTCTACCGTTGCAACCGATGTATTACTACTTTTATAAGTTACTTTTTTATTATTTGCATCACTTGGTGATACTGTTGCGCTTAACGTTGCTGTTTTTCCCTTTTTTATATTTACGCTTGTTTTATTTAATTTAACGCTACTTACTGGTACGTTAACCGTAACTTTGCAAGTTGCCGTTTTATTTCCATCTTCTGTTGTTACGGTTATCGTTGCAGTACCTTTTTTTATTGCTGTTACTTTTCCGTTATTATCAACCGTTGCAACGGATGTATCACTACTTTTATAAGTTACTTTTTTATTATTAGCATCACTTGGAGATACCGTTGCAGTTAAAGTTTCAGTTTTTCCTTTATTTATCGTTACACTTGTTTTATTTAATTTGACGCTACTTACAGAATTATTATTAACCGTAACTTTACAAGTTGCTGTTTTACCTCCATCATTTGTTGTTACCGTTATCGTTGCAGTACCATTATTTATTGCCGTTACTTTACCGTTATTATCAACTGTTGCAACCGATGTATCACTACTTTTATAAGTTACGTTTTGATTATTTGCAATAACTGGTAATACAGCAGACTTAAGAGTATAACTACTTCCTTTAGATAAACTAAGGGTTGATTTATCTAACATAACGCTTTTTACCGGTACGTTAACCGTAACCTTACAAGTTGCCGTTTTTTTACCATCATCCGTTGTTACCGTTATTGTTGCAGTACCTCTTTTTATTGCCGTTACTACACCTTTATTATCTACTGTTGCAACCGATGTATCACTACTTTTATAAGTTACTTTTTTATTATTTGCATCACTTGGTGATACCGTTGCAGTTAAAGTTTCTGTTGTTCCTATATTTATCGTTATACTTGTTTTATCTAATTTAACGCTGCTTACGGAATTATTAACCGTAACTTTACAAGTTGCCGTTTTATTTCCATCATTTGTTGTTACCGTTATCGTTGCAGTACCTTTATTTATTGCCGTTACTTTTCCTTTATTATCTACCGTTGCAATAGAAGTATTGCTACTTTTATAAGTTACTGTTTTATTGTTTGCATCACCTGGTGACACACCAACCTTAAGAGTATAGCTACTTCCTTTAGATAAACTAAGGGTTGATTTATCTAACA
The DNA here is from genome assembly GCA_947623685.1 of uncultured Bacilli bacterium. Taxonomy (GTDB): domain Bacteria; phylum Bacillota_I; class Bacilli_A; order RF39; family UBA660; genus Aphodocola. The sequence continues at coordinate 7,526 of CANQHF010000006.1, read as the reverse complement.
TAACGCTACTTACTGGTACGTTAACCGTAACTTTGCAAGTTGCTGTTTTTTTACCATCTTCTGTCGTTACCGTTATTGTCGCAGTACCTCTTTTTATTGCCTTTATTTTACCATTTTTATCTACCGTTGCAACTGATGTATCACTACTTTTATAAGTTACTTTTTTATTATTTGCATTACTTGGTAATACCATTGCAGTTAATGATGCCGTTTTTCCTTTATTTATCGTTATACTTGTTTTATTTAATTTAACAGATGAAACTCTAATTTTTGTAGTTGTTTTTTTACTCGTAGTTGTAGTTTTTTTACTTGTTGTTGTAGGTGTCACAGGTTTTTTTGTTGTTGTTTTAGTAGTTGTGGTAGTTGTAGTTTTTGCATCATTTGTAATATGATTTTCCGTTGGATTAAAATCTACAACAGTCCTATAATAATTTTTATTTTTTATTCCATAATATAGTACTAATCTGTATTTTGTATTTGGATCTAATTCTTTTTTAATATCATCTTCAAAACTTACACCAAATTTATTTATTTTACTATTATTAATAATACCTACTTCACTACCATCAAGTGTTCCGTTAGTTTTTACTAACCTTATACTATTTACTTTAGCATTATCAGTACACGAAACTTTAAATTTGACGTTTTCTTTATAAGTATCACTTACTACTAATTTACACTTATTATTACTAATTAATTTACTATCACTTGTTTTTACTTCAGATTGTGTATTTAATGCACCATTTTTATATAAATTATATTTATTTATATAATATTTTTTTACCATTTTATTATCTGCAGTGTATTTTCTATAAGTAACAGATAAATAAGCATCTTTAGATAACTCTTCTTTAATTTTATAAGTTCTTGTTTTTACATAACCTTTATTAACGTTAGATAATAAACCAATTTTTTTGGTTTTTCCTTTATTTACTAATTTTATGCTATATACTGGTTTTGCATTAGCACCACATATTACTTGGTATTTTAAATTTTTACCACTTAAACTAATTAATCTTACCTTACATTTATTAGGTTCACTATTGCTATTTACAACTGAATAAGTTTGAATATTTCCTGTTTCTAAAACATCAGCCCTAATTTTATTTAATACATCATTTACATTAAATAAAGTAAATATTCCATATACAAATATAAATATAGTTAATAAAATGCAAGAAGCAATATAACCAATTGCAATCTTTTTTTGCTTTTTATCAGCAAGTTTTGGTCTTCCAACCTTGTTTTTTTCTTCCTTTTTCATATACACAACTCCTATTATCCTTATTATTATAACACATTTTATAATATTTAGTAAATATTGTTTAATAAGTTTATAATATTAGAAATTTTTAACTTTATCATACATAATAAGTGTTAATTAATAATAAATTTTAATTAAAAGGATACAAATAATGATAAATAAAAAAAACATCTTCTTACTTTATGCATTAATTTTATTTGAATTAATAATTTTATATAAATCAAAAACCGTAATGGAAGGCGTAACATCCTCATCTTTAATGTTCATATTAAAAATATTTCCCTACCTTTTTCCTTCTATGGTAATTGGTAATTTACTTGTTAAAAATAACGTACAACTAATTATCCCAAATTTTATAAAAAAAATATTTAATAAATTATTTAACTTTAACAACGTAATGACAAGCATATTTATCATATCAATTTTTACTGGTTCTCCAAGCAATGCGGTTTACATAAATGAATGTCTAAATAGTGGTAAATTAAATGTAAATGATGCGCAAAGGCTACTTTTAACAACTCATTTTATTAATCCATTATTTATTATTGGAGGAGTTGGGCTTGGTGTATTTAATAGTGCTAAAGCAGGATTCTTACTAATTTTTATGATGTTAATTAGTAATCTTTTTAAAGCTTACGTTCTAAAAACTAAAATTAGTAGTACTAGTGAAAAACTAAATCTTAATAATGAACAATTTACAAGCACCTTAACAAGCTCGATTAAAAAATCAATAAACTCTTGCCTACTTATCTTTGGAATAGTTATAATGTTTAACGTTTTAGTATCTTTAATAAAAAACATATTTAACTTAAACATAATTTTAAGTACCATCATTAACGGTATATTAGAAATGACTGGCGGCGTTATTTTACTTGGTAATTTATCAATTAATCCCGCAATAAAATTTATATTAGCCTACTTTTTTTTAAACTTTGGTGGTTTATGCATCCAAATGCAAACACTATCAATGATAGAAAATAAAAAAATAAGATACTTAAAATATCTTATCTTTAGGCTTTTTTAACTTAATTATACCAGAGATATTTATTTTTGTATAACTTAACTTCTTTCCCGTTTTTAGTTTTTAGTGTAACTACGCACATACCATTATTAGGTTCTGCTTTTGTTTCTTTACTATTGCAATCAAAATAAGTTTTATTAAAATATGTATTGCATATTGTAGATATATTCGAGCAACCATTTTTATCAATATAAGCATCAGCTATTCTTAAAGCATAAGTTTTATCAACGAATTCTTGGGATTGTTTAGTTGCCTTTGAATATATTTTTTTAACGGTGTATAAGGTTTGAAAAAAGTAAGCAACTGCAACGGCAACTAAGGCAAAACTAACGATTAACTCAACTAACGTAACACCTTTTTTATTTAGTTTATTCATTTTTACCTCCTAAATTACAATTTCTATTAGGATCTGGATTTTCTATTTTTATTGAGGCATATCTTATATTATTTCCAGTTCCAAATTTCCCAATTAATCTATAAGACGCACTATCATATGTAGTTTTCTTCATACGTTTAAGATATTTATTAAAGTTGTAATTATTATCACTTACTTCTGTCATATATCCAGTTATGTATAAGTTACTAATACCTCCTAGTGGACTAATAGTATAACTATTGATTTTAATACTTCCGTATGATATTGATATTTCATTTCCACTAGTTAATTTTCCATCATTAAATATTTTACAACCATTATTTGTTTTAGAATTAATAGAATTTTCGTTATTTATTCTTGTTAAAAGTTCACTATACATTTTTAAAACATATAAATCTTCTGGTTGATCATAATATTTAGTTCGATTGTTAAAGTTATCGTATAATTTTGTTAAGTTTGGATAAACAAATGCCATTACGGTTGTAACTAATGCTATCATTATAATAGTTTCCGCTAAAAAGAAACCTTTAACATTCTTTTTCAAATTTATCACCTTTTCTTTATTGCCATATTCTAAAATATATTATATAATATTATTATAATAAAATCTAGTATTAAAATGCAGAGTGTACATAGATTAAAGAATAAAAGAATACTAAGGGGAGAAGAATATGTTAAGACAAATTGATTTTACAAAGTTACCAATTACTGAAATAGTAGATGAAATTATATATATTGCTGCCCAAGCTGGAGCAAGTGACATTCATTTTGATCCTACTGAAACATCAATTAAAGTAAGATTTAGAATTGATGGTGTTTTATTAGATTATACGATGATCCCTGAAAGTATTCGCAAGAACTTAATTGCAAGGGTTAAAATTATTTCTGGAATGGATATAACGGAAGCTAGATTACCACAAGATGGTGCAATTAAAACGACAATTAAAGATATTAATCTTGATATGCGTGTTTCTTCTTTACCTACAAATGAAGGAGAAAAAATAGTTATTCGTATTTTGGATTATTCTGCATCTTTAAATGGTCTGGAAAGTTTAGGATTTTCTCCTAGTAATTTAGCTAAAATGAAAGCATTAATAAAAGAGCCTAACGGAATAATATTAGTAACTGGTGCAACAGGATCTGGTAAATCTACAACGGTTTATTCATTATTACAACTTTTAAATACCCCGCAAGTTAACTTAGTTACGGTAGAAGATCCAGTAGAAATGAATATTGCAGGAATTAACCAAATTCAAGTTAATAGTGAAATAGGTCTTACCTTTGCTAACGTATTACGTTCTATCTTACGTCAAGACCCAGACATAATAATGATTGGTGAGATTCGTGATGATGAAACCGCCAAAATAGCCGTTAGGGCATCTATTACTGGACACTTAGTATTATCTACAATCCATACTAATAATGCTTTAAACACGATTGAACGTTTAACTGATATGGACGTTGAAACTTATTTGCTAGCAAGTTCTTTAAATGGTATTGTATCTCAAAAATTAGCAAGAAGGCTTTGCCCATATTGCATGAAAAAAAGACCTGCAATTGAATATGAAAAGAAATTAATTAAAGCAAATTTAGGAGTAGATATACAAGAACTTTCTTATGCTGAAGGTTGTGATAAGTGTGTTGGTGGTTATAAAGGAAGAATTGCTATTCACGAAGTATTAGTAATATCTCAAGAAATAAGGGATGCAATTGCTAATGGAATTCCAAAAGAAGAATTAAGAAAGTTAGTATATACAAAAGATACCACTACTTTACTGCAAGATGGATTAACAAAGGTTTTACAAAACATTACAACGATTGAAGAAATATTAAGATTAGTTGAATTAGATGATGAAGCAGTTAAGATAGTAACTGGAAAAGATGAGACTAATGAAAATACAAATAATAATAACAATAATAGTAATGTTAATGATGGTAATCAAGATGATGAAATTCTTGATATATAAAAACGTTAGCTTAATTAATAAGTTAACGTTTTTTATTTAATGAAAAAGTTTAATATCATATTTATATCTACTTTACTTAACATTATTATGGCGGATGAAATAGCTAAATAAGGTCCAAATGGTAATACGTTGTTATCATCTTTAATTAGGTTAATAACTGATAAAGGAAGGGCAATAAATGCCGCTAAAAAGATAACAACTAAAGACATATCAAATCCTAATGTTAAACCTATTATAAATAATAACTTAATGTCTCCTCCTCCTAAGCTTTCTTTTTTAAATAATAAATCACCAAAGCATTTAAATAAGTATAAAACGGCAAAGGAAGCAGCGCCATTTAATAATGGTAATACTATTGCCTTATATAAACCTATGTTATTTACATAATTATTTATTAATAACTCAATTATTAATAAAACTAAACCAACTATTAAAACTTCATCTGGAATAATGTAATATTTAATGTCACTAATACTTATTATTATCAATATAGAAATAAACGTTATTGAAATTATGAATTTCAAAGATAAACCATATGATAAATAAGAAAGCAAAAAAACAATTCCAGTTAAAAGTTCAAAAAAAGGATAGAAAATTGATATCCTTTTTTTACATACCTTACACTTACCTTTTAAAAACAGGTAAGATAATATAGGTATTAACTCATAAAACCTTAATTTATGGTTACAATTTGGACAATGAGAAGATGGATAAACAATGGACATGTTATTAGGTAATCGGTACCCAACGACGTTATAAAATGATCCAAAAATAGTACCAATAATAAATATCATGATTCCATTTAAAACTTCTAAACTCATAATTAATCCTTTCTATAAAGCCTTAAAATACTATATAAAATACAATTATTATTGTAAAGCATCATACATACTATACATTGGAATTATAACCGCTAGTAAAATTCCACCAACTAAAAATGCTAAAGTTACAATCATTACTGGTTCAATTAACGTTTTCATTTGGTTAACTAACGTTCTATGTTGCTCTTGATAATAATTTGATACCCTTTCCATCATAGGTCCTAACCTACCAGTTTTTTCACCGGTAATAAGCATTTGATAAGCTATGTTAGGAAAAGCCCAATGGTCTTTAAATGCCTTTGATATAGGCTCACCCTTAGTTAGGTTTTTTGCAGTATCGAATATTAATTTTTTATATATTTCATTATCAGTTATTTTACTTAATACATCGATTGAATCAGTTATAAATACGTTATGATTTATAAGGTTTGCAAACGTTTTAGAAAATATGGTTACCTCGTTATAGATTATGATACTACCAAAAACAGGTATATGCATATAAAACTCTTGCATTGTTTTTCTAAATGGTTTTACGTTTCTAAACATATATAAGTATATTAATATTAACACTATTATGCCAATTAATATAAATATTAGATAATTTTTTAGAAAATCACTTATTCGTATAACAAATTTGGTAATTGCAGGAAGGTCACTACCTAAATCAGCATATATATCAACGAATTGTGGTACAACCCACATTAAAATGAAAGTAACAACAATTGCTGCAAAACAAGTAACTACTATTGGATACATCATAGCTGTTTTCATTTGTTTTTTAGTTGTTTCAGATTCAGTATAATAATCTACCATATCATCGATCGTCTCTGGTAAATTACCAGTCATTTCCGCCGTTTTAATCATGTTAATTAAAAGTTTTGGAAACGTATCTTTTCTTTTTTCCATGGCAAGTGATAAAACATCACCCATCGATAAATCATAATAAATTGCTCGCCATGCTTTCTTTTCATTTCTATTTTTTGCTTGATCTTCTAGAATTTTAACCGAATCTGCAAGCGCAATACCTGATTTTAAATAAGCTGATAGCTGTGATAAATAAAAGATAAGCTTACTTCTTTTCATACGATAAGTTATTATGCTTGATCTTGCTTTTGCAGCCTTTATATCATACACTTTATAACCTTCAGCTTCTAAAAATGAGTGAACATCAACCCTTGATAGTGCTTCAATGGTACTTTTTTCAATTTCCCCATTTGGTGCTTTAGCAACGTATTCAAATAATAATGGTTTAGTAAATCTAGATGTTTGCTTTGATTTATCCTTAAATTGTTCATCTAGCACTGATTTTTTAGCTTCTAGCTCTAATTCTTCATTTTTATTATAGGTTAATTTTTTATAAAAATGATTTAATTTATCAGTTAGGGTAATTGGTTCTCCCCTTTTTTTTAACTCTTCGATTCTTTTTTCTTCTTTTCTATCCCAAGCTTCTTCTTTTTTTCTTCTTTCAAGTTCTTTTGCTTGTCTTTCTTTTTCCCTTTTTTCATTTTCAATTTGGATTTTTTCTTGTTCTTGAACCCTTTTTTGTTCTTCTAACCTTGCCTTAGCAACTAATCTTTCAAATTCTTTTTGTCTTTTAATAATGTTTTCTTGTTTTTGAGCTGGATTTTGAGCTGGATTTTGAGCAGTATTTACGTTAGATGAAGAATTACCAACCGGTATATTAGCATTAACTAATCCAGTATTTTTAATTACTTTAACTTCATTTGCATCTTTTGTTTGTGCGATGGTATTAGTTGTTTTTTTCTTTCCAATTCCTAAAGCTTTGCCAATTAAAACAATTAAGTAATACGGCATAAGTAAAATCGTTATAAAACCTTTATATACAAAAACAAAAGGTAATAATATAATATCTATTGCTTTCATTAATACACCTTCCTATTCTATAAAGTATTATATCACATAATTATTATTTTTACTATTAAATAAATATTTTTTTATAATTAATTAAACCATTTGTAAATAAATCATATACTAATGTAGAGACCAACTATAATGTGTCAATAAAAAATTGAACATTTTTGAAATATAGTATGAAATAGTAAAAGTTGGCACGACG
>CANQHF010000005.1 GCA_947623685.1 uncultured Bacilli bacterium | reverse complement strand
TTTGGTATCAGCATAATTATAATGCACCTGGAAATGCCGAAAGAGTTGCAAACGGAAAGCCAGATATAAGGGACGATAAAGCTGCTGTTTTAGCATCACCGAATGTTCCTATTGGATTTCCTTCCTACGTTAGTTGTCCTACAGATCATTCAGTTATGTGCTATCATATTGATAATCCTATTGGGTTAATAAGTGTAGATGAGGCAATGCTTGCAGGGGCGAGTGTAGATTTCGCTCAAACATACTTATATCCATATTCAGATTATACTTATTTATTATTAACAGATTTAAATAACTTCGTTAGTGGGTTTTATAATATTGATGTTATTCAGTACGGTAATATGTTTAATTCAGTGCAATCCAATTACACCCCCGTTTATGTTCTACCAAGTATATCCTTAAAGAATAGTGTTACGTATGTTAATGGAGACGGATCGGCATCAAAACCTTATGAAATTATTAATGGCTAGTAAAAAGGCAAGAATTTCTTGCTTTTTTATATTTTTTAATTATAATATAGTTAAGTTTGGAGTGAAATTATGGATATGTATAAGATTGTTGTTATATTAATTAATCATTTTTTAAAGGTTTTTAATATTAGTAAAGGGGTTTTTACTTCTAATTATGTTTGTGATGTTTTAAGAAATGATGGTAAGTATTTAATATATGATCTTAATAATAATGTAGTAGGTAGTGTTAAAAAAGAGAATGATTATTATGTTGTAAACGCATCTTTTGATGATTTACAAATAGTTGGTATGGCATCAATTATAAAGGATGATGGACGTGATGTTTTAAAAATGACTTATAAGGTTAAAAATACCACTAATAATATTGATATTTCTGGTAATTATATTTCTAATATAAATGATGAGCGAAGTAAGAAGTATTTAAGAAATAAATTAACTACTAAGAATTTCTTTACCATTAATTGTGATGGTAAAGAAATAGGATATATAAGGTTTTATTCGATTAAGAATAGAGTATATATATTAAATATATTAAGTGATGAATATGTTTCTTTATCTACTCATAAATTAAGTCATAAAGTAGATGGTAAAAAAGTGCTTATTAGTTATGATAAAAAATCTAATTATATTGAAACAATAATTAGATATGATGGTGATGAATCTGCTAATATTGGTGTAGGTTATAAATTTGATGATAAAAATTTATCATTAGTAAGTAATGAATATAAAAAGATAATAGATGAGTATGATGATAGATATTATGATTTTATTAATGAAGAAAAGAATTTACTAGATAAAGTTCAAGAAGGTTTATTTAATAGGTTGATTAAAGGTACGTTGATGTTTTTAAATGATAATGATTTAAAATGTATATTTGATATTGATAATAATAAAGGTTATGTAAAGAAAATGAAAAAATTGCCATAAAATGTAATGGTGGTTTTTTTGTATGTTGTTTTAAGTATAATAGAGATAAATAATATATTAAGAAAGTTATTTTATGAAGATGCTGTCTTTTTATTTAAAGATAGTTATTGTCTTGATTATTATGAGATTTTAAAAAGTGTATATCCTAATGCAATAATGGTAATTGAAAAGGAAAAATATCATTGTGCAGCTTTAATAGATGATGAAGTTTATGATGTAACTGGAATAAGGAATAGAAATGAGTTTTACGTAGCATCTTCTTTAGATGAAGATTTTGTTTATAGTTTTTATAAAAGAATGGATGATGTATCTTTTAAAAAAGTTATTAAATTAGTTAAAGGAGTATCTAAAAAAATTAAATAATTGTGTTATAGTAACGAAAATATTAACATTTAAAGTCGGTGATTAAATGGCAAAAAATAATTGACTTAAATAGAAAAAATTGTATATTATTAACAGGTTCAAAAAAAGAATGGTTTCAATCGTCTTTCTTGTTCTTTTCTTTATTTTTATTACTTTATTAATAAATAATGTTGAAATATGAACAAATGTTTGATATAATATATAACAAGGGAGCCAATGGATGAAAAATATAGAAAAATATACCGAAAAGACTTTTAATGATATTAAACACATTGATGAATTTGAAAATGAATATTGGGAAGCAAGAGAATTAATGCCTTTACTAGAGTATAGTAAATGGGAGAATTTTCATAAAGTAATTAAACGTGCAATGATTGCTTGTGAAACTAGCAATAATAATATTAATGATCATTTTCCTGAACTCAGGAAAACGATAGCAATGCCTAAAGGTGCGTCAAAGACAGTAATTGATTACAAGTTATCAAGGTATGCATGTTATTTGATAGTTCAAAATGCAAATCCTAAAAAGAAATCAGTAGCGTTAGGACAAACCTATTTTGCTATTCAAACAAGAAAACAAGAAATTACTGAATTGGAATATAGTAATTTATCAGAAGATGAAAAAAGATTATACACTAGAATTTTAGTTAATAATAAAAATAAATATTTATTTAAAACTGCAAAAGAAGCGAGAGTAGAAAATTTTGGCAAATTTAATAATTATGGATACAAAGGGCTTTATAATGGTGAGACAGCAAAACAAATAGCAAAACGTAAAAATATAAAAGAAAACGAAGACATTCTTGATTATATGGGTAGTGAAGAATTAGGTGCAAATTTATTCCGTATTACTCAAACAGAAGCTAAATTAAAAAAGGATAATATAGATAATGAGAATGATGCTTGTATAACTCATTACAACGTAGGAAAAACGGTAAGAAAAGCAATTGAAGAACTTGGTGGTAATATGCCTGAAACTTTACCTACACCTAAAAAATCTATAAAGGAACTTGAAAAAGAAGAATTACAAAAAATAGAATCTAAATAATTATGAAGGGGATATAAATGACAAAAGTATTAACATTCGAAGTTGGAATTAATAGTTTAGAAAATAAAATATTTAGGAGCTAAAAATTTAGAAAAATCTATTTTTTTTGATATAATACTATAAGAAGACAATTTAATTAATTTTATTTTTGTATTATTGTTTTGGGTGATAATATGAAAGTAAAGGTATTTGATTGTGATCATGAAAAAGATTTAGAAGAATGTGTTAACGAGTTTATTTTAAATAAAGAAGTTATGGACATTAAGTATCAAGTATCAATTGCAACTTGTGGTGAAGAACAGTTATATTGTTTTTCAGCAATGATAATATACATAGATAAAGGATGAGGTAAATGAAGAAGAATAGTTTTATTAATGGGGCTTTAATCGCAACGATTGGAATTGTTGTAACTAAGTTTTTAGGAATAGTATACGTAATACCTTTTTATGAGATAATAGGAGAGTCTAACATAGCTTTATATGGGTATGCTTATACCATTTATAATTTATTTTTATCTTTATCAACGGTTGGCATACCACCGGCAATGAGTAAGTTAATTAGTGAGTATAATACTTTAGAGTATTATAATACCAAAGAAAGAGCTTATAAATTAGGTAAGATATTATTAATTATTTTAGGAATTATTTTGTTTATAATTATGTTTTCCCTAGCGCCTTTTATTGCAAATCAAATAATGGGTAATAATACTGGTGGCAATTCTAAAGAAAGCATTACCTTTGTAATTAGGATTATTTCAACGGCTATTTTGGTAGTGCCTTACTTAAGTGTTACCAAGGGCTATTTACAAGGACATAAGTTTATGCTTCCATCATCTATTAGCCAGGTTCTAGAGCAAATTGTTAGGATAGCGGTTATTTTAATAGGTAGTTATTTATGTATGAGAGTCTTTAAAACTGGAGTTACAAACGCGATAGGAGTTGCTGTTTTTGGGGCAACCATCGGTGCTTTAGTTGCTTTAATTTATTTACTTATTAAAATAAAGAAAAATAAAAAAGCCATAATAAAAACATCCGTTTTAAAAGAAGAAGAAAAAAAGATAACCAATAAAAAGATAATAAAAAAATTATTAATTTATTCAGTTCCTTTTATTTCTTTTGGACTTGCTTTATCAATTTACGATTACATTGATATGACAACAATCATTAACGTGTTAACTAAATTAGGTTTTAAAACGGTTGATGCGGAAAGCATAATAGGTGTAATAAACACTACTGGTAATAAGTTAAACAGCGTTGTTTTAGCTATTTCAACTGGTTTAATGACTAGTCTTGTTCCAAATATAACATCAAGTTTTGTTAAAAAAGACTATCAAGATGTAAGAAAAAAAGTTAACCAAGCATTTTTACTACTTCTTTATGTTACCCTTCCAATGGCAATTGGGCTTTCCCTATTGTCAAAACCAGTGTTTACTTTGTTTTATGGGGTAAGTAAATGGGGACCAAAGGTATTTTGCTTTACGATTTTCATCGCTTTATTTAGGTGTTTATTTACAACGTCTATTTCAATTGCACAATCTTTAAATAAGTTTAAAAACGTGTTTTTAAGTATTGTTTTAGGAATTATAGTTAAACTAATCTTACAAATTCCTTTAATGTATTTATTTGATTATATTGGTTTATATCCTTTTTATGGATCTACTTTGGCTACTATTTTAGGACTTTGCGTTTCTGTTATAACTAATTTGGTGGTAATAAATAAGACCGTTAAATTAGACTTTAAAAAGTATTTTAAGAGTATGTTTAAGTTTATTTATCCACTTGTAATAATGTTTATTATCTTATTTATTTTAAAGAAATTTGTAATAATTAACGCAATTAATAGATTTAATTCATTAATATCAATTGTTATTTATGGTGTTATTGGTGCACTAATTTATTTTGGATTAACGATTAAAAATGGTATATTTAGTGAAATATTTGGAAATAAAATATTTAAGATTTTTAAGAAAGTAAAGTAAAAGACTCTTTACTTTTTTATTTACGTATTTGTGATATATGTTTTTAGTTATTTATAAATTATGATAATATTTATATAGGGAAGTGATATTATGCCTAATGATTTATTTGGTGCAATAAAAATGGATTTAGATAACTTTGAGTTAAAAAACGAAGACGAACAAAAATTTTACGTAAGATGGCTTTTAGGTGAAGCTTATATGCATAAGGATGGCGATTGTAAAACTCATCTTTATATAAAAACAAAAACACCTGATTATGTAAGAAATGAAATACGAAATTACGCAAGTGAAAGTAAAAATATATATAAGGGCGGTTTAATTCTTAATATTGATGAATTATTAACAAAAATTGCTAATGCTTTTGTATCATCTTATCGGAATATGATTACATCTTATGGGAATATGGTTACATCATTTGATGATGTAATGAATAAAACAATTGAGTATTACCTTAATAAGAATGGTTATGATTATTCAGATGAATATGAATTAGCTAAATTAATTCTTGATAATTATTTTAATAAAAATAATATCAAAGTTTTTAGCGCTAAAAATGGCACTAGAAATTATGTAAGTAGTAAAAGCCAAAATCAAATAGAATCCGAGATAATTAGTAGGATAGGATTTGCTAAAAATAAAGATGAATTAATAGAAAATTATGCGAAAAAAGTAGCTGATGATTTTATTAAAGAAAAGATGCAAACATCAGATAATACTAATTTAACGATGGATGATCTAAGGATAAAAATAGAAAAAGAAATAGATAATTTAAATGTTAATAATAATTTAAAAGCGTATTTAAAAGGGGAACTTTCATCTTGTCAATTTGATTCTTTAGAGCGTTTTATAAGCAAAGATTTATTAAATAGTTATAAAAACTTATTTAATAAACAAGAAAGTGATAATTATCATATTTAAAAAAAGTTCTAATTTTTAGAACTTTTTTATATTTTTTTAACAGTATTTTCTATTGCATTATCACTATATGAAGATTCGGTTTCTTTTTCGTTTTCTAGATATAATATCAAAAATTTATTAGAAGTTTTGTTTGCAATGGTATAATTATCATCGTTTTCATTTACGTTACCATCAATTAATTTTAATATTTCATCTTTAACAACTTTTTTCTTTTCAACATATTTATGAGTGTAAGTTTCACCACGGTAATTTCCCTCGATTGCATCAATTAATAGCATTCTTAAGAAAACATCTCTTGCGTAGCTATCTTTTAAAGGATAGCAATCTAAATCTTTTTTTAGTGCTTCTTGTAATGTTTTTGATTCGTATTTAGAATTTTGTCTTTCATAATTGTTTTTTCTTTCTTCATAAGTCATGTTAATCACCTCTTATGTCTTAATATACTATCATTTTTTATTTTAAAAGTAAATAAAAAAATCTACTTTTTTAGTAGATTTTTTACATCATGTACATTTCACCATTATAACCGGTGTTGTTTTGAGTTGTTTGATATGGACTTGTTTGTGTTTGGGTATTGGTAACCGTGTTTTGATAACTTTGGGTATTAGTACTTTGATATGGGTTTTCTATTCTTGATATTCTGTTTTCTAAAACATTTACCTTTTTTTCTAGTGAACTTAAACGGTTGTCTAAATTATTATAATTATCATTCATGTAGTTAGGAAACATCATCATATTAAAAGGTACGTTTGCACCCATTGGAAATGGCATGTTTTGTGGCATAAAGTTATTTCTTTGGTTTTTCATTTTTTTAATCCTCCTAATAAAAGCTTTCATTTAATTATATGATTATTTTGCCTTTTGGTGTATAATTATACTGGTGATTATTTTGAGATTAAAAAACGTAAAAAATAAAGATGAGATAATAACTAGAACGAATTATATCATCTTTAATCCCTTTGATTATTATGGTAAATGGAATAGTGTTTTTAATAATAAAAATAAAATTGAAGTTGAAATAGGAATGGGCAAGGGAGATTTTATAATTCAAATGGCAAAACAAAATAAAGACGTTAATTATGTTGGAATTGAAATGTATGATAGCGTTATCGTAAGGGCCGTTCAAAAATTAGAAGAAGAAAAATTAGATAACCTAAAATTAATTAAAATAGATGCTAATAAAATAGATAAGATATTTAATAAGGAAATTGATAAAATATACCTTAATTTTTCTGATCCGTGGCCTAAAAAAAGACATGAAAAAAGAAGACTTACTTCAAGTTTTTTCTTAAAAAAATATGATAATTTATTTAAAAATGAAAAAAAGATCATACAAAAAACGGATAATATTAACTTGTTTGCTTATTCAATTGAGTCATTAAGCACTTATGGTTATACTTTAAAAAACGTTACTTTGGATTTATATAACAACATGATAGAAGGTAACGTTGCTAGTGAGTATGAACGTAAGTTTCATGATAAAAATGTTAAAATTTGCAGATTAGAAGCTTATAAAAATAATTAAAAGGTTTTATTTTTTCTAAATATTTGTTATAATTATTTTAAAGTAGGTGAGAATAATTGAAAAAATGCTTATTACTACTTCTTACCCTTGTTTTGTTAGCAGGGTGTACGATAACTAATATGGATTCTAAAACTAACAAAGAAATAATTGATGATATTTTATCCTTTGATATAAGCCTTTATAATAAGGTGGGTAAAGGTTATAAGTATTATGCCCCAAAGGGAGTAGTTAGAACGGAAGCTAAAGATTATAATGATGTTTTAAAAAGAAATGACATTACTTATTATTTATACGTTGACGTGGTAAGTTATTATTATAAGGTTGATTATGATTATAAAAAATCTAAAAACGCTTATTATTTTGAAAAACTAAATTATAATAACAAAAAAGGCTATGTAAATATTGAAACAAAGAATGATAAATTATATGTTCAAATGGTGTATAATTATGCTAAAATAGAGACGTATGTAAAAAAGAAAGATCTTAAATTAGCGCTAGAAGATATAAGTTATATTTTATCAAGTGTTAACTTTAATGATTCTTTGTTAAAAAAGATGCAAGAGCAGGGTGCTTTTGGTTCGAAAGAAGAAGTTTATAAATTATTTGATAATAAAGAAAAAAACGGAAACTTTTTAGAGTACGTAAAAGAATATGATAAATATGATGGTGATGATCAAACTCCGGTTGCTCAAGAAGAAGAAATAAAGGTAAAAGATACAACATCAACCACGAAGGATAAATAAAGAAAGGTGTGAATTAGTATGGGACTTATGAATAAGTTAAATAAAATGAAAAACTTTTTATTTGATGAAGAAGATGATACAAAAGAGACTAAAAAATCATCTAAAAAAAATAAAAATTTTGAAGAAACCAAGGAAATAAAAATTGATGATACTTACAAACAAGAAGAAAAAGAGAGCATTGAAGAATTATCATTTGATGATGATAAAGAAGAAAAAGAAAATCAAGTAACCATTAATTCCCGCTTGGAGAAAAATGAAAAGCAATTTAATTTTCCAGAGTTTGATGATGATGATTTTGCCGTTGTAAATAAAAAACCAGAATCACTTATTGTAGACACGGTAAGTAACTTATCATCTAAGAATTTATATCAAGGAAGCAAAAGAAAAGAAGAGACGAAAAAGTTTAAACCAAGCCCAATTATATCACCGGTATATGGACTATTAGATAGTGAAGGAAACAGCATTAAGGAAGAAACTATTTTAGAAAAAAAATCAAACTATAATGATACTTTAGATGAAATAAGAAAAAAAGTATATGGTCAAATAGATGATAAGACGGATACTAAAGAATTAAGTAAAAAAACAATTGAAGAAGCCGAAAAAGAATATGAAGAAGAAAAAGAACTTTCAAGGCAAAAGAAAAATGAAGAGGTAAAGGAAATAAAAGAAGTTAAGGTATCTAAAATGCCAGATGATGACGATGAAGATGATGATATGATATTGCCAAACGTTAATTTTAAAGAAATAGACGTAGATGAAAAAGATGGCATTAAAAAAATTGAAGAAGATAAATCAAACGATGAAGATGATGATGAAGACACAAAAGAACAAGATTTATTTAACTTAATTGATACGATGTATCAAAATAAGGAGGAAGAAGATTAATGGAAGCATTTTTAGATTCATATTTACCGATTTTAATATATATATTATTATGTATCTTAATAGTTTTATTAATCGTAATATCTGTTAAGGTTATTAAAACCATGAATAGGGTTGAAAAAATTGTTGATGACGTAGATGAGAAGGTTAGATCTTTAAACGGAGTCTTTAGCATTGTTGATACCGTAACGGATAAGATATCTGCACTAACAGAAGTTATTTCTGATTCAATTATCCTTTTTATTAAGGGGTTATTTAAAAAGAAAAAGAAAAAAATAGAAGAAAAAAGCGTAGAGGAGGACGAAAATGATGAAGAAGAAGAATAAAGCTGGAAAGTTTGTTTTAGGAGCTTTGGTAGGAGCTGGTTTAGGTGTTTTATTTGCACCAAAGTCTGGTAAGGAAACAAGGACGGCATTAAAGAAAAAAGCTAATGAACTATTAGAAAAGGCAAAAGAAATAGACGTAAAAGAAGTAAGAGAAGAAATAGAAAGTAAAGTTGCTACGATAGTTGATGAAATAAAAGACTTAGATAAAGAAAAAGTTTTAAAAATTGCTAAGAAAAAAGCCAATGAATTAAAAAAACAAGCAGAAGAATTAGTTGAATATACTAAGAAAAAAGCAACTCCGGTTGCAACTAAAGCAGCTGAATCATTAAGGCAAAAAGCAATTGAAGTAACTGAAAAAGTTTTAGAAAAATTAGAATCTAAATAAAAAGTGCTATTTTTAGGCACTTTTTTTAATTTATTAGCATAGATTAAAACGAGGAGGAGATTCTAATGTTTAAAGAAATAGTTACTAAAGCAGTAATTGGTAAGGGGAAAAAATATTTTAAAAATAATTATAATCTTCTTGCCGAGCATAATGCAAATACCATTCTTGGTTGTTGGGTTATAAATCATAAGTTTAAAGGATCCGTTGTTGGCGATAAAGTTGTTATAGATGGTAATTTTGATATAAATATATGGTATTCATATGATGATGATCAAAAAACCGCGGTAGCAACTAAAAATATTGAATATTCAGAAACGGTTAATGTTAAAACAAAACTTGGTACTAATTTAGATGGCAGTGATATTATCGTAAGAGCATTAAAACAACCAACTTGTAGTAACGTTACAACTAAAAATGATGTAATAGAATTTGATATAGAAAAAGAATTAGGAATAGAAGTCGTAAATGATACCAAAGTTAAAATAGCAATAGAAGAAGATGAAGAACCATGGGAAACCATTGATGATGATGAAGAAGAAGTAGAAAAGAAAATTGATGAAGAAGTTAAAGAGGATTTTATATAAGAATCCTTTTTAAATAAAATAAAAAATGCTGTCAACAAAAATAGTTGACAGCAAAAAACATATATGATAAGATTAATATATGGATGAAGAAAGGAGCAAAAAAATGGCAGTAAAAATAAGATTAAAAAGAATGGGTGCTAAAAAGAAACCTTTTTATCGTATAGTAGCAGCTGATTCAAGAAGTCCAAGGGATGGACGTTTTATTGAGGTTATAGGAACATATAATCCTTTAGTAACTCCAGCTGAAGTAAAAATAGACGAAAATTTAGCAATGAAATGGTTAAAAACTGGAGCAACTCCAACTGATACCGTTAGAAATATTTTATCTAAAAATGGTATTATGGCTAAATTTGCTAAAGAAAAGCAAGGTAAGTAATTATGAAATTAGTAGAGTTAACCCAAGCAATCGTAAAAGAATTAGTTACGGATAAGGATAGCGTAACCGTTAAAGAGTTTCCTAGTGAAGATGAAAACACAATAACTATTCAAGTTATGGTACCAGAAGATCAAATGGGAAGAGTAATCGGAAAGCAAGGTAAATTAGCTAAATCACTTAGGACGATTGTTCAAGCAAGTTCTTATGTAAACGAAAATAAGAGAGTAAATATTAACATAGATTCATATTAAGAAGGTTTTGAATAATCTTCTTTTTATTTTTATTATTAATATAAAAATAATTTATCTGTAAACAGCTTTTCAATTTGCTTTCTACAACTATCTAAAAAACTACCGGTATTGGGGGGATATTATAAACGTAGTAAATGAAAGAAAGATGATATTATGCACAAGAGAAATAATAATAACAAAGTTATAATAATACTATGCTTACTTGCAGTAGTAGTAAGTTTATCAATAGGATTTTCAGTATTTTCTAATAATCTAATAATAAAACAAGGTGCGACAGTAACGCCTAGTTCATCAGACTTTAAGGTGTTATTTTCAAGCTCAGAGACCATTTTAGCTACTAATAATATAACTGCAAGAACTTATAATACTGATGTATCTGCTACTGCTGCAAAGATTGATAATTCTAATCCTTCATCACCAAGTTTAACCGGATTAAACGTAACGTTTAAAAAACCTTATACTTATGCTGATTATACTTTATGGGTAAGAAATGAAGGAAATTATGTTGCATATTTAAAAAGTATTAATTTTGGAACTAAAAAATGTACTGCTAAATCAGGTACGTCAAAAGAATTAGTTGATGCAGCATGCAAATTGATTTTTTTGACCATCACTTTTGGTAATGATAATACAAAGACTAATCCTTTATATGGTGTATCAGCGACGAAATCTGTTAATGACCATCCGTTAGCAAAAGGAGCATCAGAAAAGATTCGTGTATGGATAGGATACGGATATAATGCAAACAATGTTCCTGTTGCAGATGGAGATTTTGATGTATCTTTTGGAGATTTAACTTTAACATATAGTACAACTGATTCGTAAATAAGAATATGCTTTTTGCATATTTTTTTATTTTTTTCAAAACTTTTAGGGGAATTTAAAAAGTTATGTCTAAATATTAATATGAGGGCAACTTATATTGGGTTGGTTTATCTTTCCACTTTTCCTTTAAAAAGAGGGGTGGTGATGCTTATGAAAAAAGAAATAACATTTCTTAAAGTAATAATCATTTTACTTTTTTGCATCTTGGTATTACTAATATGTAAAAAATAAAAGATACACTTACCCAAATGGGTAAGTGTATCTTTCCAAATGTTTTTGGAAAGCAAACTAACCTAGTAGGTTGCTCTCACTAAATAAATTATACAATAATAAAAAATATATGTAAACAGCTTTTCATTTGTTTTCCACAATCAATTCAAAAACTTGACCGGGGGGGGGTCTATGATATTATTAACATAGGAAATTGAAAAATTGTGGAGATGATTCTGTTGAAAAAACAAAAAAAATTGCAAGTGCCAAGTATAATAGCAAGCGTAATGGTAATAATGACTTTACTAATATCCGTGGGTTATTCAGCATTTAATACTAAACTAAACGTAAAAGACATTAAAGCTGTAGTAAGAGTAGAAAAAGATATTAGGGTAACAAATATATCTGTTTTAAGTGGAACCGATGGTGGTGTATCTAACTGGGAAGATTATAACGTATCTAGCATAAGTGGAAGCGTAAGACTTCCAAATGCAAACTCAGCAGTAAGATATATGGTAGAAATAACTAATATAGGAAATGTTGAGATGGGTCTTTTAAATATTGTAAATACCAATTTACCAGAAGAATTAATGGCTGCAACATCTTATCCATATGGAACTAAAATATGCGATAATACTACTGCAACTAAATGTACATTGGGAGCAAAAAGAACAATTGAAATAGTAATAAAATATAATGGTGGTAAATATAACTCTACTACGGCATCGAAAGACTTTACTTTTAATCTAGGATTTACATTTAAACAGGTGCATAAGATAACTTATAAAAACATAACAGCAACTGGTTTAAAAACAGAAATATTAGATACTGATATTTTAATTGCAGATATAGGTACTGGTTATATATCATTTAATATAACGCAAGGTGGAGTTAAGCTAACAGATAGTCAATATACATATCAAAATGGTCAACTTACCATCAAAAATGTAACTGGTGATTTAGTAATTGATGGTACAAGGCCTATAAGTCTTTATGCTACTATCAAAAATGGTGCGGTAATGGATAATATCAAAAGTGCTAATGTATCATCAGATACAGGCATAGATTTTAAAAAATCAGTATCATTAATTGGTGGAAATGGTGATGGAAAGTATATATTCTCATCAACAAGTAAAAATACTTATCCAGTATATTACTATAGGGGAGGTGTCTCACTAAAGAATAATGTATTATTTGCAAACCTTTGCTGGAGAATAGTAAGAACAACAAGTACTGGTGGAATAAAGATGATTTATAATGGTGAATCAACTAATGGTGCTTGCAGTGAGAAAAAAGATCCTATTGGTGGAACTCCTTGGGATATGAATTCTCAAAATCAGTTTCATTATAAATATTTTTATGGTCTTGAAGGTGGTTATACCTCTAATTTACAAGGGGATAGGAGCACTATGGCCCAGTTTCTAGATTTTTGGTATGAAGATGCTATAAAACAGAGTGTTAGTGGTACAACTCATAAATATTCAGACTATGTAGAAGATACCCTTTGGTTTCAAAAGGTAAGAGATACTGATACATCTGATGAGAATAGACAAGATACTAGAATTAAAAATGGAATGCCTATAATTGATGGTTATACTGTAGGCAGGAAAGATGCGAGTCGAGGATATTACAGTTGTATGCGAGAAGATATATGCGATTTAATTATTAATAATCCCATTGGATTAATAAATGTTGATGAAGCAATGCTTGCAGGAGCTGGTTATTCTAGTCAGAGTTTGATTCCGTATATTAGTTCTTATGATTATACTATGTGGTTATTAACTGATATCACGATGTATGATACTGATCCTAAAGGTGATATTACTAATGTAAAAGGATTTAGTAATAGTCCTTTAAATGATTGGAGTTTAGCGATTCTACCAAGTATATCCTTAAAGAATAGTGTTAAGTATGTTAATGGAACTGGATCAACATCAGCGCCTTATGAAATTTATTATGATTAGGATTATTAATATAAGAAATTATATAATTAAAAATAATAAAAAATAACTAATTTAGATAAATAAAATAATATAAAAAAAGCCACTATCCAGTGGTTTTTTCTAATTATACAATAATAAAAATCTATGTAAACAAATTTCTATTTATTAAATCATAAGGCTTCATTACTTAATTCAATATAGTAATTTTTTTTGAAACATGCTATAATTATATCACTTGATAAAAAAAGAAAGGAGAAAAAAAGTGAGTAAAATTAAGATATTTAGTTTAGGTGGTCTTAATGAAGAAGGCAAAAACATGTACGTTGTTAAAGTTGATGCCGATATATTTATTTTTGATGCGGGTTTAAAATATGCTGATGATAAACTTTTAGGAGTTGATTATGTTATACCAAATTTTGATTATATAAAAGATAATTTAAAAAACATTAAAGGTTTATTTATAACTCATGGCCACGAAAAGAATATGGGTGCGGTATGTGATATAGTTAAGGTAATTCCTAGTTTAAAGGTTTATGCTACTAAATTTACAGCGGATATTTTAAGAAAAGAATTAGAAAATGATAACATAAGATTTAAAAATATTATTGAAATAGACCCACATAAAAAAATAAATTTTGGTAAAAATAGTATTTTTCCAGTAAGACTTACTCATTCTATTCCAGATAACGTTGGTTATGCTTTAAATACCAAGGATGGAACGATTTTTTATACCGGTAATTATGTTTTTGATGCAACTATGTTAGGACCATATAAAGCTGATATAGGAAAACTTGCATACATTGGTAAACAAGGAGTTTTATTATTGATGGGGGAATCGATGTACGCTGATAAAGTGGGATATACATCTCCTAAAAATAGGGTAGATAAGCTTATTAAAGATACGCTTAGCAAAACTGAAAATAGGGTTATAGTAAACGTATTTACCGCGCATGTATCAAGGATTGAAGAATTATTTAATGAGATATCTAAAACAACTAGAAGAGTTGTTGTAATGGGTCATAAATTACAAGGAATTATTAATGATATTTTAAATAATAATTACGTGAAATTTGATCGAAGTAGAATTGGTGATTTAAGTAACATAAATGATAAGGATTCGGTGATTTTAATATCAAATGAAAGAGAAAAACCATTTATGAATTTAAATAGAATAATAAATGGTTATGATAGATATGTTAGCATAAAACCAACTGATACCATTTTATTTATGGAACCAATTAATGATTATAATGAAAAATCAGCGATAAAAGTAATTGATGATGTGTCAAAAATTGGAGCGACGGTTGTTACGATGTCAAGAAAGGAGCATTTATTACATCACGCATCAAGCGAGGATATAATGTTAATGCTTGATTTGATGAATCCTAAATACTATATGCCAGTTATTGGGGAGTATCGTCATATGGTTGCAAACGCTAACGCTGCAAGTCACATTGGAATGAAAAAAGAAAACATTTTATTAAAACAAAATGGTGATGTTGTAACAATAGTTAATGGTAAGCTAAAGGATGAAAAAGAAAGAATAAAAGTTGATGACATATTAATTGATGGTAATTCATCAGAAGATATCGGAGAGTTAGTTTTAAAAGATAGGGAGTTATTATCTGATAATGGAATAGTAATTATTTGTGCTACACTTGATAAACGTACTAAAGAAATACTAGCGTACCCAGAAGTATTAACAAGGGGATTTATTTATGTAAAAGAAAATTCTTCTTTAATTGAAGAAATAAAGAGAATATCATTAGAAGTAATTAAAGAAAACACATCTGATAATTACGTTGAATATAATAAAATTAAAGTAAGTATTAGAGAGCGCCTAAGTACGTATTTATATGATGAAACAGAATGTAGGCCAATGATTATTACCGTGGTTCAAGAAGTATAAAACATACTTCTTTTTACATACTAAAGGGATTAAATTTGCATTTTTTATATAACTTTGCTATTATTAATAATAGATATGATAGGAGGTTTATCATGGAAAGTTTATATGAAATATTAGATATTGAAAGAAAAGATATTGAAAAAGATGATAACAAGAGTGTTTGTGATGGAACGAAATTATCAGATATATTAAAGGATTATTTAGAAAAAAATAAAGATAGTAATAAGATAAGTAATTTAACTTTTGAAATAGAAAAATTATTTTCTATAGGGTTAAAAGAGTATGATGATTATGTATCATTTAATAGACAAAATGATGAATTATTTAACATGGTAAATAATAAACATCCATTACCACATAAGGATTTTGGTGTTATTGATGAAAGAAGTAAGGATGAGAAACTGAAAGAAAAAGAAACTAAAAGAAAAAAAGTCTTTAAGATTATAAAAACGGCTATTTTAGCTGGTGTTATTACTGCTATAGGTTTAGGAGCTGCAAATAGCATTAGTAAAAAAATAGAAGATAATAAAAATAGTAACGTGTGCGTAAGTTATGAAGTTAAGGAAAATGATACATTAAATGAATTACAAGATGATTATGGACTTCTTGATATAGGCTATAGTTATTTAGCGATCTCTGGTGCTCAAAGGCAAATGGAAGCTAGTAATTTAGGAATGGATATAAATTCTTTTATTGCTATAGGTGATGTTATAGTAGGAAGAACAACTAAAGAAAACGCAGATAGGTTAGTAAATGAAAAAGGTGCTAAAATAATTAGCGTTGACGAAGCAGTTGAGTTATTAGGGGAAAATAATTCGCTTGTTGGTGAGTTTAAAAAATACGCTGATGGTAATAGTAATATGGTGTTTTACGCATATAGTGAAAAATCACTTGCATAAAGTAAGCAAAAAGCTTACTTTTTTGTTTGAAATTGTCTTTTTTATGTTATAATTAACAAGTTAGTAAAAAAGAAGGTGCAAATTATGGAAATAAGAAACGTTGCTATTATTGCCCATGTTGACCATGGTAAAACAACGCTTGTTGATGAATTATTAAAACAATCTGGAACGTTTAGAGACAATGAAGAATTAAATGAAAGATTAATGGACTCTAATGACATTGAAAAAGAAAGAGGAATAACCATACTAGCTAAAACAACGGCAATTAATTATAAAGGTTACCGTATAAATATATTAGATACTCCAGGACACGCTGATTTTGGCGGTGAAGTAGAAAGAATAATGCATATGGTTGACGGGGTGTTATTGGTTGTTGATGCTTATGAAGGAACGATGCCACAAACAAGGTTTGTTTTAAAAAAGGCTTTAGAAGCTGGGGTTAAACCAATTGTTGTTATAAATAAAGTTGATAAACCATCTACTAGAATAGATGAGGTATTAGATGAAGTATTAGAGTTATTCATAGAACTTGGTGCGGATGATGAGCAGCTTGATTTTCCAGTTGTTTACGTATCTGCAATAAATGGAACATCTAGTTTAAATAAGGACGTAACAACACAAAAACACACCATGGATCCAGTGCTTGATATGATAATAAATAACATTCCAGCTCCATCAACTGACGTTAATTCTCCACTTCAATTTCAACCAGCTTTATTAGACTATAATGATTATGTTGGAAGAATTGGTATTGGAAGAATTGCAAAAGGAACAATTAAGGAAAACGAAAACGTATCATGTGTTAGGTTAGATGGTACGATAAAACAATTTAGAATTCAAAAATTATTTGGCTTCTTTGGACTTAAAAGAATTGAAATAAAAGAAGCTCATGCCGGTGAAATAGTTGCTATAGCAGGTCTTCCTGATATATCAGTTGGGGAAACTATTTGTACGGTTGGAAAAGAAAAGGCTCTTCCTATTCTTAGGATTGATGAACCAACTCTTCAAATGACTTTTAGCGTTAATAATTCTCCTTTTGCAGGGCGTGAAGGTAAGTTTGTAACGGCAAGAAAACTAGAAGAAAGATTAATTAAAGAAACGCAAAAAGACGTGTCTTTAAAAGTAAAACCTAATGACACTGAAAGTTGGATAGTATCTGGTAGAGGAGAATTACATCTTTCAATTCTTATTGAAAATATGAGAAGAGAAGGTTATGAAATGCAAGTTTCAAAACCAGAAGTAATCGTAAAAGAAATAGACGGCGCTTTATGTGAACCATATGAAGATTTACAACTTGAAGTGCCAGAAGATACGGTAGGTCCAGTAATAGAAGCTTTGGGAATTCGTGGTGGAACGATGATTAATATGACTAATAATCAAAATCAAGTAAGGCTTAATTATACCATTCCATCTCGTGGATTAATTGGTTTTATGACTGATTTTATGACAATGACTAAAGGTTATGGAATAATTAATCACACCTTTAAAGAGTACCTACCAATGGCAGATAGCATTGTAGGTGAAAGAAAATTAGGCGTTTTGGTTTCAATGGAAAATGGTAAAGCATCAGCTTATGGTCTTGGGCAATTAGAAGATCGTGGTGTTATGTTTATAGAACCAGGTTTTGAAGTGTATGAAGGAATGATTGTTGGTGAAAATAACCGTGAAAATGATTTAGCGGTAAACGTTGTAAAGCAAAAACAACAAACTAATACAAGAAGCGCTGGTAAAGATCATACCGTGGTTTTAAAAAGACCTAG
Source organism: uncultured Bacilli bacterium (assembly GCA_947623685.1). Taxonomy (GTDB): domain Bacteria; phylum Bacillota_I; class Bacilli_A; order RF39; family UBA660; genus Aphodocola. Next base: position 42,111 of record CANQHF010000005.1, on the reverse strand, counting down.
AAAATTATCGCTTGAAGTATGTTTAGATTATATTAATTCTGATGAATTAGTTGAGATAACTCCTTTAAACTTTAGAATGAGAAAGAAAATATTAAATACTGAAGAAAGAAAGAAATTTGACGCAAGAAAAAATGGCTAACTTTATAAGCCATTTTTAAATACCTTTAATTCTTCAACTTTAATTGCGTCATCATCAATGAATTTATTATTAAATTTAAATATGAAATTATGATCATCATTATTGATTTTTTTATTAGTTTGTCTTTGTTCTATTATAATTCCTTTATCAAGTAAAGGTTCTATCATTTCATTATAAATTTCTTGTATTGTCTTTTTATCATTAAATCTATTATATGTGTTTGCAAAATCGCATAGTGTTAAAAGACCATTCATTGAAAGTAGGTAATGTAGTGTTTGATAATCCGTTCCGGTTAAATCTTTATTATCACTTGCTACGTTTTGAATTACGTGCTCTTTTTGTAGTTCTATTAATACCGTTTTCATCATATAATCAACAAAAAATGATATGTTGGCGAACTTGCTTACGTCCATTATAACTTTATAATATTCCTGTTTGTTAAATTCAATGCCCCTGTTAAATATTACGTAAGGAAATGCTTTATTATTTAATAAATGCCACATTGCAATGGTTCTTGCACATCTTCCGTTTATATCAAAATATGGATGAATATATACGAAATAAAAATGAATTATTTGTGATTTTATGTATTCATCAGTTAAACATTTAGAATTAAAATTATTATTTATAAATGAAAATAATTCATTCATATAATAATCAATTTTACTTGCATCAATTCCTTCGGCTGGCATTTTAGATAAATTGTTAGAGTTGTGTATGTAAACTGGCTTTAATCTATAAAATTCTCCCATGTTTTTTAAATCATATTTTTCTATTAAACCATCACTTAAAATACTATATAGCTTCTTTAAAGTGTGTTTATTTATATCCTTTTCATCAAGAATATACTTATAGCCTTTATATAAATTAATGATTCTTAACTTATCTATTTCTTTTCTATTTTTAGATTTTTTAGAAGATAAAACAACTTCTTTAATTTTTTTAATATCATCATAGTATCCTTCAACGCTGTTATTAGACTGAACTTCATTAGATAATAAAACTTTTTTAGCAAAAGAAGCGTTTTTCATTTGGGGTTCGTTTTCCAAAAACTTTTCTAGCTTCTTTTTATTAAAATCTATTTTTTCTTCATCTAAAAACATTTTTCTATTTTCCATTTCTAGTGGAAGACGAATTTTTGCCATATTGCCTCCTTTTTAAGGCTATACTATATCACAAATAAGTAAATATGGCAAACTAAACAAATATTATTATCTTTTAAAATATAATTAATAATGATATAATTATTATGTTAGAGGGTGTAAGTTATGAAACGATATAAAGTAATGGATGGAAATGAAGCTTGCAGTTATATTTCTTATCTTTTTAGTGAAGCTGCTGGAATATATCCAATAACACCAGCATCTACCATGGCTGAAAAAGTAGATGAATTGTCTGGTAAAGGATTTAATAATTTGTATGGTTTTCCTTTGAAGGTAGTTGAGATGCAAAGTGAAAAAGGAGCGATTGGATTAGTTCATGGAATGTTACAAGCTGGATGCCTAGCAACTACTTACACGGCTTCTCAAGGCCTTTTACTTATGATTCCTAGTATGTATAAAATAGCAGGTGAGTGCTTGCCTTGCGTTATAAACGTTGCCGCAAGAAGCTTAGCAACTCATGCCCTTAGTATATTAGGAGATCATCAAGATATATATGCAGTAAGACAAACTGGTTTTTCAATGATTGCATCATCAAACGTTCAAGACGTTATGAACCTAACGGCGGTATCTTACTTATCAGCAATTGATAATAGTATGCCGGTTTTAAACTTCTTTGATGGTTTTAGAACATCTCACGAACTTAAAAAAATAGAAGTTTTGGATGGTAATGATTTACTTTATATGTTAAATAAAAAAGCTTTAGATGATTTTAAGGATAGAAGTTTGATTGCTAAAAAAGTAATACGCGGAACTAATCAAAATGATGATGTTTATTTTCAAAACACGGAAGCAAGAAACGTAAAATATGATAAAATGCCTGATGTTGTTAATGATTATATGCAAAAAATAAACGAGATAACTGGTAAGGATTATAAACCATTTAATTATTATGGTGATAAAGATGCAAGTAAGGTTATCGTTGCAATGGGATCAGTTTGCGATACCATAAAGGAAGTTGTTCAAAACGAAAAAGGTTTAGGGTTAGTAGAAGTACATTTATATAGACCTTTTAGTAAAAAATACTTTTTTGATGTTATTCCTAAAACCGTTAAGAAGATTGCGGTATTAGATAGAACTAAAGAACCAGGTTCAATTGGAGAACCATTATATTTAGACGTTTGTGCTTTATATCAAGATAAAGATGTTCGTCCTTTAATTATTGGCGGAAGATATGGTTTATCAAGTAAAAACACTTCAGCAGCTTGCATAAAGGCGGTGTTTGACTTTTTGGATGATCCAAATTGTTTTACTTCATTTACGGTTGGAATAGAAGATGATTTAACAAACAGAAGCATAAAGATACCTGATTATAAAATTAAACATAAGGGAACTAGGGAAATATTAGTATATGGATATGGTTCTGATGGTATGGTTACCGCATCAAAAGATGTAATTACCATTATGGGAAATTATACCGATGCTTTTGTACAAGGATATTTTGAGTATGACTCAAAAAAATCAGGTGGCGTAACAAGGTCTCACCTTAGAATTGCAAGAGAAGAAATTAATAGACCATATTACGTTGAAAAAGCAAATTTACTTGTTTGCACCAAAGATACATATTTATTAAGATATGATATTTTAGATAAAATTAAAAACAATGGAACCTTTATTTTAGTAACTGATAAAAAGGGTAGTGATTTAATAGATTTTTTGCCAAATAAAGTAAAGCAAGAAATAATTGATAAAAATGTTTGTTTTTACACCATTGATGCCTTTGATATTGCTAAAAGACATAACATCATAAACAAGGTAAGTATGATTATGGAAACGGCTATGTTTAAGGTTGGAAATTTAGTTAATTATGATTTAATAATTGATAAAATAAAACAACAGGTAAAAAAGAAGTTTAGCAAAAAAGGTAGTGATATAGTTAATAGTAACTTATCCGCCATTGATGAAGCCGTTGATGCTTTAACTAAAGTTGATATTAATATGACAATGTTATCTGATGATAAAGCTAATCAAAATAATTTAATGGATGATAAAGTAATGAAGTATATATCTAGTTTAGAAGGTAATAAACTTTTAGTTAGTGATTTTGAAAAACACATGGACGGAAGTTTTTTGCCATCAACTAGTAAACTAGAAAAAAGAGACATTGCAAATATGCTTCCGTGCTGGGATAAAGATAAGTGCATCCAGTGTAATATGTGCGCTTTAGCGTGTCCGCATGGAGTAATAAGACCTTTTATCCTAACGCATGATGAAGTTTTAAAATATGACGTTGAAGATAAAGTAGCTAAAGTTATAGGAAAAGATGACTTATATTTTTACATGGGTATTTCTTGGAAGGATTGTACTGGCTGCGGAGTATGTCAAAGCATTTGTCCAGCTAAAGAAAAGGCCATTGTTATGAAAGATAAAAATAACGCATACAAAAAAAACGTATCGGTTATGTTTGAAGATGATTTAAACAAAAATTTATTTTCAAAGGATACCATTAAAGGTTCTCAATTTGAAAAACCTTTATTTGAGTTTTCTGGTGCTTGTGCTGGATGCGGGCAAACACCTTACATAAAGTTATTAACCCAAATAATTGGTGATAAATTAGTTATTGCAAACGCAACTGGTTGTTCTTCAATATATGGTGCATCATTACCTTCAATGCCTTATAACGTATCTTGGGCTAACTCTCTTTTTGAAGATAACGCTGAGTTTGGACTTGGTATTAAAATGGGAGATTTAATTCAAAAGCAAAGAATAAAAAGTATTTTAGAAAATAGTAATTTATCAGAAGAAAATGAATCAATTGCAAGACAGTGGTTAGATGATGAAGATTCAACCGAAAAATCAATTAATATGCTTCATAACTTTGATTTTAGCGAGTCTATTAAGGCTGAACGACTTAAAAAATACATAATGCCTAAATCAGTTTGGATAATAGGTGGTGATGGTTGGGCTTATGATATTGGTTATGATGGAGTAGATCACGTTTTGGCAAGTGGGCAAAACGTTAATATATTAGTTTTAGATACTGAAGTATATTCTAATACTGGTGGACAGCAATCTAAATCCACGAGAAGCGGAGCAACCGCTAAATTTGCTTCCACTGGAAAAAGTGGTAAGAAAAAGGATTTAGCAAGAATGGCACTTAACTATGATGATGTTTATGTTGCTCAAATTAGTTTGGGTGCTAATATGCAGCAAGCAATTAACGCGATAAAGGAAGCTCAAAATCATAATGGGCCATCAATTATAATCGCTTATGCACCTTGCATTACCCACGGTATAAAAAACGGAATGCAAGATAGCGTTTTCCAAGAGCGCCTAGCGGTTGAAAGTGGTTACTGGACATTGTTTAGATATGACCCAGAAAAAGAAAAATTAACCTTGGATTATAAAAACCCAGACTTTGATAAATATGAAGAGTTTTTAAATAAAGAAAATAGATACGCTATGACTAAATTAGTTAATGAAAAAAGAGCAAGTGAACTTTTTGAAATTAATAAACAAACTGCTAAAAAAAGATTTGAGTATTACAAAAGTTTATCTCAAAAAGAGTAACTATCATTTTAATTTTTTGGTAAAAAACATAGTAATATATAATTAGTGTAGGTGATATAAATGGTTGGAACCGTTAAAATAGATGAAATATACGAAGTAAATATAACAGCTTTAGAAAATGATGCTAAAGGTGTATGTAAAATAAACAAAATGGTAGTATTTGTTCCAAAGGCTTTAAAAGATGAGATAGTAAAAATAAGAATAACCGAAATAAAAAAGAATTTTGCAATCGGCAAAATAGTTGAAATAATAAAACCTTCACAAAAAAGATTACAATCTAAATGCCCGTATTATGGTGAATGTGGTGGATGTAATTTAAGACATCAAAGTACGGATGAAAATCTAAAATTTAAAAAGGAAAAAATAACAACGGCTCTAAAAAGAATTGGTAAGATAGATAAAGAACCAGAAGATGTTATTCCTTCTTTAAAAGATGATAACTATCGTAACAAAGTAAGTTTTAAACTAGAAAATAATAGAATAGGTTTTTATGGCCTTGGAACGTATCAATTAACTGATATAGATAACTGTCTTTTGGCAGAAAAAAGTATAAATGATGCTTTAAGGGTTATAAGAAAATATATTTTAGATAATGAAAATAAAATAAAAACAATTACGATAAAACATGGCAATGCCCTTGATGAAATCTTAATTGATATTTATTCTTTAGATGATAATGACGTAAAAATTTTAAATTATATTACAACTAACATTAGTAATTTAAAAACCGTAATTTTTAATGATAAAATAGTGTATGGTAATGGTTACATAAGCCAAATATCCAATGGTTTGATGTTTAATTGTTCTTCAAAATCGTTTTTTCAAGTAAATAGCAGCGCATGTGAAAAATTATATGATGCAGCAATTAAAGTTTGCAATTTAAGTAAGGAAGATGTAGTACTAGATTTGTATTCTGGAACAGGAACGATAACTTGTATAGTAGCAAATCACGTAAAAAAAGTAATTGGTATAGAAATAGTAAAGGATGCGGTTTTAGACGCAAAAGTAAACGCTAAAATAAATAACATTAATAACGTAACTTTTATTTGCGGGGATGTTTTAAAAGAAATAATTAAGATAAAAGATAAAATAGACGTAATATTTGTTGACCCACCAAGAAAGGGAATTGATCGAAAAACTATTGCAATAATGAAGAGAATCCTTCCAAAAAAAATAGTTTATATATCATGTAATCCAGTTACTATGGCAAGGGATTTATCTTATCTAACTGATTTATATACTATAAAAAAAATTATTCCAGTTGATATGTTTCCTAATACAAGCCACGTTGAATGTATAAGTTTTCTTAAACTAAAATAAATTACATATAAATATTAATATTAATAAAAGGAGAATAAAAATGAAATTAGAAGGTAAAATAGCCGTTATAACCGGTGGTGCAATGGGTAATGGGCTTGGGATTGTAAAGGTATTTTTAAAGTATAAAGCAAAGGTTATAATTCTTGATTACGCAGATGAAATCGTTAATACAATTAAAGATTTAAAAAACCAAGGATATGATGTAACTGGTTATAAAGTGGACATAAAAGATAGTAAAATGGTTGAAGCGGTTGCTAAATCAATTGAAGGTAAGTTTGGTAAGATAGATATTCTTGTTAATAACGCGGGTATATGTATGTTAGAAAAGTTTGAAGATATGTCATTTGAATTAAGGGATAAACATTTTGACATTAATATAAAAGGAACGTGGAATGTTACTAAGTATATTTTGCCGCTTATGAAAAAAGCCAAAAAGGCATCAATTATTAATTTATCTAGTGTAACTGGCATTTCGGTTGCGGACGTTGGTGAAGTTGCCTATGCAACGACTAAAGCCGCTATTTTAGGCTTTACTAAATCACTTGCCATTGAATTAGTAAATGACAACATAAGGGTTAATGCAATACTACCTGGATACATATTAACTCCAATGGTAGAAAAAATGGCGGTGGTATCTAACAAAGAAAACCCACAAGAAGTAATAGATGGTATAGCAGGTGCTATTCCAATGAAAAGGTTAGGCGATATTTTAGAAGTAGGAGAGTTAGCAGCGTTTTTAGCAAGTGATGAATCAAGTTATATAACTGGTCAAGGAATTGTAATAGATGGAGCATCAACCTTACCGGAAACGTTAACGATGGGTGTTTAGAAAGCTAGAATTTTATTTCTAGTTTTTTTATTTAATTAGAAGTTGACCACATTAATATATTATGATAGAATTATTTTTGTTAGCTACCTTACAATAAGGAAGGATGATGTTTATGAAGGAAAGAAAAATATCATTTGAAATTAAAATGTTAGATAATATGATTGAAAGAAAATTATTTAAAGGGGTTAACAAAAGGAAGTTAACCAATACGCAAGTAAGAATATTAAAGTATTTATTTGATAATAAAGATAAAGTTATTCATCAAAGCGATATTGAAAAAGAAATGTTATTAAGGCGTTCTACTATATCTGGTATTTTAAATACGATGGAGAAGAATAATTTAATAAAAAGACTTGATTCAGAAGTTGATGCAAGAAAAAAGAAAATTGCATTAACTTCCAATAGTTTGAATAAACATAAAGAGATAGAAAATAAAATGGCGAATTTTGAAAAGGTTTTATTAAATAAGATTACGGATGAAGAAAAAAGTAATTTTATTAAAATAATTGATAAAATAAAGGAAAATTTAAAATAAAGGAGATTTATTATGTTAAAGTTAATAAAAGAATTTAGAAAAAAAGATTTTGCGTTAATTTTAATTTGCATTTTTTTAATTGTGTTTCAAGTTTGGCTTGATTTAAAATTGCCTGATTATATGAGTGAAATAACTAAGTTAGTTCAAACCGAAGGAACAAAGATAAGCGAGGTTTTAACGCAAGGTGCTTATATGCTTTCTTGTGCTTTTGCATCTCTTATATCAGCGTTTTTAGTTGGATATTTAGTTTCTTATGTTTCGGCAACTTTTTCTAAAAGAACAAGAAAAACTTTATTTGAGAAAGTACAATCTTTTAGTATGGAAATGATGAAAAAGTTTAGAACAAGTAGCTTAATAACTAGGACAACTAATGATATAACAAACATTCAAATGTTTATATCAATGGGGCTTCAAATGCTTATTAAAGCACCAATTACCGCCGTATGGGCTATAATTAAAATTTTTAATAAAGGTTGGCAATGGAGCTTAGCAACCCTTATTGCGGTTTTGATTTTACTTATTATTATAGTAATTCTTATGATAACCGTTTTACCAAGGTTTAAAATTGTTCAAAAGCTAATTGATAATATAAACCAAGTAGCTCGCGAAAATTTAAATGGCATTAGGGTAATAAGGGCCTTTAATTCAGAAAAATATCAAGAAAAAAAGTTTGAGGATGCAAATGATACTTTAACGAAGACCCAGACTTTTAACCAAAAAGTAATGTCTATTATGTCGCCTTCAATGTATTTAATTATGAACTTTTTAACTCTTTCTATATATGCGATAGGGGCGTTTTTAATAAATGGTGCAGGAATGTATGATAGGTTAACAATATTTAGTAACATGGTTGTCTTTTCTAGTTATGCAATGCAAGTTTTAATGTCATTTTTAATGCTTGCAATGGTGTTTATAATGTATCCAAGAGCAAGTGTTTCTGCAAATCGTATAACCGAAGTATTAGATACCGTTGAGCCGATAAAAGATGGTGATTTTATCGGTGATGAAACAATAACTGGTCAAATAGAATTTAAAAATGTATCATTTAAGTATCCCGATGCTGATGAATATGTTTTAAAAGATATATCATTTAAGGCAAACAAAGGTGATACTTTAGCGATAATTGGTTCTACTGGATCTGGTAAATCAACGATTGTAAACTTAATTATGAGATTTTATGACGTAACGGAAGGTGAAATCTTAATTGATGGTGTAAACATAAAAGATTATAAGCTAGAAGCATTGTATGAAAAATTAGGTTATATACCGCAACGTGCCGTTATGTTTGATGGTTCCGTTAATTATAACATTGCTTATGGTAAAAACGAAATCAAGGAAGATCAAATAAAAAAGGCATCTAAAATTGCTCAAGCAAGTGAATTTATTAAAAAAATGCCAGATGAGTATGACTCAAACGTTGCATCGGGTGGTACTAATATTTCTGGTGGTCAAAAACAAAGACTTGCTATTGCTCGTGCAATTTATAAAAATCCAGAAATATTTGTGTTTGATGATTCGTTTAGTGCCCTAGATTATAAAACGGATTATAAGTTAAGAAAAGAATTAAAAGAAAACTTAAAAAATGCAACTAATATCATCGTAGCTCAAAGGGTAGGTACCATAATGAATGCTGATAATATAGTTGTATTAGATAAAGGAAGGGTAGTTGGAATAGGAAAACATAAAAACTTACTTAAAAACTGTAAGGTGTATGAAGAAATTGCTTTATCGCAAGTAACAAGAAAGGAGCTTTTAAAATGAATAATGGAAAAAATAAAACCGTAGCTCCAAGAATGAGGGGTAGAAACTTTGAAAAACCAAAGAATTTGTCACTTACGTTAAAAAAGATGTTTAAGTACTTAAAGCCTTTTATATCAGTTTTAGTAATTGCCCTTTTATTAGCGGCCTTATCAAGTGTTCTTTCAATTATAGGACCTAATAAATTAAGTGATTTAACCGACGAGTTATCAAAAGGATTAGTTATAAATAAAGATGGTTTAAATAATATAATTAAAGATGTTACAAAAACGTTAAATGAAGAAAAGTTTACGAGCGTAAGCAAAAACGTTTTAAACTTTGATTTATCAAATAATACGATAGTTAAAATAAACTCATCTAATGATATAACTTTAGATGATAAAGTTAAATTTAATGAATTTTTGAAAAACGCAAGTAATTTATCTAATGATGAACTTTTGGTTAATATATCAAATTTACCAGATAGTATTAATAAAATTATTTTAAAAGAAAGCGTAATTGATAATGTTTTAGTATCATCAAGTGATAAAGTATCTTTTATTAAGATAATTAGTGATTTAAATTCAAAAGATAATAATATGTTAATGACAAAATTATCTTTATTTCCAAGTTCAATTCAAAAAATATTACTTCCTGATAGCAAGGTTAATGGAACCTTAATAACAACTAGTGATAAACTTAAGCTTTTGAGTTTAATGGGTAATGATACTAAAAATACAAATGTTAACGCATTATATAAAAAAGTAGATAAACTACCTAAAAACGTAAAAAAGCAAGTTAAACCAAAATTAGATATTAAAAAGATAAAAACGATTATTGTATTTTTAATTACTTTATATTTAATAAGTGCTTTATTTAACTTTCTTCAAAGTTTTTTAATGGCGATTATGTCTAATAAGTTTGCTAAAACCTTAAGAACTAAAATATCAGTTAAGATAAATAATTTAGCTTTAAAATATTTTGATACGCATTCAACCGGTGATATATTATCAAGGGTTACTAACGACGTTGATACCATAGGAGTTAATTTATCCCAAAGTTTAGGTTCATTAGTTAGTGCCACAGCATTATTTATAGGGTGTGTAATAATGATGTTTGTAACTAACTGGACAATGGCAATAACGGCAATTATATCATCATTATTTGGTTTTGTATTTATGTCATTAGTGCTTGGAAAGTCACAAAAATACTTTTTAGCAAGACAAGTTGAACTAGGTAAACTAAATGGACACATAGAAGAAATATATACTAATCATAACGTTGTTAAGGCCTATAATGGTAATTATGATTCATCAAAAACCTTTGATGAATTAAATGATAACGTGTTTTTATGTAATCAAAAAAGTCAGTTTTTATCTGGACTTATGCCATCGATGATGAACTTCATTGGTAACTTTGGGTACGTTTGTGTTTGTGTTGTTGGAGCAAGTCTTGTAATTAATAATTACATTACTTTTGGTGTTATCGTTGCCTTTATGATTTACGTAAGACTATTTACATCACCACTTTCGCAAATTGCTCAAGGAATGACCAGCATCCAGTCTACTGCTGCTGCAGCGGAAAGAGTTTTTGAATTCATTGAGGAAGAAGAAATGACAGATGAGAGTAAAATAACCAAAAAACTTGATCCAAAAAATGTTAAGGGACAAATAGAATTTAAACACGTTAAATTTGGTTACGATGATGATAAAGTAATAATTAAGGATTTTAATTGTAAGGTTAACCCTGGAGAAAAAGTTGCTATAGTAGGGCCTACCGGGGCAGGTAAAACAACGATGGTTAATTTGCTTATGAAATTTTACGACCTAACGGAAGGTGAAATATTAATTGATGGTGTATCAACAAAAGAATTGACAAGGAAAAACGTTCATGATTTATTCATCATGGTTCTTCAAGATACTTGGCTTTTTGATGGAACGATTAGAGAAAACGTACGATATAATAAAACAAAAATAAGTGATGAAAAAATAATGGAAGCATTAAAAACCGTTGGAGTGGATCATTTTGTAAAATCATTACCGGGGGTTTTAGATTATAAGGTAAAAGATAATGATTCTATATCAGCGGGACAAAAACAACTTTTAACCATTGCTCGTGGTATGATTAAAGATGCACCGTTCTTGATTTTGGATGAAGCAACATCAAGTGTTGATACAAGAACCGAAGAGTTAGTTCAAAAGGCAATGGATAAACTAACGAAAGGAAGAACATCATTTATAATTGCACATAGATTATCCACGATAAAAAACGCCGATAAAATTCTAGTTATGAATGAAGGTAACATAATAGAACAAGGAAATCATAAAGAATTAATGAAGAAAAATGGTTTTTATGCAGAACTTTATAACTCACAGTTTAAAAATTAAGATGGTATTACTACCATCTTTTTTTTCTTAATACTTTTAATTGCATTTAAATAGATAATATGTTATTATTTTAACAGATATAATAACCAATAAAAGTAGGTTGATAAAATGAAATTTAAAAAAATAAAACTAGGAAAAGAAAAAAGTCAAAAAACCAATAACACTCATAACAGCAATATAATATTGCTGTTATTGTTAGTACTAACAATAACTCTAACTGTTGGATACGGTGCTTTATCTCAAGATTTAAGTATTAGTAGTGAAGCGGTCTTTAGAGTAGAAAAAGACATAAGAATAACAAATTTAGAGCTACAGGAAACAACAAATAATGGTATAGAAAGTTATTCTAGCAAATACTCCAAAGACACAATTAAAATAGGAATTGATTTAAAACAAATAGATTCAATGGTAACATATAAAGTAACAGTTGCAAATACTGGAAACGTATCCATGATAATTGATGCCATAAAAGAAGAATTAAAAAATAACGAGTATATAGAATATGAATTACAAAATATTAGCTTAAAAGAAGCTATAGAACCTGCTACAAAAAAAGAATTTACTATAACGTTTAAATATAAAGAAGGATTAACAGCATTACCAGAAAAAACTAATCTAGATATAAAATTATTATTTAAGTTTATAAAACCAAACTCTATTTTGGCAACGCCACAATATGTTAATATATTTGATGAAAATTCAGATTTTGAAAGTATAGATTTTAATTGCTTTAATGGTAATGTAAATAGAATGCAAATAGAATCAATAAAATTTGCTCCAACAACAGAAGTTGGAAATGGTGCTATAAATAGTTGGGATGCATCTGAAAAACATGATAATTCCGTTATAGCATGGTATACAGATACTGATAATAATGGTTTATATGAGCTTACTATAGGTGGTAATGGAAGCGTAATATTTCCCAAAAAAAGTTACAATATGTTTTTTTACTTTACACAGCTAAAAAGTATAGATTTTAGTTATGTTGATACATCACAAGTAGATGATATGTCATTTATGTTTTTTTACGTTGGAATGGGAACTGATTCTGGAATACAAAACTTGGATTTAACAAAATTTGATACTAAAAACGTAACTAATATGACTGGTATGTTTGCTGCTAGTGCAATACAAGAATTAGATTTAACAAAATTTAACACGGAAAAAGTAACAGATATGTCTTTAATGTTTTCAGGATGTCAATCAAAAAATTTAAATGTATCAAGTTTTAATACTAAAAACGTGACAAATATGATGGATATGTTTAGTGGGGTTTATGTAACAAATCTAAATTTAAAAAACTTTGACACTTCCAAAGTAACAGATATGTCTTCAATGTTTTCAAATTGTGAAAATTTAAAAACTTTAGATTTATCAAGTTTTGATACGTCAAATGTAATAACTGTTGGTGGACGTTCTCGTGTTAATGGGGAGTATCAAGAACGTGGAATGTTTTCTGGGAGCCCTTCCATTGAAAGTATTATTTTTTCAGAAAAAGAAAACTTTGCAAAAGTAAAAGATATGACTGCGATGTTCTATTTATGTACAGGTTTAAAAACTTTAGATTTAACTAGTTTTAACACAAGAAACGCCGAGAATATGAGTTATATGTTTTATGAATGTGATAGATTGCAAAGTATAGATTTATCATCATTTGATACATCAAATGTAACTAACATGGAAAGTATGTTTTATACCTGTTATTCATTAGAAACTTTGGATTTATCATCATTTGATACATCAAATGTAACCACTGTGAGAGATATGTTTTCTGGTTGTAGCTCACTAATAAATTTAGATTTACGAAATGCCACATTTGATAAAATAAATGATACTTTAAATGACTTTATGTTTGATAGAGGAAATATCCCTTCGTATCTCGTTTCTGCTACAATTAAAATAATAGTTAAAGATGAAAAAACTAAAGCGTTTTTGAAAAGTATGGGTTTTACAGTTATAGATAATTATAATAGATATGTTAGAAAAGAATTTACTGATGATAACTTTGAAATAGTAGGAGCATAATTAGAAAAGTGGAAGATAATTCCACTTTTTATTTTTCGTGTTTACGTGTTATTTGTTTTTTCTAGTAAAAATATTTTCTTTGAGTTATAATAAAATTGATATCGTAGGATAATAAGTAAAAGGAAGTGCTATGATGATAAATATATATACAACGGATGAAAAAGGTAAATTTAAGGAATTAAAAAATTTACAAAAAGGATGCTGGATAGATATAGTTAATCCAAATTATGAAGAACTAGAAGATATATCTAAAAAGACTAATACTGATTTAGATTTATTAACTAAACTTTTGGATGATGAAGAATTGCCTAGAATTGAAGAAGGTGATAATGCAATATTAATAGTTGTTGATACACCTTATATAACCGATACAAGATACAAACATAAATATAATACGGATCCTTTAGGTATAATAATAAATAATGATGGCTATTTTATTACCATATCATTAAAAAAACAAGCTTTACTTGGGGATTTTAAAAATGAGAGAATTAAGAACTTTGATATTAAAAAAAGAACTAAATTTGTTATTCAAATCCTTCTTCGGGTTGCTGGAATATATCAAAAGGAGTTAACGTCAATTAATAATTATATTAATAAAAAAGAAAAAACACTTTATAAATCAACTGATAATAAAGAGTTAATTGATTTACTTAACATCGAAAAGACTTTGGTTTATTTTTCAACATCCCTTAAGGCTAATGACGTTGTTTTAGAAAAACTTTCTAAAGGTAACGTATTAAAGTTATATGAAGATGATATGGATTTAATGGAAGATGCTATGATTGAAAATAAACAAGCAATAGAAATGTCTAATATATATCGTGAAATTTTAACTAGTATGACTGATACTTACGCAACTATTATTTCTAATAACTTAAATGATGTAATGAAGTTTTTAGCGGGAATTACGATTGTCTTTTCAATTCCTACCATGGTGGCATCTTTTATTGGTATGAACGTACCATTAGGAAAAATGGCCACTTCAAACATAAGCTTTATTTTAATAATTATTTTTTCCTTTGTTTTATCAATTATAATTGCTATTATATTAAAGAAAAAAAACATGTTATAATTATTAGTAGAGGTGATCGGTATGAATATTAATAAAAAAACAAAAAAACAGATAATGAGTTTAATTATTTTTGCAGGAATAATTTTATGGATTGTGTTTAATTATAAATTATTCTTTGATTTATTAAGTTTTATTATTAAACTTGTTATGCCAGTTATCGTTGGTATTGCAATAGCCTTTATAATAAACGTACCAATGAAACAAATTGAAAAGAAGATATTTAAAATTGATAAAAGAAAGCATAGAAAACTTATTCGCGTTATATCCTTGACTTTATCAATTATATTAATTTTTGGAATTATTGGACTTTTGATGTTTTTGGTGGTACCTGAATTTATTGAGGCGATAAACTCAATTGGAAAAATAATTCCATCTAACATTGATTGGTTAAATAATTTAAATAAAAAGATAACTGATTTATATCCTTCTTTTAGTAATTACATTAAGGAAGTTGATGTAAAGAAAATAATTGAGATAATGCTTGGTACAACTAGTAATATGGTATCTATTATAGTTTCTTTCATATCTAATTTACTATCTAAATTATTAATGTTTTTCATAGGCTTTATTTTGGCAATATACATATTACTTGACAAAGAAAATTTAGCAAGACAAATGAAGATGTTATTAAGTGCGTTTTTACCTGAAAAAACCGTAGAAAAAATAAGAAACATAGTAAAACTTACCAACGTAACGTTTACAAGTTTTTTAACTGGCCAGTGTTTGGATGCAATAGTACTTGGTATAATATTTTTTATAACGATGACGATTTTAAAGATGCCATATGCCCTTATTATTTCGGTATTGTTAGCGGTAACGGCGTTAATTCCTTACATAGGAGCTTTTATAACGCTTGTTGTTGGTGCCATTTTAATTGCGGTAACAAATCCTATTAAAGCATTTTGGTACGTTGTAATGTTCTTTGTATTACAACAAATAGATGAAAATATCTTAGTACCAAAAATCGTTGGAAAATCAGTTGGTCTGCCAGCTTTATGGACCTTGATTGCAGCCTTAATCGGCGGTAGTATGCTAGGAATTATCGGGGTTGTTGTAAGCATTCCAATATCATCCGTTTTATACACCATTTTAAAAGAGTGGGTAAAAGATAAAACAGAAGTTAAACAAAGTAAATAATATTGACATTATAAAAATCATAAATTATACTAAAAGAGTAATCATTAATATGATACATACTAATCGAATTAAGAAAGGAAGTTTAATTATGGAATTAAAAGGATCTCAAACAGAAAAGAATTTAATGACTGCTTTTGCAGGCGAAAGTCAAGCTAGAAATAAGTATACTTATTTTGCTAGTAAAGCAAAAAAAGAAGGATATGAACAAATTTCTGAAATTTTCACAGAAACAGCAAACAATGAAAAAGAACATGCTAAAATTTGGTTTAAATTATTAAATGGTGGTGATGTTCCATCAACAAAAGAAAATTTAAAATCAGCAGCGGAAGGTGAAAATGGTGAATGGACAAGCATGTACAAAGAATTTGCCCAAACCGCTAAAGAAGAAGGTTTTGATAAAATTGCATTTCTTTTTGAAGAAGTTGCAAAAATAGAAAAAGAACACGAAGAAAGATATATGAAGTTACTTGGTAACGTAAATGATGATTTAGTGTTCAAAAAAGGTAATGAAACAGTATGGATTTGCCGTAATTGTGGTTATGTATACGTTGGTAACCAAGCGCCAAAAGTATGCCCAGTATGTGCTCATCCGCAAAGTTATTTTGAACAAAAAAAAGAAAATTACTAATGAAATAAAGCAACACTTTTGTGTTGTTTTTATTTTGTGATATAATCTTTCTAAGAGGTTAAGTATGAAAAGAGAATTAAATAAAAACTTTAGTAAAAGCGAAATAGGGTTAATGGGATCACTATTAATTAATGACATATTATATATGTTTTTAAATACGTTTATGGTTGCATATTTTATAACTTTAACAAATTATAATTATAAACACATATCTATATACTATGTTTTATCGTTTATAGGAATCTTAATTATATTTTTATCATTTGCAAAAGTAGTAAAGAATAAAAACCAAATAATTATATTTAGAAGTGGCATTATTTTGTATTGTTTATATATATTATCACTCGCATTATTAAAAGAACGTATAATTGATTATTATATGATACTTGGATTTACTTACGGTATTGTTCAAGGACTTTTCTGGGCAGCAGGGCATGTGCTTGTTAATTATCATACAAAACAAAACGTAAATAGATTTACATCTTTTAAGTCTATGATAGGAAAGACTTTGAAAATATTTTTCCCTATTATTTTTGGAACAACAATTGAAATTACATCATTTTCATATATTGCAAAAATAATAGTAATATTATCAATAATTCAATTTATTTTTTCATTATTTATAAAAGATATGGGCAATAGAAAAACTAAAAAATATAATCTAATTGAATACTTAAAATTTATAAAAGATAAACCCAAATTTAAAGATATTTATAAAATAAGTTGTTGCGATGGAATAGTGCATTACCTTTTAGAAACATTAATTACGATACTTATTGTAATGACTTTTAAAACGTCAATAAGTTTAGGAATTATTACCACTATTGCATCAATATGTTCCATTATTTCAGTATATATATTTCAATATAAATTAAAAAGTAATTGGAAGATTTTATGTGTAAGTTCCATTGCTATGGTAACTAGTGTTATAATTCTTTTAATTAGCATAAATAAAACTTCAATTATAATATATAATTTATGTAATGCGGTATTTTTAGTACTTCTTATGAATACCGCGGAAACTAAAGGTTATGAAATTATTAATGAAGATAAAAAAATATCAGAAGGTTACGTAGTGGAACATCAAGTTACCTGGCAATTATTTTTAAATATTTCTAGAATAATAGGATACTTAATATTATTTGTTGTAAGTTTATTTAACAATATATTCGTATTTAAATTTTTGCTAGTAATAGTAACAATTATAATAGTTTATTACTCATTACTTTTAATTAGATTAAAGCGCGGTGAAGGTAAATAATGAAAAAGAAAAAGAAATTAGATATCATATATGAAGATAAAGAAATTTTAGTAATTAATAAACCTAGTGGGATTTTAACCGTATCAACCATAAAAGAAAAAGAAAAAACCTTGTTTCACGAAGTATCAGATTACGTTAAAAAAAGTAATCCGAAAGCAAAGGTATTTATAATTAATAGACTGGATAAAGATACTTCAGGCATTGTTATGTTTGCAAAAAATGAAAACGTAAAATATATGTATCAAAATAATTGGAATAATATAGTTTTACAAAGACGTTATGTAGCGGTGGTAAACGGGGTTTTAGAAAATAAAAATGATGTGATAAAATCTTATTTAAAGGAAAACAAAGCTTTATTTGTTTATTCATCAAACGATAGAAAAAATGGGAAATTAGCTATTACAAACTATAAAGTAATAAAAGAAAATAGTAATTATTCTATGTTAGATATTGCAATTGAAACTGGAAGAAAAAATCAAATAAGAGTTCATATGAAAGATATTAATCATCCAATCGTAGGAGATTTTAAATATGGTATTAGTAATAAAGGAGTAAAAAGACTTATGCTTCATGCAAATAAATTAGTGGTATTAAATCCGAAAACAAATAAAAAAATGGAGTTCATAAGTAATATTCCAAGATGTTTTGAATTATTTTTTAAGTAGTAAATAAAATAATAATGGAGATATTTATGAAAGATTTAGATTTTTTAAAAAAAGCATTAATCGCACACCGCGGATTTCACGACAATGATAAAAATGTTCCTGAAAATAGTATTTTGGCATTTAAAAAAGCAATTAATAATAACTATACGATTGAATTAGATGTTCATTTAACCAAGGATAATAAAATAGTTGTGTTCCATGATAATAACTTAAAAAGGGTGTGTGGAGTAAAAAAAGTAATTGAAGAATGTACTTATAAAGAGTTATTAAATTATAATTTACTTAATACCAAGTATAAAATACCACTATTATCAGAAGTGCTTAAGTTAGTAGATGGTAAAGTAGGTTTGTTAATAGAAACTAAAGTTATTAAGCATAATGGTAAATTAGAAGAAGAATTATCTAAATTATTGGATAATTATAATGGTAGTTTTGCCATTCAAAGTTTTAATATTTTTTCTATTTTATGGTTTAAAAAAAATAGAAAAGATTACATAAGGGGACTACTATCTAGTGATTTTAAAAAAAGAAAAGATATTAATTCATTAAAAAAGAACATAGCTAAAACACTTATATTAGATATTTTATTAAAAACTGATTTTATAAGTTATGATATAAATGCTTTGCCAAATAGTTATGTAAAAAATAAAAGAAAAAGAAAATTAATATTAGGTTGGACCGTAAAAAGTAAAAAAGATTATGAAAAAGCTATTAATTATTGTGATAATTTAATAGTAGATAAGATGTTTTAAAAAGTAATGATGGCTTCTGGCGTCATTATTTTTTTTAAAACCAGATATAAAAAATTACATATTTCTTTAAAAAAAGTTTTATTAATGATAAAATATTTAAAGAAGGTGGTATTTTTGAAAATAGCTAATGATTGGAAAGATTATGAAATCCTTGATATGGCAGATGGTAAAAAACTAGAACGCTGGGGCGAGTATATTTTAGATAGACCAGATCCTCAAATTATCTGGAAAGAAAAAAGCTTTGATAAAAAATGGAATAAAGCTGATGCTAAATATATTAGAAGTAATAAAGGTGGGGGCAACTGGAAAAACATAAGTAATGTCCCAGCTTCATGGCAAATAAGGTATAAAGATTTAACTTTTAACATAAAGCAAATGGGTTTTAAACATACTGGATTATTTCCTGAACAAGCAGTTAACTGGGATTATATGATTAATAAAATAAAATTAAGTAATCGAAAAATAAAAGTACTTAATTTATTTGCGTATACTGGTGGTGCAACTCTTGCCTGTGCTTACGCTGGAGCAGATGTTGTTCACGTTGATTCATCCAAAGGAATGGTATCATGGGCTAAAGAAAACATAATATCATCTAACTTACAAGATAAATACGTTAGGTTTATAGTAGATGATTGCATAAAGTTTGTTAAAAGAGAAATAAGACGTGGTAATAAATATGATGCAATCATAATGGATCCACCATCATATGGAAAAGGTGCAAATGGTGAGATATGGAACATTGAAGAAAGTTTGTTTCCGCTAATTAAGTTATGTGAAGAAGTTTTAAGTGATAATCCGCTATTTTTTTTAATTAACTCATATACAACTGGTATGTCATCAAAGGTTTTAGAAAATATTTTAAATATAACGATAAATAAAAAATGCAAAGGGAAGGTATCATCAGGTGAGATAGGGCTTCCTATGACGGATAGTAATTTAGTTTTACCTTGCGGTATATATGGGCTTTGGGAAGATGAATAAACTTAACGTTTTATACGAAGATAATCACATTATCGTGGTTGAAAAAAAGCCAAATATTTTGTCTCAAGGTGATATAACGAGAGATCTTGATTTACTAACCATGGTAAAAAGTTACATAAAAGAAAAATATAATAAGCCTGGTAACGTGTATATTGGTCTTGTTCATAGACTTGATAGACCAGTTGGTGGTATTATGGTTTTTGCAAGAACTTCTAAAGCTGCCAAAAGGCTAAATGAGCAAATTAAAAATCATGAGTTTAAAAAAAGTTATCTTGCGGTGTTAGATAAAGTGTTAAATAAAGATAGTGGTGAGCTTGTAAATTATTTATATAAGGATGAAAAGACGAAAACAAGTATGATAGTAGATGAAAATTATCCAAATTCTAAGTTATCTAAATTAACTTATGAAGTAGTTGGATATTTTGATGATAAAACGATAGTTAAGATTAATCTTATAACAGGGCGTCATCACCAAATAAGGTTGCAGTTTAAAAACATTGGTTATCCTTTATATGGTGATCAGTTATACGGTATTAAAAATAAAGAACAAATAAGACTTTTCGCATATAAATTATCATTTAATCATCCAATAACAAATGAAAGGTTAGAGTTTAAATTATTACCAAGATGGAAGGAGTTAGAAAATGAAACAGTTATACATAGACTTTGATGGGGTAATTTTAGATACCATTTCAAAAACTTATGAAGAAATGGATAAATTAGGAATTGATATAAAAGATGAAAAAAAGGTAATGGATTATTATTGTAACGTTGATTGGAAAAAATTAATAGAAGAAACTGAAGAAATTAATGATAGCATAAACGAAATAAAGAAAATTTGTGCATCTAAAAAATTTAACGTATACATCCTAACTCATGTTAATTCAATTAATGAGATGATAGAAAAAATAAAATATTTACATAAAAAATTACCACAGGTAACCGTTGTTTCAGTTCCAAAAGAAATTCCTAAAACAGACGTGGTAAACGCATCAGGTGCCATTTTAATAGATGATTATTCTGGTAATATTAAACAGTGGCAAAAAAAACTTGGTATTGGAATTAAGTTTGTAAAAGAATTAGAAAACAAAGACTTACCAGAGATAACTCATTTATCAGAAGTAATTGATTTGTTTAATCAGTAAAGATAGTATCTTTACTTTTTTTATACATAACTTAAAAATTAAAATAGTTATTTTTGTTTATTTTTTTCATATATTTATAATGACTAAAATATTAAGGAGGAAATAAACATGGAAACACTTAAAGTTTCATCAAAGTCAAACCCAAGTAGTGTTGCAGGAGCACTTGCAAACGTATTTAGAGAAAAAGGTTCAGTAGAAATTCAGGCAATTGGAGCGGGAGCGTTAAACCAAGCGATAAAAGCCATCGCGATTGCTAGGGGTTTTGTTGCTCCATCAGGTAAAAATTTAGTTTGCATCCCAGCTTTTACTGACATAGTAATTGAAGGGGAAGAAAGAACCGCTATTAAGTTAATCGTAGAAGCAAGGTAATTGCTTCTTTTAATTTGTATGTATTTGTTTTTTATGATATAATTTATTTGCTTTTGAAAGGATTTATCATGAAGTTGTTTAAAAATAAGAAAAAAAATATATTTGGTAATATATTTAGAAAAAAAACAAAGTTAGAGAAATTTTACATAAAAAACGAAGAGTTTATTAAATATTGCTTAGTATCTTTTTTTTGTACCATAATTTTATACGTATTATTTTTTATCGTTGATTTGATTACAAATGGAAATTATTTATTGGCAAACTTTGTTTCATATACCATATCTTTTACGGTTTTATTTATTTTAGATCAAAAAATATTTAAATCAAATCCTAAAAGTAAAAGAAAAAAATTATTTCAAATCCTTTCTTTTGTCATAATAAGAGTAATTGGTTTTCCACTTGATTCTTTAGTTTTATCTTTTTTAATAAAAGAGTTTAAAATTGGTAATATGACCGCTAAAGTATTAGCTTCTTTTATTATGTTTATGTATAATTACATTACTAATAAATTGTTTGTTTTTAAGAAAAATAAGCTCTTATAAGGGCCTTTTTTAATTTGACTTTATAATATAAAAAGTGTTATTATCGTAAAGTAAAGGTAGGTATATATGACAAAGAAATATACTCTTTATTTTAAGGGTAAAAATAAAGAAAAAAAAGAATTTGATTATCCAATAATATCATTAAGTTTAAAAGATATGGATTTATACACTAGTTGTTATAAAGATTCTATGGATTTTTTTAATAATTTACCTTCTGAAGTAAAAGATTTTATAACGCAAGAATTAAGTTATGAAATTAATTTGGATAAAGCGTCTTCGTTAAATGACAGACTTTACATAATGGATGAAGAAAATAAAACGGTAATAGATATTATTTTTAATTATGATATAGATGCTTTGTATGCTAATGAAGAAGAGTTAGAAGATGCCATTTTAAATAAACTAATGACCTTTGATGAATATCAAAAATCACTACTTAAAACAAACGTGTCTTTAGAATTAAAGCAAAAGCTTGATTTTTTTGCTCGTTTATATAATAAGTTTGTTAAAAATAATAAAATTGAGTGTATGATTGATGATTATGACATTAAAAGAAGGATTGTTAATTATAAAAAAGATGATGTTTTAACCGCAGCAATTGCAACTGATAAAGATAATTTACTTATGTTAAGTAAAAAGTTATTTCAAACATCAGAAAAAAGAAGAATGCTTGCTATGGAATATAAAAAAGCATTTAAAGAAAAATTAATTTCAAATGAAAAAATAAATTCAAGAAAAAATGAAATTTCATTAAATTTGATTAACTTAGGTTGTAAAGAATCATTAAAAAATTATATGTCAAATTATAAATAAAGAAGAATGTATCATCAAAGTGATGGTATTTTTTCTTTTAAAATTGACTAAAGTAATATTAAATGATACCATTAATATTGTAGTAGGTGATTTTATGAAAAATGATGAATATATTTTATGCGTTGATTTAGATTTAGAAGAAGGAATAAAAACATACCCTTTGGTAACGCTTGATTTAAAATCACTTCAATTATATACGTCTTATTGTAATGATTGTAATCATTTGATTAATTCGGTCGCAAAATTAAATAAAAATAATGAAAAAATTCAAAGAATTTGCGCGTTTATTAAAAGAAATATGACTTCTAATTGTTTATCAATAAGAACGATTAATAATAGAAAAACAAACATAAAAGTTTTGTTAAAAGATGATGAAGACGTGGTGTTAGCAAAAGAAAAAGATTTAAAGACAATTTTATATAATTATATGATAACAATTGATGATATAATAAAAAATAATATTCCAGAAGAAAAAATGAAAGTAATTAAATATATAAGCGAAAATTTTAAATCATTTTTTCCTACGGATTCATATATGATTGAAAATCGAAGAAAAGAAAGATTAAATGAATATTATTATGATAAAGATTATGAAAAGGTATCATATCCTTGGCAAGATTTGTTTTTATTTAAGAAAAACATTGATATTTTTGTAAATAACATATATAAAAATTATAGAAAATTTCAAGAATTAGGACTTTATTTAAAAGATGTGACAAAAAATAAATTATTTAAAACGGATTATAAAGTGATGTTAAACCAAGATAAATATGGAAAAAATCAGTTTATTTCTTTAGCTGATTTAAGAAGAAAAGAACTTAACTTTTCGTTATATTCAAAACATAAAAAAAAATATGATGAAAGTAATATTTTGTTTATTGTTTCAAGCCAGATTTTAAATAATTTTAGTTTTTTAGATGATAAAGAAAAACAAGAAGTTAAAAAAGTAGCTGATGAAGAAAATAAAAAACCATCGCTATATGATAATCCAGATTTTATTAAGTACCTTAATGATAAAGTTAATGAAGATAAAGTTTTACCATCTGATGATTTTTTATATGCGGATGAAGAATATGATGATTTTTTAGGGCCACGAAGACCTAACGATCCAAGATACTGGAGTATTAATTAATTATGGAAAATAAAATAAATGAGTTTTTGGATTATTTAAAAATCGAGAAAAATTATTCTTTATACACATCTAAAAATTATAAAATTGATATAAATGAGTTTAAAGATTATCTTAAAAAAGAAAATATGAATTATTTAAAAGTGGATTATGATTTTATAAAGGGTTATTTAATGGAGCTTTATAATAGAAATTTATCAAGAAATTCAGTGGCAAGAAAGCTATCATCTTTAAGAAGTTTTTATAAGTTTTTATTTAATAATGATCTTATAAACACTAATCCTTTTAAGTATGTATCTACACCTAAAAAGGAAAAAAGATTACCTAAATATTTGGGAGTAGAAGAATTAGAAGTAATTTTTAATATACCTAATTTAAATACGCCTTTAGGACAAAGGGATAAATTAATATTAGAAGTTTTATACGCAACCGGAATAAGGGTAAGTGAGCTTGTTAATATAAAATTAAATGACATTGATTTTTATAAAAAGGAAATAAAGGTAATGGGTAAGGGAAGTAAACAAAGAATAGATCCTTTTGGAGATTACTGCTTGGATGCTATAAATTTGTTTTTAAATGATGGCAGAAAAAGAATCTTGCAAAAGCACCATACGTCTTGTCAATATTTAATTATTAATGAAAAAGGTAATAAAATAACAACTCGCGGAGTTGAAAAAATAATTGATGATATAGTAAAAAAAGCAGCCTTAAAAAAACATATATCACCACATATGTTAAGGCATTCTTTTGCAACTCATATGTTAAATGAAGGATGTGATATAAGAACCGTTCAAGAATTGTTAGGACATGAATCTTTAGAATCAACCCAGATTTATACTCACGTATCTAACGAAAGATTAAGAGCTGTTTACTTAAAATGTCATCCTTTAAATAAAAAATGAAAAAAAGTAAAATTTAACAGAAATTAAAAATTAATAAAAAATAAGGAACAAAAAAAGACAATTTGCTAAGCAAAAAGTCTTTTTTTGTATAAATAAAGGTAATAAAAAAACGGATTTAGTAATTTGTAATAAGAAAAATAAAGTGATAATATTCGAAGTAAGGAGGAAAATATAATGATAACAGAACAAATAATACCAATGACATACGATAAAATGTTTAAAAGTGTGTTAAAAAGCAAGGAAGCAAGAGAGTATCTAATAGATATAATAGGAGAAATAACAGGATTACCAAAGGAAAGGATAAGAAAGGATATAAGAATAAAAGATCCAGAGTATGAGGTAAATTCTATAAGTGAGAGAAAAAAGATAAGTGATATGGTAGTAGAAATAAAGGAAGGAGTAATAAATTTAGAGATGAATAAAGATTATTATGAAGGATTAATAGATAGGAACCATGATTATATGTTAAAGATAAGAAACCAAATGCTAAAGGAAAAAGAAGATTATAAAGAAATAAAAAAAGTAATACAAATAAACTTTGATGATTATAATAAATATAAGCCAGATAAAAGGGTAGTAATAAAATTTGAGATGATGGATAAAGAAGGAAAAATAAAAGAAGGGGTAAATATGGAAAGTTATCACATCATACTTCCAAATGTAAAAGAAAAGTATTATAATGAAAGAAGTAAGGACAAATTAGTAGGGAAGTTGGTGATAATGATGGCAGATAATTGTAAAGAGTTAGAAGAATTAATAAGAAAGAATCAAGAATTAAGACCGGTAGGAGAAAAGTTAGTAGAGATAAGTAAAGATGAAGAGTTAATGGGGTTATATGATGAAGAAGAACACAAAAGGAAAGTAAGGAACACACAGATAAGAACGGCATTAGAAAACGGATGGAATAAAGGGATGAAAAAGGGTATAAAAGAAGGTAAAAAAGAAGGTAAAAAAGAAGGGATAAAAGAAGGTCTTGAAGAAGGAATAAAAGAAGGTAAAAAGCAAGGTCTTGAAGAAGGAAAAAAACAAAATCAGATATTAATAATAAAAAATATGATGTCTAAAGGATTCGATGATAAAACGATTTCTGAAATAACAGGTTTGGATTTTGAAATAATAAATAAAATTAAATCATCTGGTAAAATTTAACATAGTTGTAAAATCTTTTAAAATGATAGCATTTATTGTTGTAAGTGCTATTTTTTTTGTGCTATAATAAACTTATATTGACAACAAAAGGAGGAATATTAATGACAAAATGGGTTTACCTTTTTAAAGAAGGAAACGCAAATATGAGAAACCTTCTTGGTGGTAAAGGTGCTAATTTAGCGGAAATGACTAATATTGGTCTTCCTGTACCTCAAGGTTTCACTATCACAACTGAAGCTTGTACTCAGTATTATGAAGATGGAAGAGAAATTAATGATGAAATAAGATCTCAAATTGATGAGTACATAGAAAAAATGGAAGAAATAACCGGAAAGAAATTTGGAGATAAAGAAAATCCACTTTTAGTTTCTGTAAGATCAGGAGCTAGAGCATCTATGCCTGGTATGATGGATACTATTCTTAATTTAGGACTTAATGAAGATGTTGTAAACGTTATTGCTGAAAAGTCTAATAATCCAAGATGGGCTTGGGATTGTTATAGAAGATTTATTCAAATGTATTCAGACGTAGTTATGGAAGTTGGTAAAAAATATTTTGAACAACTTATCGATGAAATGAAAGCTAAAAAAGGTGTTAAGCAAGACGTTGAATTAGATGCCGATGATTTAAAAGAATTAGCAAGACAATTTAAGGCTGAATATAAATCTAAAATAGGTAAAGATTTCCCAGATGATCCAAAAGAACAATTAATGGGCGCTGTTAAGGCGGTATTTAGATCATGGGATAATCCAAGAGCTAACGTTTATAGAAGGGATAATGATATTCCATATTCATGGGGAACTGCTGTAAACGTACAAGCTATGGCATTTGGTAATATGGGTGATGATTGCGGAACTGGTGTTGCATTTACCCGTGACCCAGCAACTGGTGAAAAAGGCTTATTTGGTGAATTCTTAACTAACGCTCAAGGTGAAGATGTTGTTGCGGGTGTTAGAACTCCAATGCATATTACTGAAATGGAAGAAAAATTTCCAGAAGCATTTAAACAATTCAAAGAAGTATGTAAAACCCTAGAAGAACATTATAGAGATATGCAAGATATGGAATTTACCGTTGAACACGGAAAATTATATATGCTTCAAACAAGAAATGGTAAAAGAACCGCTCAAGCTGCTTTAAAAATAGCTTGCGATCTAGTAGATGAAGGTATGCGTAGTGAAGAAGAAGCTGTTACGATGATTGACCCTCGTAACTTAGATACATTACTTCACCCACAATTTGATGCAAAAGCTTTAAAAGAAGCTACTCCAGCTGGTAAAGGTCTTGGTGCATCTCCAGGTGCTGCTTGTGGTAGAATAGTATTTACTGCAGAAGATGCTACTACTTGGGCTGATAAGGGTGAAAAAGTAGTATTAGTAAGACTTGAAACTTCTCCAGAAGATATTACTGGTATGAAAGCATCTCAAGGTATTTTAACCGTACGTGGTGGTATGACAAGTCACGCTGCTGTTGTTGCTCGTGGTATGGGAACTTGCTGCGTATCTGGTTGTGGCGATATCATAATGGATGAAGAAAATAAAAAATTCACTTTAGCAGGTAAGGTATATCATGAAGGGGATTATATCTCAATTGATGGTTCAACTGGTAATATTTATGACGGTAAGATTCCAACCGTTGATGCAACCATTGCTGGTGAATTTGGTCGTGTTATGGCTTGGGCTGATAAGTATAGAACGTTAAAGGTTAGAACTAACGCTGATACTCCAACTGATGCTAAAAAAGCTCGTGAATTAGGAGCAGAAGGTATTGGACTTTGCCGTACTGAACACATGTTCTTTGAAGAAGATAGAATTGCAGCGTTTAGAGAAATGATTTGTGCTGATACCGCCAAAGAAAGAGAAGCTGCATTAGATAAGATTTTACCTTATCAACAAGGTGATTTCGAAGCTTTATATGAAGCTTTAGAAGGATTCCCTGTAACGATTAGATATCTTGATCCACCATTACATGAATTTGTTCCAACTGAAGAAGCTGATATTAAAAAATTAGCAGATGCTCAAGGTAAATCAGTTGAACAAATAAAAGCAATTATTGCTTCACTTCATGAATTTAATCCAATGATGGGACATAGAGGATGTCGTCTTGCAGTTACTTATCCAGAAATTGCTAAAATGCAAACTAAAGCTGTTATAAGAGCAGCAATTAACACTAAGAAAAAACATCCAGATTGGAACGTTAAACCAGAAATAATGATTCCACTTGTATGTGATGTTAAAGAATTAAAATACGTTAAGAAAATCGTTGTTGAAACAGCTGATAGTGAAATAGCTTCTTCAGGTATTAATTTAGAGTACGAAGTAGGTACAATGATAGAAATACCAAGAGCAGCACTAACCGCTGATGAAATCGCAAAAGAAGCTGATTTCTTCTGCTTTGGTACTAACGATTTAACACAAATGACTTATGGATTCTCAAGAGATGATGCAGGTAAGTTCTTAAATGCTTATTATGATACTAAAATCTTTGAAAATGATCCATTTGCAAAACTAGATCAAACGGGTGTAGGTAAATTAATGGAAACCGCAATTAAATTAGGTAAGCCAGTTAATCCAAACTTACACATTGGTATTTGTGGTGAACACGGTGGAGATCCTTCATCAGTTGAATTCTGTAATAACATAGGTTTAGACTATGTATCATGCTCTCCATTTAGAGTACCTATTGCAAGACTTGCAGCAGCTCAAGCAGCTATACGCGAAAAGGAGAACAAATAGTCCGTAAAGGCGTTCTACATTTATTCAAATAATTACTTATAATAATGATGTTATAAGATTTTATGGAGATTAGAGTTAAAATTAAGTGACTCAAAAAAATAATTATATAAATTCAATTTAGACTGAGATTTTAAATAATCTTGGTCTTTTTTTGTTAAAAAATGTGCTTTTTGCGACAAATTTAAGGAGGTGAAAAAATGCGATAAATAATTTTTTAATTCAATCTAAATAAGTTATGATAATGATGTCTTAGTTTTTGTCTTAAAAAATATTTAATGTAAAAGAGAGGAGATTATTATAAATGAGAAGAATATATTTTAGACATGAATTAGAGGATTAACACAAGAAGAGGTTGCGGAAAAGTTAGGAATGAAAAAGGAAAATAAGAGAAGAGAAATGGCAAGATATGAAAGTGGTGAAAGAGTTCCCAAAGAAGATAGACTTTTAGAAATAGCTAATATACTAAATGTTAATATTAATTGTATTCGAAAATATAACTTTGACAGATCTGAAGATATAATTTATTTTCTATTATGGTTAGAAGAGTTATTTCCTAAAATGAATATAGATTTTGCAATTTCAGAATACTTTCGTAATGATAGAGATAATTTGATTTTAAAATTTATGGAAGAATGGGAAAAAATGAAAAAGTTAAGAGATTCAAGAGAATTGTCTTATGAAAAATATCTTGAATGGAAACTTAGCTATGAATTGAAAGAAGGAGAATAGATGAAAGAAATAATAAAAATAGATTTAAGAATGATAGATTCTTTTAAAAATCATCCTTTTAGAGTAGAAAAAGATGAGGCATTAAATGAATTAAGAAATAGCATTAAAGAAAATGGATTGTTAAATCCATTAGTGGTAAGAAGAAAAGAAAACGGAAGATTTGAAATGATATCAGGCCATAGAAGAAAATTAGCATTAGAAATAAATGGAATTTATGAGGCTGATTGTTATATTGAAGAATTAAATGATGATGAAGCTACTATTTACATGGTAGATTCTAATATTTATCGAAATAAAATTTTACCATCAGAAAAAGCATTTGCTTATAAAATGAAATTAGAGGCAATTAAACATCAAGGGAAAAAACTTCTACACAGGATGTGCAGAAGTTAACATCAGTTGAATTAATATCTAAAGTTAGCGGAGAATCCCGAGAACAAGTACGAAGGTATATAAGACTGACTTATTTGATACCCGAACTACTAAAAATTGTTGATGATACGGTTATTTATGATAAGAGAAGTATTTTAACTTTAGGAATAACTACCGCTGTTGAACTTTCTTATCTAGCAAAAGATGCTCAAGAATTAGTATATTTTACAATTACTTATGAAGAAGTTACACCAAGTTATGCTCAAGCCTTAAAAATTAGAAAAATAAGTGAAAAGAAAAAATTAACTTTTGATATGGTAGAAAATATATTGCTAGAGAAAAAAGGAAACCAAAATGACAAAATTTCGTTTAACAAAGAAAAAATAGAATCGGTCTTACCAAAAGAATTATTGAAAAGAGATAAAAGGTATATTGAGCAATATATTATTGATGCCATTAGTTATTATAAAAATTTTATTAATAAAAAATTTAAAAATTGATTAAAATTAATAAATAAATATGTTAAAATAATAAATTAGAAAGTTGGAATAATATGGAAAAAATTGTAAAAAAACCCTTAAAAGTTGATTTTCATATTCATTCGATTTCTTCTAATCATAAAGATAAAAAAATTGTTAGTGATGGTACAATAGAAAATCTTCCAATTTTAATTTCTAAATTAGTTGAAAACGAAGTAAATATGGTTTCAATTACTGATCATGATAATTTTGATTATAATCTATATATAAAATTAAAAGAACAAGAATTAATTGATAATTGTATAAAAAAAGTATTGCCTGGTATTGAATTTAGTGTGAAAATTGAGAGTGAAGTTTTGCATATCATAGCATTATTTAATGATAATAGTAATTCTAATTTACAATCAATTCAATCTGATATTTTTAATAAGGAAATAAACAAACCATTGTATGATTTAGAAAATGCTTTTTCAGAAGAAAAATTTATTAGTATATTGAGAAAAATTGGCCTTGATGTTATTTTGATTGCTCATCAAAAAGAGAGTCTCAGTAGTTCTAAAGTTAGAAAACATGATGTAAATAGTATTGGAATTAAATCGTTAGAAGATTTTGTTTTTATTGATTATTTTGAAGCTTATGAATTCAAAAACAAAAGAAATGAAATATTTAATAAATCTTATATAGAAAATCAAAAACCTAGATTGAAAAATATGCAATTTATTACTGGAAGTGACTGTCATAATTGGAATGATTATCCTGAAAAAACAAATGATGGAGATTTTGAATTTAGTTATTTTAAATGTCTTCCAACATTTAGAGGGGTAATGATGGCAATTACTGATTCACGTAGAATAAAAATTGGCGTTAGTAGTTTTTTTTCTACTAATTCTCCAATTGATAAAATAGAAATTACTATAGATGGATGCAAAAATGAAATAGAATTGTCAAGAGGAATTAATGCAATAATAGGAGATAATTCTATTGGAAAATCTTTACTTTTGCACAAAATGACAGATTATAGAGAAATATCTTCTGATAAAAAATTGATAACTGCTTATGATAACTACTTAAAAGAAAATAAAATTGATGTTATTACTAAAATTTCTCCAGAAAATATAAGGCATTTTGATAAACAAGGAAGTATAAGAGATATATTTACAAATAATAAGACAAAATCTAAGGATTTTATAAATGAATATTATCCTATTGAACCTAATTATTTTTTAGAAAAACAAAAAGTAGAAAAAAAGATAGATGAATTCATTAATTTTATAAAAAATAAGGAAAAAATAAAATCAGAAAAAGCTAAATTAGGAAATATTTCATTTGAATTGCACGAAGAAATTTCAATATCGTTGCAGGTTCTTCCAATTGATATTGACTTAAAGGCCAATGAAGCTAACTATAAAAATCTTGTTTTAAACATTTCTCAATTAATTACACTTAATGATGAGTTATCAAAAAATAAGTTGTTAGATGAAAAAGAATTAAATAAAATCAAACAATATTCATGCTTTTTGAAAAAATTAAAAGATAAATATCAAGATTTAGTAGAAAAAATCAAATTAGAAGAGAAAAAAGTAACAATAATAAATAATAAAATAACAGTTTTTAATACAGAGTTGGAAAATACAAAAACTGAAGAACAAAAACAAAGAGAATCATATAATTTAAAGTTCATTCAATTATCTAAAATAATATGTAATTTAATTAAACTTAATGAAAATGAAACAAAGTTTAATTTAAATTTTGATGAAATTAAACTAAAACCAGAAATAAATAGTAATGGGGAATATAGATTTATATGTAAATCAGATGTTACTAAAATTGACTCTAACTATATATTTGAATTGTTAGTTAGTCAATTACAAGCTAATTATAAAAAAAGAATAATCAATTTATCTTTAGTTGACCCTGATGAGTTTAAAGAAAATATTAAAACTGGAGAGAATATGCCTGATGATATTTTGAATTATTATAAATTAAAATTAATTGAAAAATTAAATAAAGATTTAAAAATAAGAAATTGTATAAATAATGCTAAAGATTCGGATGTAACAAAAGAACTATCATCTGGTGCAAATGCTCAAATATATTTTGAATTACTATCTAATGATATTAAAAATACAGGATTATATATAATTGATCAACCTGAAGATGATGTTTCTCAGCCATCAATTAAAAAGAGACTTTTAAAAGATTTTAAAAAAATTTCTGATCATAGGCAAGTAATACTAATAACACACAATCCACAATTTATTATTAATTTAGATGTTGATAATGTTATATTTATGAAAAAAGATGAAGAAACTGAAAAAATTAGTATAGAAAGTGGTGCTTTGGAATATAAAGATGATAAAATAGATATGCTAAAAATTATTGCTGATAATATAGAGGGTGGAATAGATTCACTTAAAGAAAGGTATAAAAAATATGAAAAGAATAATTAATTTTATAAAAAAAGACAATAAATATATTTTTAAAGAAGTAGATAAAGATAATAAAATTGTAATTGATGAGAAAGAAAAAATGCTTAATGGTTTAGAACTTTATACACAATTTTTCAATGAATATTCAATAAACGATTCATTTGAGATTGTTGATTGTACTACTGCTGATGATAAGAAAGAAGACAAAATATGTTATCCAATATATGAAAAGGTAAGTGAGTTATTTTCATCAATAGATGAGTCAATGAAAATACAATTAGCTAATGAAAATGACAAAACATCTGAATAATATATAAAGTAATATACAATAAAGCTTTGAAAATATTATAATATCTACTAAAAGAAGGTGATATCATGATTGAAAATATTAATACAAATACTTTAAGACCCATGATGAAAATTTCTGAAATGGTTCCATATTTAAAACAAAAAAATATTAAATTTGAAGAATGCAAAGAACAAGATGCTGAACAATATCTTAGAGAAAATAATAATTATTTTAATGTAACATCATATAAAAATAATTTTATTAAATATCAATGTGGGGAATCAACAGGTAAATATATTGATTTAGATTTTGCTTACTTGAAAGACTTATCAATTATAGATTATAGAACTAGAATTGTGCTATTTAAAATGATAATTGATATTGAACATTATTTAAAGATTAGAATATTAAATAGTATTGAGGAAATAGATGAAGAAGACGGATACAATATTGTAAATTTATATCTTGATAAAGATTATAATGATGAACAGTTTCCTAAAAGAGTGCATGATAGTATTATGAAGAAAGTATCTAATGAATATTATAAAAAAATATTTTCAAAGTATGATTTAGATAAAGATAAAAAACTTGAAAATATTCCAATATGGGAGTTTTTAGAAATAATAACTTTTGGAGAATTGATAAACTTTTTTGAATTTTTTACTGCTCATTATAATTTAGAAGATAAAAAATATGTATTTATTTTAAGAGAAGTAAATAAACTTAGAAATGCAGTAGCTCATAATTCTTGTGTATTATCCGACCTTGATAAAAAAGATAATACCCATAGACCAGATATTTTAATTATTAACTACCTAAAAGATTGTGGTATAGGAAAAGAAAATCGAGATAATAAACTAAAAAATTCAAGAATAAGACAAATAACTTATACTTTATATTTATTTAATGTTATTGTAAGTAGCGATGGAATAAAAAGAAATGTTAACCATGATATTAGTAAATTATTTTATGGAAGAATAATTCTTAATAGAAAATACTATACTAATAATGAACTACTTAAATCCATTTATCAATATTTTGATAAAATAATTGAAAAAAATTATAAAGAAATTTTGGATGAGTAGTTTGACATAGATATAATTTTGTGATATATTATCTATGCAAGGAAAAAATGTTAAATCATTTTTGCAAGGGGTCTATTTTAGGATAGAGCCCTATTTTTCTACAATAAATTCTTAGTCTTTTTTGTTTGCGAAAAGATTGTTTTTTATTATAGCTTGTGATAATAATGCGTGTAATAAATTTTAAAAATTAAAAAGTTATTACGGTTGAAAGTAATAATTTTTTAAAACTATAAAAAATATATTGACTTTATATGTAAACATATGATATATTCTATATTGATTGGTACTCAGGAAACTTATGAAGCCCTGAGTCAATTTTTATTTATGGGGGAATATTATATGAAAGAATATAAACATAATGAAGAATTATTAGAACATTTAAAAAATAAAAATGTAATAATTGATGATGAGAATATAGCTTTAAATATTATAGATAATTATTCATATTATTCTGTTATTAACACATATAAATATGT
This sequence comes from uncultured Bacilli bacterium, assembly GCA_947623685.1. Classification (GTDB taxonomy): domain Bacteria; phylum Bacillota_I; class Bacilli_A; order RF39; family UBA660; genus Aphodocola. The sequence goes on along the minus strand of CANQHF010000005.1, from coordinate 7,327 downwards.
ATTTAAAAAAGATGATAATACATATTTTGAAAATGTTCATTTTGATGAAATATATTCTTTATATGATTTTGATAAAAATATAAGAGTTATATTTTTAAAGTATGCTTTAGAATTCGAATTAAAAATAAGAGGTGTTATGGGAAATATCATCGCTAAGAATTATGGAATTCAAGATTATCTTAACAAAACAAATTTTGATGAATTAGCAAATGAAGATGATATAAATGATGTAATTGATTCTATCAATACAGAAATTGATAAAAATAAAGGTAAGCATCCAGCTATTACGCATTATGATCAAACTTATGGTTTTATACCTCCATTTGTTGCAATTAAAATATTGTCTTTTGGGCAAATAAGTAGATGGTACGGATTATTAAAACAATCAGATAGAAATGAAATAGCTAAAAAATTTAATGTATCACCAAAATTATTAAAGCAAATTCTTATTAATATGACATTAGCAAGAAATATTTGTGCTCATTCTGATAGATTATTTTCTTTTCATAGTAAATTTTTTATGACTTTTAGCTTAATAGATAACACATATAAAGTAAATAACAATTCAACTAATTTATATATGTTAATTAGAAGTATGGAAAAATTCTTAAATGAACAAGATTACAATGACTTAATAAATTTGATTAATAAAGAGTTTGATAAGTTAAATGAGTCTATTAAATCAATAGATGCTAGAATAATTTTGAAAATCATGGGATATCCTAATGTATAAATAATACAGATAATTCATATAATATTATTGATTAGTATTTAAGAAACTTACGAAGCCTTAAGTCAATCTACCTAATTTCTTTTAAGAGATTAGGTATTTTTGTTAATTGGCGATTGTGATATAATTAATTTGTATGTTATTGGTGAAGTAAGTCTTCAAAGAAGATTTATGCTTAAATATCAATTGCATTCCGAACTTGGCTGTGTTACAAGCAGCTATTAATGAAAAGCAAGGAAAATAATAAAATTAAAGGCTAAGATTTACTTAGCTTTTTTTGTTTGCAAAAAGATTGTTTTTTTATTACAGCTTGCGATAATAATGTGCATAATAAATTTTAAAAAATAAAAGGTTATTATGGCCGAAAGTAATAATTTTTTAAAATGTATTGACTTTATATGCAAGATTATGATACACTTTATAAAGTAGTGCCTAGGAAACTTTAGAAGCCCTAGGTCAATTGCCTGATTTCTTTTTAAGAAATTAGGTTTTTTATAGGGCAATCGCAAGAAACTAAAAGTTATTAAAAATGGAGATTAGAAGATTTTCAATGTTAGAGATATTATATTGATAATTAGCTAATCTTTTTTTGATAGATAAGTGTTTGAGATTGTCATCCAAGTTAGTTAAGTTATAGCAAAACTTTCTAACAATAGAAAAATTAGAAATAGCATTATTTTTCTTTGCCAAAGATAAATCTTCTCTAAAATGAACATCAAGTATCCAATGTAAATTGTTCTCGATAGACCAATGTTTCCTAACAATATCACAAAAGGATTGCGCGGAAAGTATCAAATCAGAAATATAATATCTATCATCAATAGATAAATTACCATATTCTTCACGATAATTTCTAATTAAAATAATTGATTTTAAATTAGTCCAAAGTTCTTTATCATTAATAAAATTAATATCATTACAAACATAGCATTCTCTCTTTTCGATTCTTCCATGTTCTTTGTTAGAAGAAGAATAGAAACTTAATTTAGAAAGCTCATGTTTATCATTTAAGGCAAATTTAAAATATTCATCAATATCATAAAACAAGTTTTTTTGATTGGATTTAACTGAAAAACAATAATGAGCTTCTTTTTCATTAACAATTTTATTAACTATATTTTTTTGAGTACCAATGGCATCAATTGTTACGATACAATCTTTAATATCTATTAAATCAAGTAAATCTGGAATAGCAGTTATTTCATTAGATTTATCATCCACTTTAACTTGCCCAATGGATAAGCCTAATTCTTGGGAAAAGGCAGAAACGATATAAGGTATATTACCATTATTAACTTTATCAGTTGCACTTTTAATAGCTTTTCCATCAATTGGTATAATTTTATATTTATCATTAGATTTTATACTAATGATTTGTTTAACCCAATCAATAAAAACATCCATAAATTTTTTTGGATTAATAATTCTAAATACCCAAGAAATAGTATCATGGGAAGGAGTACCATATTTTAAACCTAATAAGTTGGTAAAATAATCCTTTCTTAGTTCTAAAAAATAAGCAATCTCAGTAGCATCTTTACAATTAGATAATATTGCAAAAATACACATAATAATTATGTCGTTTAATTTATGTAATTTTCCTTTGTTTTTTCTAGGATCTTCAATTACATCAAAATAGTTTAGTAAATCTTTTTTCATATATTATATCCTTTCTTATAAGATATATTATATATGTTTTATTTACTACTTTCTATATTCTTTACAACAAAATTTACATATTTCTTTTTCTTTTATTGCTTTTTTTCTTGCGATTGCCCTAGGTTTTTTAGTTTTTATCTTGAAAATAAAATAAAAGTATGTTAAATTAGTTAATGAGTTGAGAAATCAACTTTGTGATTTAAATATTTTATATGAAAAAGAAGGTCCTATGTTAGAATTGTAAGAATTTTGGTCTTATGATTCAAAGATTATATTGTAATTTAATTTACGATTAGAAAATGTTATTAGGAGGTTTCATATGAAAGAAAGTTGCAAAGACTATTTAAGTCACAATAAGTCGAAGAGTTTTAACGAAATTCTTTTCTCTTTTATAGATGAAAAGGGCGTTAAAGATTCAGAGATTTACAAAAAAGTAGGTATAGATAGAAAGTTATTTTCTAAAATCAGATGTAGTAATTACTATATTCCTAAAAGGAACGTGGTTATTAAATTATGTTTTGCTTTAAGTTTAAACAAGTGCAAATTTAACGTATTGTTAAATAGTGCTGGTTATTCTTTAAGCAGAAGCAAATTTGATTTAATTATTACATACTGTTTAGATAATAGTATTTATGATATCGATATTATAAATCATTATCTCTATACTTATACAAATGCTGTTTTATAACAGCTTTTTTTGTCGCTTTTTTTGCGACCTTTTTTATTTTTAAATATAGTAAAATTTAATCACTTAAAAGGAGAGTGATTAAAGTGAAAACAAATATATCAGCATAAATGAGTTTAATATCAGAAGAAGAAAGGTATCTAGATAATAAAAGTTATACTATTAAAGAATATGCAACTAATACATCAGTTGAAGAGCTAGATGGTAGGGTTAACGTAGTTGAGGATAATAAAGAAACCTTTGATTTGGATTTAAATGAAATCGAAAAAAGTGCTAAAAAATTATCAAAACTAAAAACAACTTTATATGAGAAAAATAACCAATTTAAATTAACTGACCAAAGAAGCATACAACAAGCAATAGTAGATAACTCTAACTTAAGAAAACTTAAATCATTATATGAACAATTACTATTACTTAAGAGTTCAAAGAAAAGGGTTACTGAAGTAAACAATTCTTATTTTGAATGCAAAACATTAAACTTTGATCCTAAAAAATTAAGACAAAGACTTGATGAGATTGACAAAAAAATACAAAAAACAGATTTTGAAATATCAAAACTAAACTCTATTGAGTTTGAAATTTAATTTTTGGGGTTCTACTAAGTTATTTTGTAGATTAAATAAAAAATAAAGTTTTTAGCCCAAGTATTTCTTGTTATCCTATTTAGGCTTTTTGATAAATCTAAATCAGTTTACAAGTTATCATATATTTATGATTTATATACTTATAATTTATATATTAATAATTTATTTTGAAAATAAAATATATTTAATTTTAAAATACTGGGTAATAAGAAACGCGGCCAACTAATTATTATTTTTTCATTTGAAAATATAATAATAGTTGGTTTTTAATGCTTAAAATATCAATTAAAAACATATTTTAAAAATAATATAAATCTCATTTGTTATGATAAATTTTATGAGATAATAATATACTAAAAAATTAAATATTATTTGATATAGAGTTTATATTTATCATATTTAAATAATCTAATAAACTAAGATTAACTTTGAAATTTAAAGAAAAGACTGATTACTAGCTATTAAAAAAGGAATAAAAAGCCTATAGATAATACAATAATGAAAATCTAAAAGTTATTAATTATTGGGTTTTAAGTTTATTGACATAATATTTTAGTTATGCTATATGTAATTTGAGTAATATTTGAAAAACTTTTGAAGTTTTAGGTTATTTTTATTCCCAATTATAAGTAAAGGAGTGTGATTTTTTATGGGGAGATATTTGGCAGGTGGAATACCGGCTTACATTTGCATCAATGGTAAAAATGAAAATTTTGATAAATCAAAATTGAAAAAGTTACACCAAAAGTTATCCGAATATATTAGTTTGAATTTATATGAGCATAAAAAAACAGATGGTGGGGATATCTTTTTTTTGAAGAATATCTCGAAGAAAGAAATTTATGAAACGTTAAGTGAATTTAAGAAAGTAACCCAGCTAAAACCTTCTTTTTTCACTTTAGCAAGTTCTTCTAATTTTGAAAATATTCTGTCTGATAATTATAAATTTAAAATCGTTTATAATTACGAAAATTATGGTAGAAGTTGCAACGGGGTTTTAATTAACGATGAATTTTATAACTTTGATTCAGGTTTTTATGAAGAAACGTGGTTATATAAAGATTGTAATTTATCTAGTTTTTTTGGTTATGATGTTCAAATGACAATAGAATATTTACCTATTTGGCAAAATATTGATAAAATAAATATTGAAAATGAAACTGTTTTATTATCACTTTTAAACAAATTTAAAATAAAGAATTTTAGTGATTGTTCTGATTTAACAAAATCAATTTTATTCTATATTTCAGGATAAATTTATGTTTTTGTAATAGGTTTTTAAGTTTTATATTTTATATCAATTCTATTATTCCAAATGAGATTGTGATACAAGCTGCTATTAATACAAAATAAGAAAAATTATAAAAAGGTGATGATTTATCTTCACCTTTTTGTGTTTTAAACTATCCATTAAAAACTTATTCACAATCCTATTTATTTTCAATCTTAATTAGTTTTGCGTGCATTACAATTCTAGTTCCCTTACTATCTTTACAAGTTGAAAGAGTAATTATTTTATCGTTTTTATTTACCTTGGTATCAAACAAAACAATACTACGATTTTTTAACGTGTTTACAAACTCGTTAAAAACATCATCACTTGAAAACGTAGTTGTTATATAATAACTTTCAGCTTTTATAGTATAAACAGAAAACACCTGCCATAACGTATTTTGAGTTTTAGTTGAAAACTTTATTATATGATTTGTTTTATTATTATACCAAGACTTATTTAGCGCTTTTCTTAAGCTTCCAAACATCGTTTCATCAACTCTTCCGTGGGCATATATAATCGTATTTTTATCAAAATCATTGATATTATTTCGATAATCTAAAAACACCCAACCAGCTTTATTAACGCTTTTATCATAAGAATGATTTAAATAATAATCATTATTATCAGTTTGTACAACCGGATAATTTACATTTGTTCCATTAACTTTTATCCAACCTACAGTATCACTATTTATTTTTAACAGCTCATCAAAATTAACGTTTAACATATTCATTTGTATATATTTCCAGTAATCACTATCTTTATTGCTAGGGGGATTTACGTTCTGGGTAGCATTAGTATTTGGCTTTTTTTCATCTACTTTAACTTCTTTAGTTATTTTATCATTTATTTCATTTATTTTATTTCCATCTTTTTTCCAAAAATAAATCTTAATACAAGAAAAAACAAACAAAGAAATAAAAATTATTAAAAGAGTAACTCTTATCCATTTTTTTAAAATGGGTTTCTTTTTTTTCTTAATCACAGTATTTTTTCTATTTAACATTTTTTAATTTGCCTTTCTTTTTGGTTACCGCATATTATAAATTAATAAATTAAATATAATTATTATATTATGTTATGTAGTTTTCTTTGTTTTATGATAAAATAAAATAAATAGTAGAATGAAAGGAATATAATAATTATGTGTACGGCAATAACATATAACACAAAAGATCATTATTTTGGAAGAAATCTAGATTTAGAGTATTCATATAAAGAAACGGTTACTATAACTCCTAGAAATTATCCTTTTAAATTTAGAAAAGAAAAAGAAATTAATAATCATTATGCTATTATTGGAATGGCTTATGTAGCAAATGATTATCCTCTTTATTATGATGCAATAAACGAAAAAGGGTTAGGTATGGCAGGACTTAATTTTCCGGATAATGCTGATTATAAGAAAGAAGAAAAAGATAAAAATAATGTAGCGCCATTTGAGTTTATTCCATGGATTTTATCACAGTGTGCTAACATAAAAGAAGTAAAGACATTATTAAATAAAATAAATATAATAAACATTAATTTTAGTAATGAACTACCAGTATCACCATTACACTGGATAATCGCTGATAAAGAAAAAGCCATAACCGTTGAATGCGTAAAAGACGGATTAAAAATATATGATAATGAAGTAGGTGTTTTAACAAATAATCCAACCTTTGATATACATATGTTTAACTTAAATAACTACATGAATTTATCAATCGAGAAACCTAATAATAATTTTTCTAAAAAATTAAATCTTAAAACTTATAGTCGTGGTATGGGAGCTTTAGGATTGCCTGGTGATTTATCATCGGCATCTAGATTTGTAAAAGCTGCATTTACCAAAATGAATTCGTTATCAGGTGATTTAGAAAATGAAAGTATTAGTCAGTTCTTTCATATTTTATCATCAGTATATCAGCAAAGAGGATGCGTTCATATGGGTGAAGATAAATACGAAATTACTATTTATAGTTCGTGCTGTAATTTAGATAAGGGTATATATTACTATACAACATATGAAAATAGCCAAATAACAGGCATTGATATGAATAAAGAGAATTTAAACGATAGTAAATTAATTAACTATGACTTAATTAAAGAGCAACAAATAAAAATGCAAAATTAAAAAATATATTTTAAAAAGTCAAAAATATTTTTGGCTTTTTATTTTGTAATGTGTTGCTTTAAAATTATAGCATTTTTCCACAAATTCACTTGACACCCAGGGGGGGGTATGTTATTATTAATTTGAAGAAAAAAATAGTTCTTTAATATGCGTTGAAAGGAGAAAAAAATTTAAAAAATAATATTTCAAAAGTGTAATTCATAATATATAAAGAAAGTAGAAAGGAGTAATTAGAATGGAAACAAAATCATCTAATGGTAAAAAGACAATA
>CANQHF010000004.1 GCA_947623685.1 uncultured Bacilli bacterium | reverse complement strand
AGGATATTTACCAAATGGTAATAAAAGTATTACAACAAATTATAAAACAACTGTTAAGGCAGTTAAAAAAAGCCTTTCATTGCTAAATAAAAAAGGCGTAATCTTAATCACGTGTTATCCCCATAAAGAAGGAAAAAAAGAAAGTGAAGAGTTAATTAAATTTCTAAATAAAAATAAATTGCATTATAAAATTTATAGAAACACAGATAACGTTAATGCTCCTTTTCTAATTGAAGTTAAAAATGATTAATTTAACTTTAAATCATACTTTATATCATTATCATCTAAAAACGTAATAATGTTATTAGTATCTGATAAAAAACTTACGTCTTTTATACTAAAACCATTTACTAAATAAATGGTATCAAACAAATTACTTTCTTCATCATAAATATCATAAATACAATCTTCTATCTTATTACATGATGTTTTAATGCTTTTATCATCATAAGATATTTTATAAACATAATAATTACTTTTAATATCATCAAATAAATTAATTAATTTTTTACTATTTATTCCAGTATTAAATTTAGCTGTTACATCAATTACACTTTGATTATAATCATTTTTATATAATACCATTTCTTTAGTAGAATCATGGTTAATTATTAATATTAAATAAAGAATAAATAAACCAATTAAAAAAAGATACTTCTTCATAATAATCACCAATATTATTATGATAAAAATATCTTTTTTAATACCATTTTATTGTTTCATATTAGGTCCATCATTAGTTGGATTGTTCATTTCAGTAACCAACGAACCAGAAATACCACTTACGTTTGTACCTTTTAAATCTGAAATTGTTATGTCATTACCTTGCTTATTACTTAATTGTTCCTTAATATAATCAAATAATGATTTTGGTGCTTTTGCTATCTTTTGGCCTTCTTTAAATTCCCAATTTTTAGCTTTATTTGGAGAACTAGAATCAACAAAAGTAGAATTAGACCCTATTGCATCTTTTACGTTTTCATTTAAATGATCAACTAATTTTTTTGCTGATTTTGATAAAAACACTGAACTATCCATCTGTTTTTCTTTAGGAATTAAATCTAAATATCTTTTTTGTACCCTATTAAATTCATGATCATTTTGTTTTTCTTCTGCAACATCAAGTAATGTTTTAATTATCTGTTCGTCATTTAAACTTATTAAAAAATCATATAAAGCATTATCAGATATAATTTTATCAAAATAAGCAGTTACTTCTCCTTTAGTAGTATATCTATTTTTAAAACTATCAGCACACTGACCTTTTACTTTATCAGCATATCTAATAGCCCACTTTTGTTTATAATTATTAACAATATAAATATAAAACGCTGCTAAATAATTCAACTGATTCCAAGCAAGATTTTTTTTCAATTCACCATTAATATAATTTCCTATTTGGGTTAACACTGCTAGATCATCATTTACGCCAGATTTTTTTATTTCTTTTTCCTTTTCTTCTAATTCTATAACTAAGTCAGAAATACTTTTTTCCATTTTTACTATCTCCTATTCTTCAGATATTTCCTTAATTTTCTTTTGAATCATATCCCAATCTTCTTTTTCAGTAATTGAATCTAGTACATAACTATCATTTTCTTCTTTAATGATTGATGCATAAATATCAACGTTTTCCTTTTTGTCATCAAAGGTATATATAAGAAATGATTTTGAATTATCCGGACTTTTTAAAATTGTAATAACTTTTATTTCAATTTCTTTTCCTTCTTTATTTGTAATCTTTAAAGTTTCTAAATCCTTCATATATGCATCCTCCTTATTCTCTAATAATAATTATATAGTATTTTTTCTTATTTTTCAAGGTAGGCATTAAAAAAAGCAATTTATTATTTGCCTTTTTTTATTTTTATTGGATTTACATGTATTACGGTTAAATATATTTCTTGTATTTTACTATCTATTTCTTTTTCAAGTTTATTTGCAATATCATGACTTTTAAAGGTAGATAAATCCCCATCAACGTATATGGTAAAAGATATTTGATACTTATATCCAACCGGGGTCGAATTAAAATGAATTACTTTTTTTATTTCGTCATGAGTATTTATAATATCAAACACCTTGTTTTTAGTTTCTTCTGAAATGGACTTATCCATTAAAATATCATAACTTTCCTTAAATATTTTAACCGACGTATAAATTATCCAAACCGATATTCCGATTCCAACTACACCATCAAAAAAATATATACCCTTTAATGATAACAAACATGATAAAAGGTTAAAAAAGGTTATTACACAATCATTTATATGATCTTTAGAGTTAGCCTTAATAAGCAAATTATTATATTTTTTATATAGCATATTAGTATATACATACAAAGCAATTTTTACCAAAATAGTTATTATACAAACTACTACTAACCACCATGAAAAATCATATTTGCCATTATCTAATATTGATAAAAATGAGTCTTTAAATATCTTAAAAGACATTAAAATCATTAAAATGCTAATTAACATAGAATATATGTATTCAGCTTTACCATGACCTAAATTATGATCATCATCCTTTGGCTTACTTGCTATTTTATTTCCAATAAAAGTCATAACTGATGATATTATATCACCAGCACTATTAAAACTATCCGCTATCATCGCTTGAGAATTAGTAAAAAAGCCTATTATTGCCTTTATTATTAGCAAAAACAAATTACCAATAATACCTAAAATACTTGCTAATTTAACACTTTTAAATCTTTTCATAAAATCACCTTAAAGTTATAATTAAATATGATTATATCACTTTAATTTTAGTTTTTGCAAGGCTTTTTATTTACTAAAAAATTCATTAAATTTATTTTCTTCATCATTTAGTATTTCATTACTTAATTCTTGACTTGAATTTTCTTGTTTAGATGAAATACCAGTTTCTAATTTAATTGTTTTTCCTTTTTCTATATAAATAAAGCTAGGAACCATTATTCTTTTTTCACCAACTAATTTAGAATTACCATCTTTATCAGTTAAAGTATAATCAGATAAAACATTATCAAAATAATCTAATAATTGATAATATTCTTTAGTTCCATTAGTTTTTAATTTAACACTACCATCATCACTTACTTGATAAACATCCCTAAAGTTTTCAACGTGATCTCCATCCCATATATCAACGTAATAAATCGTATCTATTTTATTTTTATTAGCCATTTCAACCAACTTTTCAATTACGCTTCTACACCAAGGGCAATATGAAGAACCAAAATATACGTAAAACGTTTTTTTATCTTTTATTTTTTCAACTATTTCTTTAGAAGATGAATAAACAAACGGATTATCTTCATCAATTAAAACCGTTCTTCTTTCACTATTTTGAGAATTTAAAGTCCCGTTTAAACTTTCGTATTCTTCCTTAAATTTAAGTGCGTCATCATTATTTGTTCTTTTATTACCGCAAGCTGTAAGACCAAAAATTATAATGACACTAATTAATATCAAAAATAACTTCTTCATTACTACACCTTCTTTTACTTAATAATTTAATTATATATTTTTGTGCGTGCTTTTTCAAGGATTTTTATTTAAATGCTATTACTTAAACATCATTAAAAATTAACATTAATCAATTATTTCTGAACTATAAAAATAATAATTACCTTTATCTTTTTTAAATGTATATTTAACCATAGATAATTTATCATAATATTCTGTTATATCAATATCATCTTTACTATAAGTAGCATATAATTCTTTTATTGGTCTTGTTTCTTGAATGTCTTTATATATTCCAGATGGCTCTAAATTTGTATCACTACCATTACCATAAATTAATCGTGCTACATCTACAAAAGCAAATTTTTCATAAATTATAATTTTATCACCATTTATAACATAATCATAATATTTATTTTCTATCCAATTTTCAAGAAGTCCTCCACATCCACCTTCTTCAGCTATGTATTTTTTTTCTTTTTTATCATATTTATACATATCACATTGAGTAGGCATAAAGTCTTCTTTACTATATTTTATATTATCTCCAAATACCTTTTTCATAGCTTTATCTAAACTACTGATATCAATTATTTTAATATTTTCTATGTAACTGCCGTCATCTGATTTTTTTACATCATCAAGTATTTCATTTTCTGGTATTTGATTAAAAGCTAATAACAATTTTTGATTATTACTAATATCATTAATAGTAACCTTTTGATTTTCATAAAAGTACCTTTCTTTCAATAAATCATCGGAAACTGCTACCATTTTATATAACTCTTTTATAGTTTCATCACTTTCTTGATAGAAAAAAGTATCAGAATTTAAAGAATAGAGATAATTACCATTATTATATAAATTTAATACTGTTGGTTTTTGAAGTATACTTTTACTTCCATTTTCATCAAGTATTTCATTTAACGTTATTAATGCTTTTTGATTTTCAATTTTGTAAATTCCATAAAAAGTTTCATCACTTTCAAAGTTATGTAATGTAACGCTCCCATCTTTATAAAATTTCATTTCCGATTCTATACCTTCAAATATTTTATCTTTATTTACTTTTAAATAACGCCCTGTTGTCTTAATATCATTGTTGACATTTGGTATAAAATTTGCAAATATGCTAAAATAAATATCATCATCTTCATAAATAATCACATCAATAATTTTATCTTTATAGAATACAAATTTCATTTTTTTAGATTGATCTTTTACTCTGTTATTCAATTCATAATTAACATTTACTAAAGCACTATATAAATTATTGTTTATCTTAATCACATCAAATGTATTTTGAACAAGTTCTATTTTTTCAATTTTGTTATTTGTAGCAAGACTTTGAATATAAAATTTTATTCTATATTCCATTTCTAATTCTGCTTTAGTTTTTTCGTCTTTATCATTATTATGCCAAGTTCCATCTGGCGTTTTATAATTTTCATATATTTTTTCATACTCTTTTTCAAAATCGTTAAAATCATTTTCAATTTTTTTTAATGTATATATTCCTCTACTATCTATATTTTTAAAAATTTCATTAGAATTTTGAGAGGGGGCAAATAAACTAATAAAATTTGTAATTATATTTTTATACAATTCTTTTTTATCTTCCTCTACTTCAAAATTTTCAATTACATTATTAGTATTATTCTTAATTTCACTTTCACTTTTACTTTTAGTACAACCCGATAATATAATTAATAAACAAAGTACACTTATTAATATTACTTTTTTAAACATCTTACCACCTCAATACCTTTTCTTCATTCATTATAACATTTTTCTAATAATAAAAATAGTAAATTTTTACTATTTTTAAAGATTAAAATTCCTTTTGTGAGCTTTTACAGTAGTAAAGAGTGTTTAACGATTTCTTCTTTCATAAACCCTTGTATGATATATATAGTCAGTTACAAGAGAGATTTTGTATTTACATACTGACTAGTATATTATCATTTCTCCTTCTTTGATTTTTCTCTCTAATTTTATATAATATACTTAAGATAACTGTGGATTGTTTATTTTAACCCTTGTAGCTTTGACTACTCTTTCGGAGTTTACAACCACAGTTTTATCTTTAATTGCTTATTGGTTGGTTGAAGCTTAGACTTCTTATAACAAGCAAGGCTGTGATAGATATAAACTGTGGAACCACTTTGTTATCTAAATATTTTATTGTGAGGTGTTCTTTTATGATTTATGTTGGTATTGATATTGCCAAAACAAACCATTATGCATCCATTGTTGATTACTCAACAGGAGAAGTTATTGAAAATCCTTTTTTAGTTACTAATAACAAACAAGGTTTTGATCTCTTATTTTCCAAAATCAAAAATTTTGATAAGGATAAGGTTTTAATCGGTTTAGAATCTACTGCTCATTATGGTAACAATCTTATTTTCTATTTCCACGAAAAGCATTTTAATTTAGGTATTATTAACCCTATTCAAACTGCAACTTTAAGAAAAACTAGAATTAGAAAAGTTAAAAATGATAAGGTTGATTCTATGCTCATTTGTGAAGCTCTTTCTTTAGGTTATTATAACTTATTATCTGATTATGATATTAAATTACTTGAAATTAAATCTCTTTGTAGATTTCATAAAGACCTCAAGGATAAAGCTTCTGCTGCTAAAATTCAATTAAAAACGTACGTTGATCAATTATTTCCAGAATTAAATAGTTTCTTTAAAAATAACCTAGATATTAAAACTGCTCACGAACTTTTAAAACTGTATCAATCACCTGAAGATATTTCTAATGTTAACTTAACTAAACTTTCTAATTTACTAATTAAAAACTCTCGTGGAAAATATGATAAATCTCGCGCTGTTGAACTTAAAAAGTTAGCTTCTAATTCAGTTGGTATTAACAATTCCGCATTATCTATCCAAATTAAAATGACTATCGAATTGATTGAACTACTTGAATCTCAAATTAATGATATTGAAAAGCAAGTTAGTGATTTTATTAAAAAAAGCGACAATGTCATTACTTCAATTCCAGGTATTGGTGATATGACTGCTGCCATTATCATTTCTGAAATTGGTGACATTAATCGCTTTAATAATCCGGGTCAAGTTTTAGCGTTTGCAGGACTAGATCCTTCAGTTAAACAGTCCGGCACTTTTAATGCGTCATCTACAAGAATGAGCAAACATGGTTCTTCTTTACTTCGTTATGCCCTTATTCTTGCAGCGAACAATGTTCAATTAAACACTAAAACTTTCAGTAACTATTATAACACTAAAAGACTTCAAGGTAAACTCCATTACAATTCTTTAGGTCATTGTGCTGGAAAATTAGTTAGAACTATCTTTTATATGTTAAAGCATAATGTCAATTTTAATTTAGATTAATTTTTTCAAAGAACTTTGCTTATTTTATTGTCTTCATTGACAAAAATCGTAACCGTAACCTCACTTTACGGTGCGTTGCTGTGAAATAATTTTTGCTTTTTAATTATTTTAATTTCTTTTCAAAAAAACTATTGACTTTTCATAGTTGGTCTCCTATTTTATTGCACAAAAAAGACTGAATAATCAGTCTTAAAAATAAATTTTATTATATTTCAATTAATTCATAGTCAGTAGAACCTAAACCTAATTTTTCAGCACTATCAATGGTATGAATACCATTTCTTGATTCTATTCTTTCAATTAGATGATCTTTACCTGGATCATTACTATTATAAACTAAATCCAAGCAAGCCTTATCTATTGCAACCGGATCAAGTGATGCTAAAATACCAATATCTTTCATACAAGGATCTTCTGCAACCGCACAGCAATCGCAATCAACACTCATATTACTCATAACATTTATATACACGATGTTTCCATTAAAATGTTTTATAACCGATGATGCAGCATCTGCCATAGCTTCTAAAAATTTATCATGATTTGCCGTCCACATTTCTTGTGGCTTACCCGCTCCGTGGATATACGCTTTTCCATAAGATGATGCACAACCAATTGATAATTGCTTTAACGCACCACCATAGCCACCCATAGGATGACCTTTAAAATGAGATAAAACAAGCATTGAATCATAATTATCTATGTTTTTTCCAACGTAATTTTCCTTAATTACCTTACCATTTGGAATATCAAGTTTTTTATCCGGACCAAAAGCATCCATTATATCAACTTTAAAATACTTTTTCCATCCGTGATCTTCCATTAATTTTTCGTGCTTTTGGGTAGAATTTCTTTTACCATCATAGGCCGTATTACATTCTGTTACCGTACCATTAACGTAATTAATAATATCCTTAAAATATTCAGGATGTAAAAAGTTTTGGTTACCCGCTTCACCAGAATGAACCTTAACCGCTACTTTCCCTTCTAACTTTTTACCCACGGCATCATAAATCTTAATTAAACTTTCCTTACTTAAATTTTTTGTAAAATAAACTTTCTTCTTATCCATTTTTTATCATTTCCTTTCATAATCATTTAAAAAACTTTTATACACACCATTTTCTTTGGTTCCTAAAACGCAGTTTAAATTAACGTTATCTAACGCTTTAAAAATATTATAATCCACGTTTTTATTATTTGCCTTTAATTTTTTTATAATACTTTTTACTTCTTGTCTTTTACTTTTTTTTTCATATTCTAACTTAGAAGTAACCTTACAAGCACAATCAATAAAATTTAAACCATTAAACTTACTCCAAGAAATTATGTCTTGTTCTTTTACAAGATATAATGGTCTAATAAGTTCTAGCCCCTTAAAGTTATCACTATGTAACTTAGGCATCATGGTCTTAATTTCAGATGAATAAAACATAGAAAGTAACGTTGTTTCTATAACATCATCAAAATGATGACCTAAAGCAATCTTATTACATCCTAAATCTTTAGCCTTACTATACAAATACCCCCTTCTCATCCTAGCACATAAATAGCATGGACTTTTTTCTACGTTTTCAATTACGCTAAAAATATCACTTTCAAAAATCTCTATTGGAATATTTAATGTTTTTGCATTTTTTTCTATCATATTTAGATTATAATCAGTATATCCTGGATTCATAACCACATACTTTGCGTTAAAGTGCTTTTTACCGTGTTTTTGTAATTCTTCAATGCATTTAGCGAGCAAAAAAGAATCCTTACCACCAGATATACACACCATTATGCTGTCACCTTCATCAATTAGTTCATAATCACTTACGGCCTTTATGAATTGACGCCAAATTTCTTTTCGAAACCTTTTTATTATGCTTCTTTCAACTTCCTTATATTTTTCCATTTTATATCAACCTTCTAATAATTAATATATTCTCATTCCATTTTGAACTTCTTTATCAAAAGTAAGTAAGCAAACCCCACCAGAAGTATCAGCCCCAAGTAATCTTACTTCACTTTTTACTTCTGATATTTTAATTGGCTCAAAGTTAATTACAGCAACTATCTTTTTTCCTATTAAATCTTCTGGTTTATATAAACCTGTTATTTGGGCAGATGACGTTTTAACACCAATTAAATCACCAAAATCAATGGTTAATTTATATGCTGGTTTTCTTGCACCTTTATTTATGCTAGCACTTATTATGGTTCCTACTCTCATATCTACTTTTTCAAAATCTTCTATCTTTATCATAATATATCTTTTCCTTAACAACTATATTATAACACTATTTTATCAATATAAATAAAAAAAGCGGAGCCTTAAGGCTCCAAGGGGGTTTTGGTTGTACTTTCAACTAAAATCGTAAAAGTACCTTGCGTGATATCATCACGCTATTATAATAATATATATTTTTTTCAAACTTGTCAATTACTTTATTAAATTTTTATTCTACCGTTACCGACTTTGCTAGATTTTTTGGTTTATCAATGTTACAACCTTTTATTTTAGCAACTTCATAAGCAATCATTTGAAGTGGAATTATGGTAAGAAGTGGTTGAAAAAGTTTATGGGTAAGAGGAATTACAAGTTTTTTATCATATAATCCATCTTCTACATCATCTAACCTATTTGTTATATATAAAACATCCGCCCCACGCGATTTTACTTCAATCATATTACTTATTGTTTTAGCAGCAACAGACTCATCTGTTACAATTGCAATCACTGGTGTTTTCTCATCAATTAATGATATCGTACCATGCTTTAATTCTCCTGCTGCATAAGCATCACTATGAGTATATGATATTTCTTTTAGTTTTAATGAACCTTCTTGCGCTAAAGCATAATCTACTTTTCTTCCGATAAAGAATATATCGTTATGGCTAGCTAATTTTTCTGCAATTGTTTTATATTCTCCTTCGTTACTTAATAACTCCTGCATTTGACTAGGTAAGGTTCTTATACTATTTAAAATTTCTTTAATCTCATGAGTTGAAATTAAATCTTTTTTATAAGAAAGATTAAGAGCAATTAATGATAGCATTGCAACTTGAGCAGAGTATGCCTTGGTTGTTGCAACAGCAATTTCTTTACCTGCCTTAGTGTATAAAACCATATCTGCACATCTTGCGATAGAACTTCCTTTGGAATTAATTATTCCCAAGGTATCATTTCCATTATCTTTAGCTAGTTTTAAAGCCTCCAAAGTATCAGCCGTTTCACCAGATTGAGATATTACGATGACTAATTCATCCTTGTTTAAAAATGGCTTACTATACCTAAACTCACTTGCCGTTTCAACATCAGTTTTAACATTACCGTATTCTTCTAGCATTTGCTTTCCAACTAATGCTGCATGGGTAGCACTACCACATGCTACTATTCTAATTTTATTATATTTAGTAAAATCTGGCATTTTTTTAATTAATCCATCAAGGCTTGTATTAACGTAATCATTAACCGTTTTTTTAAACACGTCTGGCTGTTCATGAATTTCTTTTAACATATAATGTTGATATCCCTTTTTATCCATTAAATCAGCATCAAATTCAAACTTTTCCACATCATAATTTTTTAACTTTTCATTATTATAAATTTTTATTTCATCTTTAGTTATAACCCCATAATCATTATCTTCTAATGATATATAATAATTTGTTTTATCAAGGATAGCTGGAACATCAGAAGCTATAAAATTTTCATCTTTTCCAACGCCAATAATTAAAGGGCTTTTATTTTTTATAACGTATATTTTGTCTTTTTTATCATCACATAAAATACCTACCGCATAAGAGCCTTTAATAATTTCACTTGCTTTTTTTATTACCTTTAAAACGTCTTTACAACTTTTATATAAATAATCAAATAGCGCACACAAAACTTCCGTATCTGTATTTGATTTAAATACATATCCCTTTTTTTCTAAATCAGTTTTTATTTCTCCATAATTTTCTATTATTCCATTATGTACGATCGTAAATTTTCCAACTTGATGAGGATGAGAATTTTCTTTCTTAGGCTTACCATGAGTAGCCCATCTGGTATGTCCTATTCCAATGTTAGAACTACTTGATAAATCTATTTTGTTTTTTAAGTTTTCTAACTTTCCATTTTCTTTAAATATATTTATTTTACCGTCATTAAAATATGCTATTCCAGCAGAATCATACCCCCTATATTCTAATTTTTCTAAACCGTCGATTAAAACACGTACGCAGTTATTATTTTTGCCTACGTATCCAATTATTCCACACATATCTTTCTCCTTTTTGCATAGTAAAAACAACTGTGTGAAATACTCCTTTGTTATAATGTTTATTTTATTTTTTAAAAGTACTTCTTACGAATTCCAGAAACATCCGTGATGACATCCGCCGAAAATTTCGATAATCATCATACCTCGTCACCCATTTAAGGGCCTGGCGCTAGATAAAAAGTAAGCCTCCAAATACTTTCTTATCTTTATGTATTATATTATACGAAAAAACCAGTATATTTGCAACTTTATTTTTTTATTGTTTAAAATGTTTATTTTTTATAATATGAACCATAATAATGCTAGGAGGATGAAAAAATGACACAAAAAGAATTACTTTATTTTGAAGACGCCATATCACATGAAGCTAACATGATTAAAATAATAGAAGCTGGCGTTGAAAATTTAGAAGATGATGACTTAAAAAATTTCATGAATGATGAGTTATCTAAACACAACAATATGAAACAATCATTAATGAACTTATTGGAGGAAAAAGCAAATGAATGATAAACTAATAATGGAAAACTACTTACTTATATTAAAAAGTACCGTTGAAGTATACGTTCATGGCACACTTGAAAGTTCTAACGAAGATTCTAGAAAAGTGCTTAAAAGTTGCCTAGATGATATTATGGATAGTCAAGCTGATACATATGATGAAATGACTAAATATGGTTGGTATACAATAAGTAACGTAGAAGAAAACAAAATACAAACCATGTTATCAAAATTACAAAGTAATAACTAAAAAAGAAACCACGTTAATAGTTTCTTTAGACCACTGACAAAATAAGTGGTTTTTTATTTTTCAATTCAATCTGTTTTTGTTAGTTAAATCAATATAATTTTCACTAGAAACCACAGGTTTTTTAATTTTATCTTCTAACTCATCTTTAGCTTTTTTCATAACACCACCTGCATCTATAACATCACTTTTTAAATTATTCATACCAATACTTTCATTACTCTTATGAATTTCTACGGCTGCGGCTTCTCCAAGATTAGTTAAGGCAAGTTCTATATTAGTCATAGAATCTCTTAAATTTTTACTATCGTGTATTCCTTTTATTTTTTTATATTCTTTAGCAGTTAACCCAAAACCAGATTTATATATTTCGTTTGTAAGTATTGCATAATCAAGTGAGTTACTAGCTCCTCTTTCTTTCCATTCATCCACTAAATTATGTCTTGTTGTTATGCCACGCTCTCTTTGCTGGATCCAAGCTTTAGAATAACCTTTTTGCTCATACAATCTTTTCATTCTATCCATTGCAAGTTCAGGATTATTTATTTCTTCAATTCTTTGCGAACCTACTTTCGCAAGCCATCTTTTAAATGGTTCGGCTTTTTTTGATGGAATAGACTGAATAATACGTAAAATTCCTTCAGTATCCGCACAATTTATTTTTTGCATACCACCATTCGTTTTCATTTTAAGGGTATGTACAATTTGTACCCACCCTTGGCTAAGTATTTTATCTCTTTTTCTTAATTTATTTATATATTGTTTAGGATCATTAGAATCCGTAAGCGCATATACTATATCTTCTATACTAAAATACCACTTTTCATCTTGCCACGCTCTTCTTATTTCTTTTTCTTCAAATAAAGCTATTTTATTTTCCATATCAAAACCACCTCCCACTTTTTTATTCTCCGTAACTATTAAAATCCCCCCTAAATTTTAGAAAAAAAATAAAACTTTTTTATATTATTATATTTTATTTAGGATATGTTACTTATTAAAAACTTTCATATATCATTTATTTTTTTATTTTTTTTGTGTAATTCAGGTTATTAATTACTTCTTCTTTTTCACTATACTTTAATAAATCAAATTGTTCTAAAGGCATTTTTAAAACACTTTCTATAAAATCAACAGTTTCTTTTCTTAATATTGTTGCTATAACAAAATTCGATCCACCAGTTATATATTGATATAAATCATTTTTTATAATCTTTGTAGGAATAAGATTTTTTAAATCAGGTTCATTTAATATAAAACCTCTTTTTTTATTTTTATATTTTGAAGCTTCTTTTATTTCTAAATACATATTTAAAAGTGTACCACCTTCAAATGAACCAAACGCAATAAACGTTTCTAATAAAACATCTTTAATCGATGAATCAATACTTTCTATTTCTGATAAATATTCCTTAACTTTAAAGTTTTTAGGTTCTTTATTTTCAAACATTAATTTATGCTTTTCTTTTAATAAATAGTTAATTTTATTAACTTTATCACCAGAAGATATATAGTCGGTAATTGTATCTCTTAGGCCAACAATTCCAAGCGGATAACTAATATATTGTGTATCAACAGGCAAAAAACAATAACCTGTTTTGTAAAAATGTCTTAAGTTAGCAATAAACACTAACTTTTCTACAAAGATTGGCCCAGCCATATATTTATTATCTAATTTTTCATATAAAGATACAATATAATTAGCTGCAGCTCCTACCGAAATTCTTTCATCCATACCAAAATCACCCATTTCTTATATATTATTATACATTATTGAAACTCTTTTTTAAAGTAGCAATTTACATCATCTCTTACTTTAACAAGCAAATCATAATCACGCCTTACATCAGATAATTTAAATGATAAAGCACCACTTTGACGATTACCAAACAAATCACCTTGTCCCCTTAATTTAAAATCGGCTTCACTTATTTTATAACCATCATTTTCTTCTTCCATAATTCTTAATCTTTCTTTGTCCTTATCACTTATTAAATAACAATAAGACTGAATGTTATTTCTTCCTACTCTACCCCTTAATTGGTGAAGGGTTGAAAGACCAAATCGATCAGCATCAAAAATCACCATAACGGTTGCGTTTGGAGCATCTATTCCAACTTCAATTACGGTAGTTGAAATAAGAATGTTAATCTTTTTATTTATGTAGTCATTCATTATTTTATCTTTTTCTTCAGGCGTCATTTTACCATGCAATATTTCCACACTATAATTTTTAAAGGCAAGCTCAAATTTGTGCTTTAAATCATAAACATTGGTATAATCAGTATCTTCATTTTCTTCTATCATTGCGGATATAACATATGCTTGGTTACCATTTTTTAAAGCGTTATATATACCTTCTAAAACACTTTTTAACTCACTTGTTTTTTTAACGTACGTTATAACTTTTTTTCTTCCCTTTGGTAGATTTTTTATGCTAGATACATCAGTATCTCCATAAATCGTTAGAGCATAAGTTCTTGGAATAGGTGTTGCACTCATCATAAGTACATCAGGACTTACTGACTTATTTTTTAATCTTAATCTTTGATTAACACCAAATCTATGTTGCTCATCAGTTATTACAAGACCTAAATTATCCCAAGATACATCATCACTAATTAAGGCGTGCGTTCCTATTAAAAAATTAATTTCACCATTGATTAATTTTTCATAAATTTCTTTTTTTTCTTTAGCTTTCATCTTACCTGTAAGAAGTGCTATTTTAAAATCTGTGTCTTTAAATAATCTTAACGCATTTTCATAATGTTGTACGGCAAGAATTTCGGTAGGAGCCATTAATGCACTTTGATAATTTGCAGTATAACAAGCATAAGCTAAAACGAACGCTACAACCGTTTTACCAGAACCAACATCACCTTGAAGAAGTCTATTCATCTTAGTATCGCTTTTTAAATCTTGCAACATTTGTGTTATAACGCTTTTTTGATCTAAAGTAAGTTCAAAAGGAAGACTTTTAATAAACGATTCAATTTTTTCGTCATCAATTTTTTTTATATATAAAGGATTATGTTCTTCATTTTTTTGTTTTAATAATCTTACGTTTTTCATATAAGTAAATAGTTCTTCATACTTAAGCGTTTTTAATGCTTTTTTTAAACTTATCTCATCTTTTGGATTATGAATTATTTTAAGTGCTTCATCTTCGCTTATAAAATCATATTTGTTTATAAGTTCATCTGGAATATTGTTTTTTATTTTACTACTTAATAAAGCAGTATTTATGTAATTAGACATTTGCTTAGTAGAAATTCCCTTGCATAAATGATAAATGGGAATTATTTCAAAACCATTTAAAAGATCTCTTAAAATAATGTTACTAGCAGTTATCGTTTCTGTTTTAGGATTATATTTTCCTATTATAGTAATTGTTTTTCCAGGTATAATACTATTTTTTAAAAAAGCTCTATTAAAAATAGTAACCTTAACTAATTTATTTTGAACGTTACATCTAAAGGTTAACCTATTCATTTTTTTTCTAAAAAAACTTAGCACCGGGTCAGATAAAACAACCCCATCACTTACAAAATTATCATAAAACCTATTATCGTTAATATCCCTTTTTTTAAGCACATCAAAACGATATGGATAATTTCTTATTAAATCATCCACGCTATATATACCAAGATTATTTAAAAGTTTTACTGATTTCGTTCCTATTTTTGATAAATCTTCAAGTTTCATACGCTTACCTTTCTTACGTCCAAGATAATTATAACAAACGATTGTTTGCAAATCAATTACAGTTATAAACTTTAGTAAAACTTTTTTAAAAAATTGTAAAAAAAAGGTTGACTTTTAAAGTCATTTTGAGTAGTATAAATGGCACCAGCTGGAAAAATATCAGCTGGTGCTAGTATCACAACTAGCCAACCCCTTTTTATTCTTTTTGAGATTGCATGGGAAACCGTGTAATCTCCTTTTTTTTGTAATTTTTTTTATGTTTATGGTTAATACTATTAAAAAAAGAGGGATAATATGACATTAGAAAAAAACAGAGAAAAAATAATTGAAGAAATTAAAAAAAGAACGGGTAACGCCTCTGATGTATCATATAAAGACTTTCCAATTGATAAAAAAATAATAACCTTAGTATATGCTAACACCGTTAGTTCTGCTTCTAGCATAAATGATTTTATTTTAAGAAGAATGGATGAAGAAAAAAATCATTTAAAAATAGATGATTTATTTTCATACGTTAAAAACTACATTCCAAATAATAGTTTAAAAGAAATAACAACTATGGAAGATGCATTATATTACCTTTTTAATGGATTTACGTTAATAATTTTTGATAACGAAAGTAAAATAATTGCGTTTGAGAACAAAGCCCAATTAAACAGCCCCATTCAAAGAAGTCAAAATGAACAGAGCCTAAAAGGCCCTAGTGATTCATTTACGGAAAATTATGAAACAAACACAGGACTTTTAAGAAAAAGAATTAAAAGTGAAGATTTATGGTTTAATGAATTTATCGTAGGTAAAAAAAGTAAAACAAAGGTTGCCCTTTTTTACATTAATGGAGTTTGCAATCAGAAACTAATCGATAATATTACAAGTAAAATAAATAACATTGACATTGAATACGTTGGCAGCACAAACTATATTCTTGATGCAATAAGTAATCCAAACAGAGCGATATTTCCAACTAATTTAACAACTGAAAGGCCTGATTTTGCGTGTCAGATGCTTCTTCAAGGAAGAGTTGTTCTTATGGTAGAAAACTCAAATCAGGTAATAATCTTACCATGTATGTTCATTGACTTTTTTAAAAATCCAGATGATTATTACGAAAAAGGGTTAAATGTTTTCGGAACTAGAATCGTTAGAATAATTGCTATGATACTTGCTATTTTAACACCTGCCATATACATATCATTAATGTCATATAATCTAGAATCCATCCCGAGCGGGCTTTTAATAAACTTCTCCATTCAAAGAGATGGAGTTCCGTTTCCAACCGTTTTTGAAATTTTAGTAATGAGTTTTATGTTTCAAATACTAAGAGAAGGTGATATGCGTTTTCCGGGTAAAGGAGGAAGTTCTATTTCAATCGTTGGTGGTTTAGTTTTGGGTCAAGCTGCCGTTGAAGCAGGTATTGTATCTCCTATTACAATCATAATAGTTGGTATATCAAGTGTTGCTTCCCTTGCCTTTTCTTCAATTGAATTAATAAATTCAATTAGATGGTGGCAACTAATTCTAATTATTCTTGCATCACTTTTTGGCTTCGTTGGGGTAATGTTTGGATGCATAATATTAATAGCACTTTTAGCAAGTCATAAATCCTGTGGAAAATCATTTTTGGCTCCTTTTGAACCTTTTAACAAAAACGCTCAAAAAGATGCGATAATACTAGATAAAACTTCAAAATTACATCCACAAAACGTTTACACCAAGGAGGATAATGATGAAGAAAATAATTAAAATTTTAATAATTATAATAATGTTAACATCGCTAACCGGGTGTTTTAATTACAAAGAAATAAATGACTATGCCATCGTATCTGGTATATCAATTGATAAAGATGATAATGATAGTGATAAATATGAAGTAGGAATTCAAATAATGAATGCCAAAAAAGATGAAGAAACTGATACTAGTTTAATTACTTTTTATAAAGCAAGTGGTAGCACAATCTATCAAGCGCTTGAAAAAATAATGTTAGATTCTCCAAAAGAATTATATTTAGGACATAACGAAGTTTTGGTTCTTAGTGAAGAATTATTAAAAGAAAAAGACCCATTAAATTACCTGGACTATTTTATGCGTGATGCACAAATAGAAAAAGATGCTTTAGTAATGGTTGCAAAAGAAAGTAAAGCTTATAATATATTAAAAGTAATTACTCCACTTGAAACAATTCCATCAACTAATTTAAAATCAACTTTAAACATAGCAGATAACTTTAGTGGGACCTTAACAATAATAACAATTGATAAATTCATATCAGATTTAACAAACAAAGGCGTGCAGCCAGTTATTCCAACAATCAAAATAACTGGAGAAGTAAAAGAAGGAGAAAAAATGGATAACATAACCGATAGTGATCCTGCCGCCAAACTTAAGTTTGATGCTCTAGCTTATTTTGAAAATAATAAACTTAAAGGTTATTTAACAAATGATGAAAGCACGGGTTATAATTTTCTTGCAAAAACTCAAAAAGAAACTTATATTAACATAAAATGCGATGAAAAAAATTATGCTACCGTAAGAGTTAAAAAAGCAAATATAAAAGAAGAAACATCATTTAAAAATAAAAAACCAACCGTTAACGTTAACATTGGTATTAAAGCAGATTTATTAGAATGTAATTGTTCCGCTGACTTTATAAAAGATAACAAAAGCATTAAGAAATTAGAAGAAAAAGTGTCTAAAAAAGTTAAAAATTTAGTTGTTAAGGCATCTAATAAATTATATAAAGAAAACTCATCTGATGCATTAAGATATGGAGAAAAATTTTATGAAAAAAATTATAATGAAATGAAAAAACTAGGATATAACAAAAAAAGCATCATAAAAGATATAAATTTTAATTTTAAAGTAAACACAGAAATTACATCAACGGAACTTTCTATTAAAGCAATTAAGGAGGCCAAAAGTAATGAATAACAAGATATCAAAAATACAAATGGGCATGTTTTTTGCTTTAATATGTTGTAGTTTATATTTAGGAATAGGAGATATAATATTACTTAGAAAATCAAGTAACGAAGTATTATTAGCGATGCTGCTTGGAACCATCATAGGAATTATTCCCGTTTTAATGTATCTAAAAGTAAATTCTTACTTACCAAAATTAAACATATATGAAAAAATAACAAAAATGTTTGGTCAAAAAATTGGTGCCATACTAAACATATTAATATTTTTAATATATATGTTTATGCTTACCGTTGCAATAAGATCCATCGTTATTTTCATAACCAGCAAATACATGCAAAATACACCTTACATCTTTGTTGGTATACTTGTTTTAGTAACCAGTTTAATAATTTGTTTTAACGGAATAGAAACAATTGCAAGAATATCACAATTATCATTTTTTGCAAGCCTTCTATTTATGTTTATCATCGAGTTTTTCTTAATTAAATTTATAAATATTTCAAACGTGTTTCCACTTATTAACGGAAATAATTACATAACTAACATATTAAACGGAGCGATATACCATGCTAGTTCAACATCAATTTTAAGTATGCTTCTTCTTACCATTAATAAATCAAGTATTAAAGATCCAAAAAAATATAATCGAAACATAATAATATTTTATTTAATAAGTTCACTTTCATTATGTGTTGTTATGTTTTTTGTAATAACGTGTTTTGGTTATAAAATATCAGTTTCATTTAGATATCCAGAATATATATTACTTAAAAAAATAGGTCTTTCTGGCTCCGAATTACATTTAGAAAACTTACTTGCATTTAGATGGATATTTTATATGCTCGCTTTATGTAACATAAGTTTATATGGAATAATTTGTGGTGTTAAAAAAATTAATAAAAATAAAAAAATAAGTAAATTAATAATTATTATAGTTGCTATATTGTGCCTAGTTTTAGGAGAATTTATATTTGGAAGCATAACGCAATCAATAATATTTATGAAAAATTACTATGTTATAATTATTGCATTACCTATGTTTATCATTTTATTATTAATGTTTATTAAAAGTTTATTAACAAAAAAAGAATCAAGGTCTTGATTCTTTTTATAATTTATATTTTTCTATTTTACCGCACCCTATTTTTCTGCCAAAAGAACTTGTGTTTTCATTTTTTACTGCTTCGTGAATAATAACTAATTTATTTTCTACATCAAATGGTTTAAATCTCGTTGTATAAAATTTCATATACGCATACCCATTATTGGAAAATAAAACAGGCATATCACCGGCATGATATGGATGTTCTTCATTGGTTGGATTATAATGACCTTTTACATTATCAAACGTTCCGCTTGTTGAAATATCGCAATTTTTCCCATCATGAATATGAATTGGAAAAAGTTCATACGGTTTATATCCTGGTAGTCCTGATACTTCAACTTCTACCATTGTACCATCCTTAAATGGCATAAAATAAGCAAGCCCCTTTAAATTTGGAGAAGAAATATCACCAGCTATATTTGCAACAGCATAAACACTTTGTTCGTTATTCACACTAATCACCTAATTTATTATATGAAAAAAAGAGTTAACTTTTTAACTCTTTAATTAAATGTCTTTTTAAATACATCTCTAAATTTTTCTAAATCAAAATCCACCGATACCATTATATTACTTTTATCAGTAAGTTTAATATGACATTCTCCTTTTTTACTTCCTTCTGATACAATTTCTACTTGACATGGTTCAAATTTAATAATGTTAGGATCAATTAATGATGCCATCGTGGTAGGATCTGGGGTGCCTAATCCAATAGTACCATAATTATCATAACTAAACTCAATGTATTTTTCAGAAATTAATCCAACAAACCTAGATAATAATTTATCAGAATTTTTTAAATTTTCTACGTATTCTTTTTCAACAAATGACCTTACTCCTATTTCATGAGTAACTACTTTTATGTCATCAAAGGGAGCATCAAATACCACCCTTGCAGAAGAAGGATCAACGTTTACGTTAAACTCTAAATATGCGCTTGTTGATTCCGGATTATAAGTTGTGCCCATTATCAAAACGTGTTTTAATCTTTTTGCTAAGTTTTTATCCTTTCTTATCGCGTTTGCTAAATTCGTAAGTGGTCCAAAACAAACAATGGTTAAATCATCTTTATATTTCTTTGATGATTTTATGATGAAATCTTCAGCTTTTAACTTTTCAAATTTTCTTTTATTATTATCTGGAAAAACAGCATAACCAAGGCCATCTATTCCATGAGCATATTCAGCTGTCTTATGATCACACTTATTTTCAAAAGAACCCTTATACATTTTTATGTTACTATTTAAAAAATCTTGTATTACTTTAAGATTTTTCTCTGATTTATAAGTTGGAATATTACCACTTGCCAAAGTAAAACCGATTATGTCTAAATTATTCTTAACTCCTAACATAATTGCTATGGCATCATCTATTCCTGGATCAGTATCTATTATATACTTCATAATTAACCTCCACTTTATTTTATGTAATTATACGCTATAATCTAATAATATTATAATATAATAAAGAAAGTAATAAACATATATTTTTTTAAAGTGTAAAGAAAAACCAAGCCATTTTGGTTTGGTTATAAATATTTTTTTAATACTTCAACACAATTTTCTTGCATGGTAACAAAGGCATCTAATAATTTGTTAATTTCCTTATCAACCTTCTTATTATTAAGAAGCTTTCTTCCTTCTATTATTCCCATGTTAGTACCTTGAAGTAGAAGTTCTGCAATCTTTGAGTTACTCTTATCTGCAAAAGTTTTCATTTGAACCCCATACCACGTCATAGCTTTGTTAATTGCATTTGTTTCGTGAGGACTTTTAGAACTATATTTTGAATAAATTTCTTCTACTTTTTTAGAAACGGCTTCATAATCAGCATACTGCTTTTCCAAAACGGTTCTAAAACCATCGTCTTCAACTTTTTCTAAAACAAAATTTATTGCATCCATTCCCATAGTTGCACCTTTATTTAATTCATCCAATACATTTAAATTTTCTTCCATTTTATTTTTCCTTTCATAATTAGTATTAAACATATTAAAAAAATTATTCTTTATGAAATATAATTAATTAAATTACATAAAATATAAAGAATAACACTTGATATTTATTTATTAATTATGTTATAATTTTCTACACGGGGCTATAGCCAAGTTGGTAAGGCATTGGACTGCAACTCCACGATCGTCGGTTCAAATCCGTCTGGCCCCTCCAATTTATATGCAGGTGTAGTACAACGGTTAGTACGCGGCCTTGCCAAGGCTGAGACGGGAGTTCGATTCTCCTCACTTGCTCCATTGAGATTTAAACTCGCACACTAGCGAGTTTTTATTTTTATATAACAAGTTCATAGTATTTGATATTTATGTGATTTTTTGTTGTTAATAAAGATAATAGAAATGATTAAAAAAAGTAAAATCTAGTAAATTCTTAAAAAGTGCATATAGTCTTTTCTTATAAAATAAGACTTTTAACAAAAAGTACATATACTTTGCATATAAATATACTCATTTTCGCAAGTGCGAAAATATTTTTGCACCAAAAAAACGGAGAAAAATTCTTATGAAATAAGAGTTTTAATCTCCGTTTGGTGCCATTCCATATCCTGTTTTTTATTTTGACATTGCATTTTTTGATAATTTAGTATTAAGTATTAATGAAAAAATACAAAACTAGTGTTAATTTATACAAATCAATTGTTCTATAAACACTATATCTCTATTTTTCAAAATGAATTGCCATATTTTTTTAATTATTAAAATTTATTTAGACCTTAACAATTGGCGAATTTTGTTTTTCTTTAAACTATTTCCCAATGATTTTGTTAAAGTACCATTATAAACAATATCTAATTCATGTAAGGCTCTTGTTATTGCAACATATAATAATTTCATATCTAAATTATTATCAGATGAATATAGCCTTTCATTTGCATTATTTATAATTACAGCATCAAACTCTAATCCTTTTGCAAGTTGATTAGAAATAGTACAGATTCTAAACTTCTCATCATTTACATCATCGTTAGCAGTTACATTTGGAATATTTAAACCTAAAGCATTTAAATCATCATTAATATAATTAGAAAGTAAATCAGTTTTGCTTATAACAGCAATAGTTCTATAACCTTTTTGTTTATATTCCGTTATCTTTTTTGTAATATATTGTGGAATTTCATCTTCTTGAACAACTTCGCTTATATGAACATCTTCACCATGTCTTATAACAAGCGCAGAACGATTTAAACCTATACTCTCTGCAACATCATCAGCAACTTCCATTATTTCAGCAGTTGTACGATAACTTTTATTAAAATATATTATTTCACCTTTGTTATCAAACATAGCTGAGTTTACCTCATCCCAACTTCTAATTCCCCTGTAATCATAAATTGATTGAGCCAAATCACCAAAAATACTAAATGTTGCAGATGGTAATGTTTTTTTCATTACATAGAAATTAAACTCACCAAAATCTTGTGCTTCATCAATAACAACATGTTTAATTTTTTCATAATCTTTATTTGGTGCTATAACTGATTTTATATACATTAAAGCTGGTAAATCTTCAAAATCAAAGGCATTATTTTTAATACTTTTACTTGTTTCTTTTTTTAATTGAACTAATTTGTCATAGTTATAAATATCAAAGTCAGTAATTGTATTAATAAATAATTTATATAATTTTGTAGAATCAATTTTGCTTTTAGTGAAATACTTCCTTATAATACTTCTGCAATTTTTTGAAATTTCAGTTCTATCCTTTGCGAACATACTTCTTAACTTGTTTTTTTCTGCATCAGTTTTTGCAGTTTTAAATAATTCAAAAGAATAATCACCATAATCATGATAAATTGAGTCTTGTTTTTTTTCGACTAATTTACAAAGCCTATCAATAGTAATTTCAATTCTGTTATTTAAATTATTAAAATAATCATGTGCAGTACTTTGAAATGCTTTTGTTATTTCATCTTTTGATAAAACTTCAAAATCACCTAACATTAATGGTTTTGCAGTTATACTATAAAAATATACTTTCAAAAACTTATCCAACATTTCTTTATATTGCATTGAACATTTGAATCCATCAATTCCTGAAGTAACTTTTCCAACTATATGATTAGTAACTTTCTTATCTGAAGAAGTAATATTTATATCTTCCCCTATATATTGTTTAGCAAAATCTTCATAAGTACATTGTTCTACACCATTTACATCAAGATCTGGTAAAACTGATTTTATATACTTCAAAAATACTGGGTTAGGTCCAATAATTAAATATTGGTTTTGCTTTATATTTCTTATATAATTATAAACTAAATATGCTATTCTATGTAATGCTACTGTGGTTTTTCCTGAACCTGCTACACCTTGTATAATTAAATTATTAAAAATTTGTTTTCTAATAACACTATTTTGCTCTTTTTGAATTGTTGAAACAATGCTTTTCAATCTTGTATCATTATTACTATTAAGATATTTTTGTAATAAATTATCATTTGAAACTAAATCAACATCAAAGCATTCTAATAATTCTCCTGCCTCAATTTCATATTGTCTTTTTAAAGACATATTACCTTTAATTTCCCCTGTTGGTGTTTCAAAACTACATTCACCAATTTCCGCATCATAATATAGAGAAGATATTGGAGCTCGCCAATCAGTAACCACTATATCAGTACCTTGCATAACACCATTGTTACCAATATAAATAGTACTAGTTTTACCAGTATCCTCAGCTGTAAAATCAATTCTGGCAAAATAAGGCTTATTAAGAGAAGTTTCTAAATTAGTAATATGTAATTTTTTAGTATCAGCAATACGCCATAATTCTTCTCTATCACCAATAAAATCTTTATATAATTTTTGCAAATCTAATTGTTCATCTTTTAATACTATATTTATTATTTCTAATATTTGCTTTAACTTTGCCTTTTCCTTTTCTAACTCTAATTGTTCCATTATTTTTGCCCCCTTACATTAAATTTTTATCTAATAATAACTGATTCAAAAAATTGTTCTTGAAATTCTGTCATAGCTCTAATAGCATCATCTGAATATTCTTTACTATCTTTAGAAACAACCAATTTATCATCATCATCGTTTGTCCTATGAATTATAGCTATTACTTTACCTTTGCTTTCTTCTACTGGCTCAAATTCACCAACTAAGTAAGCATCTAACTCTTCGCCATCACCACTAATTGTATTAGGTATAAAACCATAATTTAACATATACATAAATCCATGTTTTGGATGTCTTGAGCCTAGTTGTCTGTCTATCTTTACAGTTACCTCTTTACCTAAAAAATCATTTGCATTTGTTTTTGTCATTTTTAAATATCCTCCAATCTATAATAACAAATTATCTATCATAAATATATTTTAACATACAATCAAAATTTTTTATACATACCTATTTTGTGCTATAATACTATTAGAAATAGATATTTAACTTTTCAAACAATAAAGGGAAAAATATGAAAAAAATATTAACAATCTTAGTAACTATTATTTTATCTTTAATAATGACTTTTTTTATTGCTGAAATATTTAGCTTGTATCATTTTGGAAATATTTCTACTTTTACAACATTTACTTATTTATTATTTATATTTTGTTTTATAACTTACGTTTTACTATCATTAATTTACATAATTAATAAAAAAAGAAAAAAGGAAAAAATAGGTATTAAAAAAATAATAAGTTTAATTTTATTCTTTATATCTCTAATTTTAATTCTAGGATTTATTATAATACTAAATCTTGACTGGATAACTTATTATTCTAATTGTAATTCTAGTCCATTTTATGTATTTATTTTAGTAAGGGGTATAGAATTTTTATTACCAGCTATTATTTTTATAATTATTGCAATTTTATTAAAATACAAAGGTTAATTAAAGTTTGTATAAATATAAAAAAGACAATTATACACTATTTATTAATAGTATTAATTGTCCTTTTATTTTACTACCAAGAACCGCCTCCGCCACCACCGGAGCCATCTCCAGAAGAACCACCACCTGATGATGATATATCAGATGAATTATATGAAGTAGCATCATCAAATGAACTCATAGCATTATCCATAGCTGCTCCAAAAATTGTAATATCAAAACCATTTGTACCATTATACCAAGTTGGTGACTGTAATGATATACTTTCAAATTTTTTAATCCACTTATCTGATACACCCAATACATAAGTATATGGTAAAATATTATAAAAATACTCAGGTTCTTGCATAACTAATGCTTCTAATTTTTGTTTTTCTGCAGTTTCTAAAAAATTTTTAAATCCCTTTAATTTTCCTAATATTTGATTACCATATTTTGTTCTTTTTGGTAAATATTTTAAGCAAATTGACATTCCGAAAATACAAATAATACCAATTATATATCCAACTAGATATGCTGTTTCTTGTAATAAAGAAGGTAAAACCAAAAATAACCATGGAATACCACCAAATAATAATGCCCAAATTATAGTCATTATATATGAGTTAGTAGCTTTAGTATTAACATAAACCGTTAATTTATTACCAAATAATGTTTTAAGTATAAAATATAAACTAATTCCAGGAAATAAAAGAGCAAAAATTAAAAGTTCAAATTGTCCATAATTAATGACTGGTGGAATCGTAATTAAGCAATAAGTTAGAATAATCATAAGAATAATTAAGATTTTTTTACTAGAAGCTTTTTTTTCAAATATTTTATATTCATTTTCAGAACTATTTATGTTAGATAATATTCTATTTATTGTAATGTAAAAATTATCATATAAATCTAAAAAAGTAACTTCATCTACATTATTTTCTTGATTCTCTTTAACATAAGAAATAGCAGTTCTTTTTTTCTTAAATAAACCATTAAAAAATATTTGTTCATTTAAATTATTTCCATCGTATTCTTTTAATTTAATTATTTTAAATATTTTTGATTTTGAGAACATACCATTTTGTTCTATTTCTTCTATTTTTATATATCCTTTATTTGCTAAATATATAAGTAATGATGTAACATCTTTATTATCAGCTTTGCCCTTATATAAATAACCTACTTCCAAACTATTAAGTCCTGCTGGCGGATAAAATTCAACCGTTTCAATAACTTGATCATCACGTCCAAATATAAACCATAAAAACAATGCTAACATTAAAAATAATATTGGGGTAAAAATAATAATATAATTAATTAAACTAAATGGTAGGCCAGCATTAACAAAATAGCCATCATCAAGTTCACATCTTATTGTTAGCGCTTGACCAACTTCTAAAACCCCATCATAACTTCCATAAATAGTATTTTCACTTACACTATATTTAATATTATCATTACTAGTTGATCCTTTTTTCCCGGCTGAAAAACCTAATTTATTTGAATCAAAGTCCTTTGGCATTATAATGGTAAATGTTACATTACCAATAACGGTATCCCATTCATTACCGATTATATTATAATACAACTCATCATAATTTTTTATTGGATCTTTTCCTAAATTATAAGTATATTTAATTACATATGTCTGCTCGCCTGTTATTTCATGATCTTTCGATCCTATTTGTATCTTATAATTTCCATTTTCTTTAGATATTGTATATTCATTATCAACATCTATGTTTGATACCCGGGCATGATTAGTTGATGTAGTACCATCTAATCTTATAATTTTATTTTTTATAGGAATAGTTCTAAATATTCCATGTTTTGGAACATTAAAATAAGCTGTTATGGTTTCTGTAATATTAAAAGTGTTATTTTCATTAACCACTATGTTTACATCATATTTATCTATTACATAATCATACATACTATATTTACTACTTTTACTAGGAATTATATTTATTTTAGTATCATTATTAGTAACTATACCGGTTGAATCATATGATAGATTTTTAAGGGTTGAATTCTTAATATTATCATTAATATCTAAATATTGCTGTGATAGTGCATAAATGTTTTTAGGGCAAGTAAATAAAAATAATAATATAACTACAACAAATAAAAATAATTTATTAAATCTTTTTAGCATCTTATTCCTCATTAAACTCAACTTTTACATTTTCTCTTTCATTAGCATTTGCTTCAAACATTGATTTTGATTTATAACCAAATAATTTTGCAATAATATTAGATGGAAACATTTCAACCTTATTATTATAAATTCTTACTGTTCCATTATAATATTTTCTTGAATTAGCAATATCATCTTCAACTTTAGAAAGTTGATTACTTAAGTTAATAAAATTTTCACTGGCCTTTAAATCAGGATATGATTCCGCTAAAGCCATAATATTATTAACCCCAATTGATAATTGTTCATTGGTCTTGATTTTTTCATCACTCGACATTTTATCATAAACATTACTTCTTAAATCAACTATTTCTTTTAAAGTTTTAGATTCATGATTTGCGTATCCTTTTACTGTTTCAACAATATTTGGAATTAAATCCCATCTTTTTTTTAAATAAACATCCATCGTAGAAAAAGCTTCTTTAACTTTGTTATTTAATTTAATAAAACTGTTATATATAATAAATATTGAAACTAAAATAATAATAACAATAATTATAAATATGTATAACCATAAGTTAGTCATATTACATATCACCTCTTATTATAATTTTATCATAGTTTTATGTTTTTACATCTAATATTTTAAAATTTCAAAAAAATAAAACTCGATTTCTCGAGTTTTTATTTAATTTAAAAATTCTATAAATGATACACCAGCAACAGTTAAAATTATAATTACTACAAAAATAATTATATACAGGCAGAAAAAACGATCTTGCATAATTTCTTCCATTAATATTTTTATCATTTAAAGAAAAAATTATTAAGAAAATTAAACCAATAACTGGTAGACTAAATAAAATTACTTTATTAAGATTGTTTTTTCAAATATTTTAATTTTTCATTTACCAAATATTTTGATAAAGCATCTTCTATTGAAGTTAATGATTTCTTATCTAAACAGTTCATTATAAAATGTTCTTTAACCGTATCAATTTCTACCATACCATATAAAATATTTGATTTAATTTGAAAATCATTTAACATATCTGGAGTAATTGAAGAATAATAATATCTTCCAAAATACCTTTTTCTTCCAAGAAGCATCCTTTTGTTAGTAAAAACAATTACGGTTGTGTAAAAAGGTTGCAATATGTTAGCATCCTTCTGACCAGCAAAAGTAAACAAAACAACCTCATCATCATTTATGTGTTCTTGAACCACTTGAGAATGTTTTTTTACTCTAAAAGCAATCGTCATAGGATATTTTTTTAAAAAGCTTTTGCAACTTTCATATACGCTAGTGTCCATTTTTATTCTCCAAGGCCATTATCCGTAAAGAATTTTTTTATTTCACTTAATTCAACGTATCCACTATTTATATCGACAGCTTCGTTATTTTGAACGATCAAAGTAAGTGGTGTTCCCCATTCTTCAGTGTTTAAATATTCTAATGAAGAATTAAATTTAGTCCAATCATCATCCGTAAATTCATCAATATTAATATAGTTAATCTTTACCCCTAATTCTTCGCTAGCTTGTTTTAAAACTGGGGTAAACATTTCACAAAAACTACAAGTAGGTCTTGCTACTAAAATAACACTTTTTTCAGAACCTTTTAGTAAATTTAAATATTCATCTAAAGTAACGCTATTAAATCCAGCATTTTCTAAAGTAATTGTATTATTTTCTTTAACATTATCCTTTTTAAAATAAGAAACACCTACCGCAGCAACTACTACTATTGTGATAACTAAAACAATGCCTGTTATAGACAAAACTTTTTTAACTAAATGTCCTTGTTTTTTATCCTTTACTTCAATTATTGTTGTTATTATTGAACATATCATAGTAACTAATACCATTAACGTTAAAACAACTAATAAAAATATTGTCATAATTTTTCCTCCTTAAATACAATTATACTACAAAAAAAGAAAATTTAAACAATTATAAACTTTCCTTTTTCTTTTTATCTAGCATTTTTAAGATTTTTTGCTTACCATTTTTAAGTTCTGAAACAGATCCACTTGTATTTAAAGTGTTAATTATATCCGATGCATAATTAGAACAATCGATTTGTTTATACCAAGGCATATCAAGAATTTTAGAATCCACATAAGTTAAATTCGTTGAATAAAGGCTATCAAATAATCTGTTTTTATACGCATCGTTAAAATTTTCTAAACCACTAGTAAACAATGAAAAAGTAGATATTAAAAATACTTTTTTAGCGCCTCTTTCTTTTAAGTCTTTAGCAACGTCTAGCATTGAACCACCAGATGCAATCATATCATCTACCACGATTGCCGTTTTTCCATTTAAATCACTACCTAAATAATTATGAGCAACTATTGGGCTTTTTCCATCAATTATAACACTATAGTCTCTTCTTTTATGGAACATTCCTATGTCAGCTTGAAACATATTTGCATAAAATTTTGCTCTATCAAATGCTCCACCATCCGGGCTTATAAACTTAACATCATTTGGATTAAAATCTTCATTTTTAATAAATTCTTCTAAAATTGTATTTGTTGGATAAAAACTTTCAAACGACATATTAGTTGGAACCGCATTTTGAATGTTAGGATCATGTGCATCAAAAGTAACAATTGTATTTACTCCCAAATTTTGCAATTCCTGAAGAGCAAGAGCACAATCAAGTGATTCCCTTCCCTTCCTTCTGTGTTGTCTTGATTCATAAAGCAAAGGCATTACAACCGTTATTCTATCTGCTTGCCCTCTAACGGCAGAAATAACCCGTTTAATATCTTGAAAATGATCGTCAGGACTTTTATGGTTATAATAACCATACATCTTATATGTTTCACTATGATTACCTATATCAGATATAATATATAAGTCCTTATCCCTTACCGTATCATTTATAACGACTTTCCCTTCACCATTACTAAATCTAACAACGTCAGTTGGAATAATAAAACTATCTTTTTTACTCCTTCTTGCCATTAGATTACTATCAATGCTTTCTCCGAATTCCTTACAATTATTCATAACTATAAGGCCTAATTCATCTTGATACTTACTACTCATATATACCTCCCTAAAAATACAAAAAACTAACATAAAAATAATGTTAGTTTTTTTAAACAAAATAACATAAAAAAGTACCAGATAAACAAGACATAAAACAATTATAGCTTAAAACATTTATCATATCAGTACCTCTTACAATTTAAGTATAACAAAATGTTAATTTCTAATCAATATTTTTTCATTAAATTTTTGATTTATTTCTTTATTTTTATTTATTAACTTTTCGTATCTTTCTTCTTCACTAAATACACACCCACAATACTTTTGCATATAAAGTCCAATTTCTCTTGCCTTATTTTGACCTATTCTAAATCCAGGTCTAAAATCTCTATATAAAAATTTAACCCCGTATTTTTTTGAAAGCATTTCACCAGTTTTTTTTAATAACTCATGATTTTGATATGGACTTATTAAAAGAGTTGTTGAAAAAGCATCATATCCATTTTCTTTTGCGTAACAAGCCGCTTTTTCAAGCCTGCACAAATAGCAATAACCACATCTATTATCTAGTTTATCCACAACGTTTTTACAAAAATCTTTTAATCCATAATAATCATCAATAACTAATGGAATTCCTATTTCTTCATCATATTTTTTTAAACACTCTAACCTTGCTTCATACTCTTTATATGGATGGATATTTGGATTATACCAATAACTTGTAATATCTATGTTTTCTTTTTTTAATTCATCCACGCAGTACACACTACAAGGTGCACAGCAAGTATGTAATAATAATTTCATTACTTCTTTTCATTCCCTTCCAAGTTAAACTCAGCTTGATCCTTATCAGAGAACTTTGAATTTTTAATAGCTACGTCTAACGCAACAATAGAATCACATATTTTATAATGATAAAACTCTTTTATAGGTGCATAATTTTGATTGACTATAGCCTTACTTAATTCTAACTTATACTTTTCTTTTTCTTTATTTTCTATATAAGTAGGTGGTATATTAACTATCTTAAATAATAAATTCAAAAACGCTCTGCAAGCTCTTCCGTTTCCATCCCTAAACGGATGTATCTTAATTATCTTACAATTAAGTTCAATACATTTATCAATGTATTGAATCAAGGAATCTACATCTGCATTTTCCCTTATATTATTTCCTTCTTTTACTAAATCTGCCACAACAGGCTTCAACAAATTCATCTCGTGAACTATATTATAATATGGTGTTATTTCAACGGATGAACCTAATATATATCCATCATGATTTCTATATTGTCCTCCAAATTCAGGATGTGGTGTTTTAGAATATAACTCTTCATGTAGATATGATAAATCATATATGCTTATATCTTCTAAATCATTTTTTCTAACAATATAATTATAAGCTGCAGTAAGTCCTTTTTTTTCTTCTATACTTTTTACATCTTCAACTTTATTTTCATGATATATATATCTTTTTTTGAAATTTTCAACTATATCTGGAAAAGAAGCTCTTATAACATATGAATAATATGTTTTTATTATAATCTCTGGCACACCTTCATAATTATAAAGTCTATTTTCATCTTTTCTTTTTTGATAACCATCAAACATTAAAGATATAAAATTTCTTGCTTCTTTATCACTAAGAGAATGTAATAAATCATTGTATTTATCCATAATAATCACCTTCTTGACCTTATACTATCATTTTTTGTGATATTAGTCAAAGTTACACTCCCTTTTTCTTACCATATTTTTTACATATTATCTTTCTTAATACGTCAACTGGAACAACGGTAAATGATAGTAAAAGAGTAATCATAAACTCAAATAAACTTAAAGGTACAGTCCTAAACATATCACCACCATAATACATTAAAATAACTTGAACTATTATAATAAAAGATATTACAATGATAAACATCTTATTTTTTAAGAGATTGGCTAATATGTTTATTCTACTAGTGTGAGCGTTAAAACAGTTAAAAATACCACTAAAAATAAATAATCCAAAAAAAGCTGTCATAAAAGATGAAGTATTATTAAATAGATTCTTTATAAATGGTAATTTCAAAAACAAAATACACAAAATAGTCGTATATAAACCAGTTATTAATATTTCACCCGCCATGTATGAATTAATTATGTTTTCTTCCTTTTTCTTTGGAGACTCATCCATATATTCTAAAAGTGGTGGTTCAAATGAAAACGCAAGACCCGCTAGTGTGTCCATAACCATGTTTATCCATAGCATTTGAATTACCGTAACTGGAGTATCAACTCCTATAAAAGGTCCTATAATAGATATAGATAAAGCACATAAATTAACCGTTAGCTGAAAGATAATAAACTTCCTAATGCTTTTAAAAATTGTTCTTCCAAATAATATTGCTTTGCTAATAGATAAAAAATTATTATCTAATATAACGATATCTGATGCTTCTTTAGCTACTTCACTTCCAGAACCCATTGAAAAACCAACGTCTGCTTTTTTTAATGCCGGGGCATCATTTACACCATCACCAGTCATTCCAACCACAAGGTTCATTTCTTCGGATATTCTAACTAACCTACTTTTATCTTGCGGTAAGCTTCTTGCAACAACTTTTAAATTAGGAATTATTTTTTTTAGTTCTAAATCACTCATAGAATTAAGTTCATTAGATGTAATAACAACGTCAGAATCACTATTTACCAATCCTACTTCTTTAGCGACTCTTACTGCGGTTTGCTTATTATCACCCGTTATCATAACGGTTTTAACACCAGCTCTATTAACTAAATTAATTCCTTCTTTAGCTTCTTTTCTTACTGGGTCTTTTATTAACGCAATACCAACAAAAGTTAAGTTTTTAAATAAGGTCTCAACTTCATTATCACTTGTTGCAAAAAGAATCACCCTAGCAGCATCGTCTGTTGCTGCTTTTATTTTTTGCTGGATCAACTTCTTATTTAAAAAAGGAGATTTTTTTCCATGTTCATCATAATAATATCTACACCCATCAAGTAATAATTCTGGAGCTCCTTTAATTAGATTTTTTATTTTTTTATCATCAATTACGGTTATCATATACTTATTTTTACTATCAAAAGGAATTTGTTTTATTTTTTTTACCTTATCAATTAAAAAAGGTTTATAAAAAGATAATAAACACCTATCCGTTGTATTACCCCCAATGATTTTCTTGCCATCATATAAAGACATATTATTAACCGTCATTGATGTTTTTAGAATTTTTTGATAATCATTAGATTTTAAGTGAGACTCGCTTTGATATTCATTTAAATTACCATCAATTATTTTTTCGACACTTAACTTACCAGTGGTAATGGTACCAGTTTTATCACTAAATAAAATATTAAGACTTCCGGCCGTTTCAATTCCTACCATTTTTCTTACCAACACGTTATTTTTAAGCATTCTTTTCATATTTGATGATAAAACAAGCGTTATCATCATCGGTAAACCTTCAGGAACGGATACTATTATTATAGTAACCGCTAAAGTAAGAGCATATATAATATGATTAATAATTACGCTAGGCGTTGTAATTACCGTTAGTATCTTACTTAAAACAAAATTATTATCGACCACAATAACCGAAAAAAGATATGACACCGATGCTAAAACGGCTCCAATATATCCAAACGTACTAATTATTTTAGCAAGACTTCTAAGTCTTATTTTAAGAGGACTTTCACCAGTTTTAATGGTTAATTCACTTGCTATTTTTCCATAAAACGTATTTTCGCCAACTTCTGTTACCAGCATCGTTGCAACGCCAGAATATATTACCGTACCTTTATATAATCTATTTTTAGAAGTTGTTTTTTCGCCAGTTTGCATTTCTTTATAAACTTCTTTTGATTCACCGTTTAACGAAGATTCATCAACACTTACCTTCCCTTGGATTATTATCCCATCAGCGGGAACTTTATCTCCTTGTTGCAATAAAACAATATCATCTTTTACCACCATCGAAGTGTTAATTTGGGTAATTTTGTTATTTCTTTTTACATTACATTTTAATTTTGATGATTCTTCTTGAAGCCTATTAAAGGCTTTTTCACTTCCGTATTCTGAAATTGTAGATATAAAAGACGCTAAAAAAATAGCAATAAGTATGCCCAAAGTTTCATACCAGTCGAAATCTCTGAATAAAAAAACTATTTTTATTGCAAGGGCTATTAATAATATTTTAATTATTGGATCCGCTAAAGATTCTATTAATAATGACATAAAACTATTTGTTTTACCTTTTTTTATTTCATTAGTACCATATTTTTTTCTTTTTTCTAATACCTGTTTATCAGTTAATCCATTAATATTATATTTATTCATGATTCCTCCTTAATAAATGTTACTAGCCAAGATTTTACTTTATTAGTAATTTCGTGCGACAAATACTATTTTTTATTTTAACAGGGACATAAAACCATGTTTTTCATAAACTACTATAGAAATTATAAATAGAAAGAAAGTGATGCATTTGAAGCTAACCCTTGATGAATTACCGATTAATGAAATTGGTATAATCAAAAAATTAAATTCAAAAGATGAAATAAAAAGACGGTTACTTGATTTGGGAATGATAAAAGGGACGTTTATTAAACCTGTATATAAAAGTCCTTTAGGAGATCCTACGGCGTATAACGTAAGAGGAAGTACGATTGCTATAAGAAAATGTGATGCTAAAGACATTGAAATTAAATATGAACGTGATAAAAATGAATAAAAGGAGTTTTATATATGGGCTTAACTAATGCTAGTGTTGGAAACAAACTTCTTAAAAAGCAAAAAGATTTTAGCAAAAACGAAATAAAAATTGCTTTGATTGGTAATCCAAACGTTGGTAAATCATCTATTTTTAACGCGCTTACCGGACTTAATCAGCACACGGGAAACTGGCCAGGTAAAACGGTTGAGTTA
Organism: uncultured Bacilli bacterium; assembly: GCA_947623685.1. Lineage (GTDB taxonomy): Bacteria > Bacillota_I > Bacilli_A > RF39 > UBA660 > Aphodocola. The sequence continues at coordinate 35,068 of CANQHF010000004.1, read as the reverse complement.
GCTAAAGGAAATTATACTTATAATGATAAAACATATACTTTAATTGACCTTCCCGGTACATATTCTCTTTTTTCATCTTCTAAAGAAGAAGAAGTTTCCAAAGATTTTATATGCTTTGAAGACCATGATTTAACGGTTGTGGTGCTGGACTCAACCATGTTAGAAAGAAACTTAAACCTTGCAAGTCAAATAATTGAAACAAAAGATAACATTATAATTTGTTTAAACTTAATTGATGAAGCAAAGAAAAAAAACATTAAAATAAATACCAAAAAATTACAAGAGAAATTAGGAATACCAGTAGTAGAAACATGTGCTAATGATAAAAAAAGTCTTTCTAATTTAAAAAAAGAAATAGAAAAACAATGCATAAAAAAAACAGAAAATAAAAAGGTAATAACATATGATGATAAAATTGAGGACGTTATTAAAAAAATGCAAATCACTTTGAAAAAATACACTAATAATTCAACCCGTTTTTTATCAATAAAACTATTAGAGAAAAACAAGTTGTTTAATAAACAAATATTTTCTTTTCTAAAAATAAATGAAGAAGATGAAAAATACGTAAATGAAGTAATTGATAATTGCCAAAACTATCTAAAAGAAAATGGCATAACTGACTATCAAAACACCATAATCTCAAACATAATTAAAAGTAACCATAAACTATATGAAGAAGTAACAAACATGAACGAAAACAAACCATCAAAAATTGATTATATATTAACGTCCAAAAAATTTGGAATACCAATTATGATACTATTTTTAGGAATAATACTTTGGCTTACAATATCAGGTTCTAACTACCCATCTTTATTACTTTCAAAATTATTATTTAAAATAAACGATATAATTGGTAATTTCTTAATAAAAATAAATGTTCCAAAAACAATTTATGATTTATTAATAAACGGAGTTTTAAAAACCCTTTCATGGGTAATATCAGTAATGCTACCACCAATGGCAATATTTTTTCCTTTATTTACCCTTTTAGAAGATTCTGGCTTCTTGCCTAGAATAGCCTTTAATTTAGATAAATTATTTAACAAAGCAAAATGTCATGGAAAGCAAGCACTTTCTATGTGTATGGGTCTTGGATGTAACGCTTGCGGAGTAGTTGGAGCAAGAATAATAGATTCTCCAAGAGAAAGATTAATTGCCATACTAACTAACGCGCTTGTCCCTTGTAACGGAAGATTTCCAAGCCTAATTGCAATAATAACAATGTTTTTTATAACCGGTGCGTTTGGAAGTTTAAAATCCAGCATATTATTAACCCTAACCCTTGTTTTAGCGGTTATAGTAACACTTATCACTTCAAAAATACTTTCCATATCCATTCTAAAAGGAATGCCATCTTCCTTCGTTTTAGAAATGCCACCATATAGAAAACCACAAATAAAAAAAGTATTAGTAAGGTCCATTTTAGATAGAACTATTTTTGTGTTAGGAAGAGCAGTAAGCGTTGCTGCCCCAGCTGGAGTTATAATATGGGTATTATCTAACGTATCAATAAATAACGTTAGCATACTAAATCACTTAGTTACAAGTTTAGATCCTTTCGCCAAATTATTTGGATTAGATGGAACAATATTAATGGCTTTTATTTTAGGATTTCCCGCTAATGAAATAGTTATCCCTATAATTATAATGAGTTATATGGGTAATACTACGCTTACTGATTATAGTAGTTTAATTGAGTTAAAGCAGCTTTTAGTAGCTCACGGTTGGACAATTAAAACAGCAATATGTACCATTTTATTTACTCTATTTCATTTTCCATGTAGCACAACTATTTTAACAATTAAAAAAGAAACAAATAGCAAGCTATGGACGATAATTTCATTTATATTGCCAACCTTTATAGGCTTATTTCTTTGCTTTATTGTGAATTTAATTTTTAGGATTTTTTAAAACGGGTTTTAATAATCCGTTTTTTTATTTTTTATCACGTCTTATAATAACGTTTTTATATTTTTTTATCTCTTCTACAAATAAAGAAGGATTATTAGTAGGCGCAAATAAATAAACTTTTTTAATACATCTTGTTAAAGCAACATAAAAAAGTCTTCTTTCTTCTTCATATAAATAACATTCTTTATAATTATTAACGTATCTTAATATTTCGTGATCCTTTATTTTATTTGGAAAACCATTTTTATTATTATTTAAATTTATTACGAACACATAATCAGATTCAAGACCTTTTGCCTTGTGGACCGTTAATTTTCTATACTTTACTTTCTTTATGTTAACAAGATTTAAATCAGAATTATTTCTTGATAAAACAAATAAATTATTTACTTTATCCATTTTAATAACTTCATTTATTTTCTTATTTAAATCATCATAATACACAATCTCAACTGGATTTTTTACGTTAATTATAGAATGCATTCGTTTTTTTATCTGATATGGATTTTTCATAATGAACTTACCAGCAATTTTGATTAGTTCATCAGAATTTCTATATGTTTTTTTTAGTTTAAATATTTTAGATATTGGAAAATACCTTTTAAAGTCCACGATAACTTTTAAATTAGAGCCAGTAAAACCATATATTGACTGAAAATCATCACCAACAGCAAATAAAAAACAACTATTTAACTTAATTATTTTCTTAATTAATTTAAATTTAGTTAAAGAAATATCTTGATATTCATCTATTATTATGTATTTGTAATTTATTGTTTTATAATCTAGCATTTTTATGGCTTCATTAATCATATCATTAAAATCCATTACGTTTTCTTTATTTAAATAGGCTTCATAACATATATAACACTTCATTATTTGTTTTAATAATAATTTTTCTTTAAATGGTGCTTTATTAATAATTTTATAAAAGTAATCTAATTCATAACCATTTGATTTAAATAAATTAATGAAAGTTGTAACTAAATTATACATATCATCTTTTGACATTTGATATATTCCATATAAACTGTCGCAAGAAAAAGTATTAATCACAATATCTTTTAACATATCTTCGGTTAATATTTCTTTTTTTCTTCCGATGATCTTTAACGCAAGCTTATGAAAAGTCATAACGTCAATATCTTTTTTATTCAAACTATTTTTTAAACTATTTACCGCATCATTAGTAAATGATAAACACAAGATGTCTTTAGGATTGACTTTAAGAGTGTTTATTAAATATTTTATTTTGGCAACTATGGTAGTTGTTTTACCACTTCCTGCTCCTGCTAAAACAAGGATTCTTTTTCTTTTTGATTTTACTATTTTAATTTGGGTTTTATCTAAAATAATTTTTTTATTTTCCATTAGATTTATACATCCTCCTATATTTTTATTCTACGTAACTTTTAAAAACTCCCCTAAAATTAAAAAAAATTAGAGATTTTTCTCTAATTCTTCTATTCTTTTTATAATTTTTTCTTTACCAAATAGTTTCATTATATCATAAAGGTTTGGAGTCATTGACTTGGTGGTAAGCGCAACTCTTATTACCATTGAGATATCACCTACATGTCCTTTATATTTGTCAGGATTTTCTTTATATTCCTTTACTTCCCTTGCGTAACCAAAATCTTCTGATAAATCTTTAATCTTTTCAAACCAGGTCGTCTGATCATCATTTTCATCATAATATTTTTCAATGTATGTTTTCATTATTTTAATTATTTCATCTTTATCAGTAATAGTCGTAAATTCATAATTTTTCTTATGTTTTTCAAATAACTCATCATACATATACCACACAAGTTTTTTAACTTCACTAAAAGATGCATAATCCTTTCTTGGTTTTTTTTGTTCTCTTTCAATATTTAAAAGACCAATTGTGAAATCTTTATATTTAGTTATAAGTTCATAAAACTCTTCATCATACTCTTTTGTATAATTTACAAGCATTTCATAAAATTCAGTAGCTTTTATTCTTGATAAGTAGTTTTTTGAAATATTGTTAAGTTTTTCCATATCAAATAAACCACCAGATTTACTTATTTTGCTAAAACTAAACTCAAAATCATCGATTGTTTTATCTTTATTAGCATCCATCCACTGTTCAAAGTTAGTGTTAGCAAGCGTCATTAAATAAAGTTTAACCGCTTCGGTTGGTATTCCTTTTTCATGATAAAAATGCATTGCGCATTCTGGATCCTTTCTTTTAGAAAGTTTTCTTTTTGTTCCGTTATCATCCTTCATTATTGGTGATAAATGTGCATATTTTGGTGGTTTTACGCCTAACATTTGAAATAATTGTACGTGAACAGGTAACGATGATACCCACTCATCACTTCTTATTATATGAGTAGTACGCATTAGATAATCATCAACTAAATGTGCAAAATGATAAGTTGGAAGCCCATCTTGTTTCATAATGACAATATCCATATCATTTTCTGGGAACGTAATGTTTCCCTTTACTAAATCCTTAACCGTAACTTTTTTTGCAAAATCACCTGAAGACTTTAATCTAATAACAAATTTTTCTCCATTTTTGATTCTGTTATAAGAATCTTCTATTGAATTTCGTCTATATTTTGCATATCTTCCATAATAACCTATTCTATCTTTTCTTTTTTCTTGGGCGCTTCTTATTTCTTCTAATTCTTCTTTTGAACAAAAACAAGGATAAGCCATACCATTTTCAAGAAAATATTTAATAAAAGTATGATATATTTCTTTTCTTTTACTTTGTAAGTAAGGTCCATAATTACCTTTTTCTTCTTTCTCACTTATCATTCCTTCATCAAAGGTTATATCATAATCTTTTAAATCTTTTAAGATATTGGTTATTGCACCATCTACAATTCTTTCTTGGTCAGTATCTTCTATTCTTAAATAAAACACTCCATTTGTATCTTTTGCAACTTTATTTGCAACAAAAGATGAAAAAACATGCCCTATGTGAACAAATCCTGTTGGACTAGGTGCAAAACGTGTTACTACTGCTCCTTCTTTTAAGTTTCTTTTAGGATACATCTTTTCATAATCTTCAATCGTTTTAGTTACGTTAGGAAATATCAAATTTGCTAAATCTTTGTTAGTCATAAAATAAACTCCCTTTCACAAGCAATTAAATTATATCAAATATTTTAAATAAATAAAAGATTAGTAAAACTAATCTTAAATTCAAAATGGTGACTCGTACGAGATTTGAACTCGTGAATGTCGCCTTGAGAGGGCGATGTGTTAAACCCCTTCACCAACGAGCCATTAAAAATAAACCATTTATAATTTAACATAAAGAGTATAATTTTTCAATATAAACTTTACTTTATTTTTTAAATAAATGCATACAAACATAATAAGTGGTAAATTTTTAAGTTCATATGATACTTTGAAAGGAGAAAAAATATGAATAATAATTTTCAAGGTGATATGGGTTGTTATGAAGGCAGCATTTTAGCAACAGCATTAAATGAAATGCAAAATCAAAAAAATTGTTGTCCTAGATATGCTATAGGTGCAACTGGTCCAACTGGGCCTACTGGTCCTGCTGGCACTATAGTTGAACCTGTTATAACGGCTACCGCAACAACTTTACCAGCAGGGGATGATGCTACCGCAACCGTTACTGGCACATATCCAAATTTAACATTAGAATTAGGTATTCCGCAAGGCCCAACCGGACCATCAATTGAAACACCTACATTTGGAGCTACCGCAACCGTTTTAGATCCAGGAGCTGAACCTACTGCAACAATTACTGGTGAATATCCAGATCTAACATTAGAACTAGGTATTCCGCAAGGCCCAACCGGACCTGCTAACGGACTTAATGCATTCGGGGGATTATATTCTAACACGCAGCAACAAGCAACTGTTGATCAAGATGCTCCTGTAACGGTTACTTTAGATAATCCAATGATAGGATCATCAAACGTAAACGTTACATCTGCAGATGAAAACTCAATAGGTATTACAGAAGAAGGAACTTATGAAATAACATATAACGTTGTAGCAGAAGCTGGTACTCAAGGAACTATAACTGTTGCAGCTATGAACGGTGGAAATGACATAGTAGGAAGTGCAAAAACAGTAAACTTACCAGCAAGTAATGCACCTGTTTCAATTTCATCATCAGTTATATCTATATTAAGTGCAGGAGACGCAATTTCATTACAATTAAGTTCAACTGCGCAAGTTACAGGCAACATTAACTCTGCAAACTTAATAGTTAAAAAACTAAACTAATCATAATAAAAATAGTGCAATAAATATGCACTATTTTTTTATAAATTGGTTGCCCTGACTGGATTCGAACCAGTGCATGTCGGGGTCAGAGTCCGATGCCTTACCACTTGGCTACAGGGCAATTTACAAAACCAATTATAATACATTTTTTTATTTTATACAATAAAAAAGTTAACACAATTAAGTGTTAACCTATATAGAAAGTACTTGTCCCGGATATATTTTATTCGGATTATTACCAATTATACTTTTATTTTTTTCATACAACTTATTAGATGTTGTACCATATTTTTTTGCTATACCACTTAAGGTATCACCTTTTCGTACAACGTACGTTGTTGGATTAATGTCACCTTGCTTTGGAACCCTTATTATTTGTCCTGGATATATCTTATTTGGATTAGTAATATTATTATAGCTTGCTAATAATTGATAAGTAGTACCATATTTACTTGCTATACCGCTTAAAGTATCACCTTTTTTTACAACGTAATTTATTTCCACTTGCCCTGGCGTTTCATTATCATTATTATTAGAGTCATTACTAGTATTATCTTCATAACCATTTAAACCCTGTTTTTTTATTATTGATGGATAATCCTTATAAGCTATATCCAAATCAACGTTACCATTTATTCCTGATACATTACCTTTTGACGAATATTGCCATATTCCAAACTCTTTATCATAAGTTGGCTTACTACTCCACTGTGCTAACCATTTATCATATTTATCTAATTTAGATGCATTTAATTTATTTTTAAAATAATCTAAATTAGCATATATCATAACGTAATATCCTTTTTCTTCTACCATTTTACAAAACACATCAGCGATATCTGACAACGTATCTGATCTTACGTCTTTGGTTTGACTAGATGATTCGATGTCAATTATAACCGGGTAAGTAGGTTTATAATTTTTTATAAGATTTATAAAACCTTCTGCTTCTTTTTTTGCCGATTCTACGCTAGTTGCATATGAAAAGTGATATAAACCATATGGTACTCCTATTCTTTCAAGTCCTTTTATATTTTCTTTATATTTTCTATCTTCATAAAAGGCACCATAACTGGTTCTTACAATGGCAAAATCAATATTTCCTTTTAAAGCATCAAAGTCAATGTCACCTTGGTGGTGACTTATATCAATTCCTTTTTTTTGCATTAACCAATTCCCCCATCTAATTTATTAGATGATAATATAAATATATTGAATAATTATTATGCCAAAGAAAAAAGAAAACTTTTTACATTTTCTTTTTTAATTATTAACGTGTTGATGTACTACCGGGCTTTCCATAGTAAGTGGCGCAAAAGTATAACCGTTAGATAATCCGTACTGAATTATTTTTTCAACTGAATCAACCGTGTAAGACTTAATATCATGCATCAAAACAACATTTGTCTCGTTTTCCTTAACAGCACTAGTTACATTTTGAATAATCTTATTTGGATCAGTAGTGTTCCCAGCATCACCAGAAAGAATCGTCCAATCAAAGTATCTAAAACCAATTTCTTCTACTTTTTTAGTTAAGTCCGTCATGATCCTAGTCCTATATTTTCTGCTTATTGTATTACTACTTCCACCAGGAAATCTAATTATCGTAGAAGTAACACCAGTATATTGTCTTACTTTATCTTGAATTCTTAATAAATCTTCCATATAAGCATCAATACTTTGATATATTAAACCATAGTTATGAGTATAACTATGAAGTGCAACCGTATGACCTTCATCATTTTCTCTTTTTAATAGATCATTATAATTGTTATTATATCCAGTTACAAAAAACGTTGCTTTTACGTTGTAATTTTTAAGAATGTCAAGAAGTCTTGCAGTATGAGCTCCTGGACCGTCATCAAAAGTTAAGTAGATCGTTTTATTAGATAAAATTCCTGGTTTATAACTATTTTTAGGAAATACTTTTACCGTTCTTTTTACACTTGTTTCATTTGCAAATTCGTCTTTTACGGTATAAGTGATTTCATATGTTCCAGGTTTTGTTGTATCAACTTCTCCTGATACTTTTACTTCTTCAGTTATATTTCCATCACAATTATCTATTGCTACATAACCTGGCTCAATAAACTTAGAACCAACTGATAAATAAATTATGTTTTCATCATTTAATATTAACTGTGGTTTTTCATTATCCATAATATTAACCTCAAAAGTCTTTTTAGTAGTGTTACCAGAAGAATCTGATACCTTATATATTATTTTATTATCTTTTATTTTATACTTAACTTTGTCAGTTAAATCACCATCATATAAATCATCGGCGGTTATTTTAACATAGTCGTTTTTACCATTTGGACAAACATTAGTAAAAATTCCTTCTACGTTTAAATTAGGTTTTTTGGTATCAACTACCTTTACTTTTTTTCTTTTTGTTACAGAAACATCTTTATAATTTGCTATATAAGTTAAAGTATAAGTTCCTAATTTTTTTTCGTTAACAGATCCTTTGAGTTTATAATTTATTTTCTTACAATTATACTTAGTTCCATAACAAACGCTTATTTTTTTAGGCTTATATTTTTTGAATACTTCGGTTTGTTCATCACTGGTAAAATTATTAAAATAAATTCTGCGAGAAAAAAAATTAACATAAAAACCAAAAATAAGAAAAACTATGGAAATAATAAATAAAATAATTAAACCTTTTTTTGCCATATGTACACCTTCATATTTATTATAACACTTGTTTTTAAAACTATAAAGAAAATTAACGGGTTATTTGTCGTTATTTAGTAGTGTTGAAACAGCCTTCATAACCGCTATTTTACCATAATTATAAGTTAAACTACCTTGTTGATATGCTATAAAAGGATCTCTTATTGGTCCATCACATGAAAGCTCGATTGATGATCCTTGCGTAAAGGAACCAGATGCCATAACGACTTTATCATCATATCCAGGCATATCCCAAGGAACCGGTTTTGAAAAAGAATCAATAGGTGAAGCACTTTGGATTCCGCCACAATAACGAACTAAATCTTCTTCATTACCAAATATAATATTTTGAACAATATCTGCTCTCTTTTCATTATATTTAGGCTCAACCTTATAACCTAAATCTTCCAAAACTTTACTAGTTAAAACAGCTGTTTTTAAAGATGCGCAAACAACGCTAGGTGCCATAAAAATACCTTGAAGGATTTGCTTATTTATTCCAAGGGTTGGGCCAACTTCTTTTCCTTCACCAGGTAAGGTTAATCTTTCTCCTGCTAAATCAATTAATTCTTTTTTACCAGCAATATAAGCACCATTAGGAGCAATACCACCACCTAAATTTTTAATTAATGATCCCACTATTACGTCTGCTCCTACCGTGCAAGGAGATTTTTCTTCAACAAACTCGCAGTAACAATTATCAACCATTATAATAACATCTTTATCTATTTTTCTTATTTCCTTAATAACTTTTTCTAACTTATCTATGGTGATGCTTTTTCTTTTAGAATAACCTTTACTTCTTTGAATTTCAATTAGTTTAACCTTTTTACTTGTTAAGTAATGTTTTATTTTTTCATAATCAAAATCATCACTTACTAATTCAATTTGATCATACAAAACTCCAAAAGATTTTAAAGAACTTTTATTTTCCTTTATGCCAATTACTTCGTGAAGCGTATCATAAGGAGTGCCAGTTATGCTAAGCATTAAATCACCTGGTCTTAAGTACGAAAATAAAGCAACACATAAAGCGTGAGAACCTGATATAAACTGACTTCTTACAAGTGCGTCTTCAGCATCCAAAACTTCCTTAAACACGTTTTCTATTGCGGTGCGCCCTATGTCATCATAACCGTAACCCGTCGTACTATTAAAGTGAGCTTCTGAAATATTATTATTATGAAAAGCATTAAGCACCTTTAAACTATTTATATCACATACTTCATCAATTTTTTTAAACTCATCTTTTAAACTTTCTTCTGCTTTATTTACCATATCTACTACCCTTTTAGATATGTTTAATTCTTCATACATTTAATTCACCTTCTTTTCGTTTTAAGCCCCAATGCTAAACATAATTGAAATTTTCCATATCCTTTAGCATCAATAATATCTACCATTTTCTTACCAAGATAATTTTCATTTGTAATTATGTCATTATATCCTTCTTTTCCATACCATAACGAGTTTCCTTGTAATTGTCTTAAAAAATGAAACTCACTAAACGAATCTCTATATGCAAAAGAAGTAAATAAGGCTATTTTCCATTCATCATCTAGCAAATCATCTTTGAAATCTATTTTTCGATAACTAATATGTAAATAATCTAAATCGCTATATACATTTCTTATTATATCATCAAGTTTAAAATTAGCATTTTCGTAAAGTTTAAAATCTGCGTTAGATATTGTTCCGGGTTGATAAGCATATGGTATTATATTTTTTTCTGGAATATCAAGACCTAAAGCAAAAGCATAGCAATTTGTCTCGTATGGATAATCATACTTTAATTTTTCTAAATCAATTGCACTAATGATCTCTTGCCTACTCATTTTTAAATCTTTAAACATAACATACCCCCACCAATAAAATAAATTAATTATTATTATAACATATTATCGAATTTTTAATATGTCATTGTTTTTTATTTTATCATTTTCATTCATATATTTATATTTCAAATTATTTTTATTATTTATAATTTTTTTACCAAGTTTCTTTTCTATTTCCAGTTTGGTATTACTTGCTACTTCGCCACCAGCTTTAGCAACTTTTTTATTAGCTTCTAAACCATAAGGTTTATGTTCTTTGGCAAGAGCTCTTGTTGTTACTTCACCAATATCAGTTAGTAAAAGTTCTAAATCACTCATATTATCCCTTAAAGATTCTTTTCTTATTCCTTTATAATCTTTATATTCACTTGCTTTCATACCAGACCAAGCTTTATATATTTCATTAGTTAAAATTCCATATTCATAATCCTCTTTAATTCCATTATCCTTCCATACCTTAGTAAGTTTATTTCTATCTAATATAGCTTTTAATCTTCTTTCTATCCACTCGGTGGAATAGCCATGATTAAAATAATATTCTATACCTCTATGAATAGCTTTTTCTGGATCAAATACTTCATCTATCCTTTCTTTACCCAAATGTGCTAACCATACCTTAAAAGGTTCTGCTTTAGGAGAAGGAACAGATTCTATAAGTCTAAATATACCTTCTGTTGCAAGCACATCAGTCAAATAATATTTTCCGTCCTTTAAAGATTTTAATTTCAGTTGTACGATTTTTTCGTACAACTGGCTGCCTTCTTCAATTAGCTTTCTTTTTAAATCAGTCCAATATCTTTTTGGTATTTTACTTTCTGTTAACACACTTATTACATCAACAACACTAAAATAGTAATCTTCCTTTTTACTATCCCAAATGCTTCTTATTTCATTACCTTCAAATAATTTTGTTATGGTTTTTAATTTTTCTTCTTTCATAGTAGCCTCCTTGCCATTTAGCAATTATATACTACCATACATTTGTTTGATTTAAAACCCTTTTTTTACATTTTTTATTCGACATATTTCGACATATATTATTTTAATAACTTTTTATGCGTGATTACTTCCACCATCTACTCTTAAAACCTCATTATTTATGTAACTTGCGTCATCGCTTGCCAAAAAGTATATTGCTTTTGCAATTTCTTCAGGTTCAGCAAACCTTTTTTGATAAATCTTTTCACATTCTTCTTTTACGTAATTATCATCTAGTTCTTTATTCATTTGCGTGTTTACCCAGCCTGGAGCAACCGCGTTTACTCTTACGTATGGAGAAAAATGCAAAGATAAATTATGAGTAAGAGATATTAATCCAGCTTTTGAAGCGTCATAATCTAAACTATATGTATAATATGTTTCCATTGCGTTGGTAGAAGAAACGTTTACGATAGAACCACTTTTATTTTCTATCATATGTTTACCAACTTCTTTAGAAACAAGAAAAGGTCCTATTAAATTAACATCTAATGTTTTTCTAAAATTTTCTTTGGTTTTATCTTCGAACGTAGTATCAATTGCAATTCCTGCGTTATTAACAAGGACGTCTATTTTACCAAAATGATTAATTACATAATCAACCATTTTTTTCACTTCTTGTTCATCCGATACGTCAGCCTTTATGGTTATTACCTTAACATCATAGTTTTCGGCAAGAAAACTTTTTAGCTCATTAGCTGCATCATCATCTTTTACGTAATTAATTGCTACGTTATAACCATTTTTTGCAAACTCCATTATGGTTGCTCTTCCAATCCCCCTTGATCCACCTGTTACTAATACTGTTTTACTCATAAAATTCTTTCCTTTCTAAAAAATATTATAACATAAACAATAAAAGACCGTTTAAAAAAACGATCTTTAATTAGCCCATTACTTCTCCGCCATTAACGTGCATTATTTGTCCGGTCATATATGATGAATCATCGCTTGCTAAAAATACGTATGTTGCTGCAAGCTCATAAGGCATAGCTCCGTGTCCTACCGCCGCGTCCGCTCCTAGAGTTGGTATTTTATCTTTTACCCAGCAGTTAGGTTGAAGTGGTGTCCAAAAAAATCCTGGCGCAATCGCGTTTACCCTTATGTTTTTTAACGCTAAGTTTCTTGCTAAAGACCTGGTAAAACCTACTATTGCACCCTTAGTTGTTACGTAATCAATTAGTTGTGGCTCTCCTTTAAAAGTGGTAATAGAAGTTAAGTTAATTATTGAGCTGCCAGAATGAAGATAAGGCAAACACTCACGAGTTAAGTAAAACATACCATATACGTTTACCTTCATCGTCCAATCGAACTGTTCATCCGTAATATCTTCTAATTTATCAGCTTGATACTGAACTCCAGCGTTATTAACAAGAACGTCTATTTTACCATATTCTTCAAGCGTTTTTCTAACTACTTCTTTGCAAAATTCCTTCTTACTTAAATCACCACTTAATAACAGGCATTTAGCGCCGTATCTTTCTACAACCATTTTAGTTTCTAAAGCATCTTTATGTTCATTAAAATATGGGATAACTAAATTAGCTCCTTCTTTTGCAAACGCAACAGCCGCTGCCCTTCCAAGACCTGAATCACCACCAGTTAGTATTATTACTTTATCCTTTAATTTTCCACTTGCCTTATAACACGGATCATCATATATGGGTCTTGGTGTCATTATTGATTCAATACCTACCACACCATCTTGATGTTGAGCGGGTGCGATTGGAATGTACCTTGATATTTTTTCACCATAATTATCATCATAAAGGTATGTATCCCTTCCAAAAGTATATTCTCCCATTATTAAACCTCCTTTAGTATACTATGATATATGACCATTTTAGTGAAAAATAAAAGCATACTAAGTTAGTATGCTTTAAAACTTCCAATTTCTTATCTCTTGTAAATCTTCACCCTTATCAACTATGTAACTTTCATGTTCTTTTAGTTTTTTTGTCATATCGTTTATTATTTTTTCTTTCTTTTCACCTAAGTTTAGGTTACATACCGCATCAATTACTAGGTTAAACCTATCAATTTTATTTTTTACCCTCATATCAAAAGCGGTGGTAATGGTTCCTTCTTCATTATAACCATGAACGTGAATGTTATGATTATGCCTAAAATAAGTTAGTTCATGAATTAAGGTTGGATAACCATGAAAAGCAAATATTATTGGTTTATCCTTCGTAAATAAATAATCATATAAAGAATCACTTAACGCATGTGGGTGATTAGTTGTTGAGTCAAGCTTCATTAAATCAACAACGTTAATAAACCTTATTTTTAAATCAGGAAGGTATTCTTTTAATATTTTAGTTGCGGCAATAGCTTCTATCGTAGGTGTATCTCCCGCACAAGCCATAATTAAATCTGGGTTTGGGTCATTTGAAACAAAATCCCAAGTTCCAATACCATTAGTACAATGTCTTATTGCCTCATCCATGGTAAGCCACTGATAAGAAGGATGCTTTGATGCAATTATTACGTTTACGTAGTTTTTACTTTTTAAGCAGTGATCCATACACGATAAAAGGCAGTTAGCATCAGGCGGTAAATACATTCTTACAACATCTACCTTTTTATTTGCAATATGGTCTAAAAAGCCTGGGTCTTGGTGAGTAAATCCGTTATGATCTTGTTGCCATACGTTAGATGTAAGTAAAAAGTTAAGGGATGAAATAGGTTTTCTCCAAGGTATTTCATTACATACCTTAAGCCACTTAGCATGCTGTGCAGCCATTGAATCTATTATTCTTATAAAGGCTTCATAACTTGCAAAAAAGCCGTGCCTTCCAGTAAGTAAATATCCTTCTAGCATTCCTTCACACATATGTTCAGAAAGCATTGAATCCATTACCCTACCATCTTTAGATAAGTATTCATCACTTTCTTTTACTTCAAGTTGCCAAGTTCTTTTCGTTGCATCAAAAACGTCATAAAGTCTATTAGACATAGTCTCATCCGGGCCAAATATTCTAAAGTTTTTATTTTCTTCGTTTAATTTAAATATGTCCCTAACAAAGCTACTTAAAACTAACATATCTTGTTTTTTAACGGAACCAGGATAAGGAACATCAACCTTATACTTTGAAAAATCAGGCATTATCAAATCTTTTCTTAAGTATCCACCATTAGTGTATAAACTTGCCCCCATCCTTTTATAACCTTTAGGGCAAAGACTTTGTAATTCCCTTATTAAAGTTCCATTTTCATCAAATAATTCTTCTGGTTTATAACTTCTAAGCCAGTTTTCTAGCAAAGGCAAATGTTCTTCTTTTTCCATTGAAATAGGAACTTGGTGTGCTCTAAATGAGCCTTCTACTTTTTTTCCATCAACTTCTTTAGGTCCAGTCCATCCCTTTGGAGTTCTTAAAATAATCATTGGGTATAAAGCTTCATCGTTAGACTCCTTAAGGTTTTTAATGTCACTTACAACCTGATCCATGGTTGCAAGCATTTTTTTATGCATCATCATACTGTTACTACCAGATACCAAATATGGTTTATAGCCTAATCCATAAAAGAAACTACCTAGCTCTTGGTTACTCATTCTTGAAAAAATGGTTGGGTTACTTATTTTATAACCATTTAAGTGTAAAATAGGAAGAACAATTCCATCAGTTTTCTTATTTAAAAACTTAATTCCGTGCCAGCTTGTTGCAAGTGGTCCGGTTTCCGCTTCCCCGTCACCTATTACGCAAGCCGCGATTAGATTAGGATTATCAAGTACTGCGCCAAAAGCATGAGAAAGACTATAACCTAATTCTCCGCCTTCATGAATGGAACCTGGAGTTTCGGGTGCAACGTGAGATGGAACGCCGCCAGGAAAAGAAAACTGTTTAAATAGCTTTTTTAATCCAGCTTCATCTTGTGTAATATTAGGATATTTTTCCGTATAACTACCCTCAAGGTAGGTATTAGCAATCATAAAATTACCCCCATGACCTGGACCTGATATATAAATCATATCTAAATCATACTTGTTAATAATTCTATTTAAGTGGGTATATATAAAGTTTTGACCAGGAACGGTACCCCAATGTCCTACTATTTTCTTTTTTATATCGGATATAGCAAGTGGTCTTTTTAAAAGTGGGTTATCAAGTAAATAAAGTTGGCACGCCGATAAATAATTAGCTGCTCTAAAATAACCATCTAGTATTTCTAGTTCTGTCATAATACCCTTCCTATTCTATTTTTTATTCTATGGTAATTATAACACGCAAAATAAAAAAAGAAAATAGATTACCCATTTTCCACCATTTTTTTAAACTTACATAAAAAATATAATTATTTTTTATTTGTTACTAAACCATTTCCACCTAATTTATGATAATTTTCATACATTTCTTTTATGTTTTCTTTCATATAACTAGGGCAATATCCCAATTCTTCTTGTCTATCATATATTCTTACTATTTCGTTTTTTAAAAGTGCCTTTAATCCATTTTTCAATCCTATATATTGCTTAAAAATATATATTACTCCAGATGTTACTGAAGTTAATAATATCTCAATCCAATATTTTATTATAAAATCTACCATGATACCTCCTGTTCAACTAATAAAAAAAAACATTTCATTCATTTTAATAAAATGTCTTTTTATCAGTAATATAAATATTTTTCTGGATTAGTATATATCCTTATCTTCAAATTTTATTCCGAGCGATTCTAAGAATTCATATTCTTCTTCATTTTCACAAAATATATCAAGTATATTTTCGTGTGCAACTGATAATAATCGACAATTTTCCTTCTTATAAAATTCTATATTCTCAATCGATAAAGGGAAACACCAATCATATATCGAATTTTTACTAAGTATTTCTTGCTTTAAATTTTCAGTTAGATGAAGATAATATTTAGATCTTTCAATCATCTTTTTACCATTGGTTGTTTCTAAAATAAAATCTTCTTTATGAATAATATTATTTTTATACTTTTCTAACCATTCGTTAGTTATATAATCATAAACTAATTGATTTATGCAACCAATTATAACATTTTTTCTATAATAGTAGTTAAAAAACTCACAACATTCTTCATAATACATATTCTCAAAAGACACATTCAAACCAGATTTTTTGCTTTCAGCCTCAAAGACTTTTTGAGCTCTAGAATCTTTTTTAAATTCATTATATGATTCATAATTCATTTTATGTTCATAGCGATTTTTATAATCATCATTAAATATATTATCATCATCTCTATATTTATTAAATAATTCACTTAAATATTCAGTTGAATAATTATTAATTATATAATCTATAGAGCAATTTTCTTTTGATAATATAATATCTATTATTTTTTTCGTATAACCTTCATGTTGATCAAAGTATTTAGTAACAGCTATAATATCACATTCTTTAAATTCATAATTTACTAATTGTTTATATGCCGTTCCAACTATTTGTTTCTTAACTAACATTATACGTCCTCCTTATTCATACCAGTACCAGATATGAGCATGATATCGTGATTTTTCAACGTGAAAATGTGGATAATACCCAGGTGCTCCACCATAGTGTGCAGGATCTTGATAATATCCAGGAAAATCGCTGCTACTGCTTCGGCCGATGCTTTATCTATACATACAACATTCCCTGTCCCGCCTCTTTTATATCTTACATATTCTTGTGTTTCTTTAATAGTTAATGGTGGTCTTATAGGTACTACATCACCACCTAATAATTCTGCAGGAGCACATGGTTTATATTGTGAACTAGGAGAATTTTGCGTTGAAGTTTTAGTTTTTGTATTTGTTTTATTTATTTTCGCACTTCAAAACCAACTATATATAATATTATGCACTATCAATATACTTTTTCAATTTATTTATTCTAGAATAAAGCAATGTACATATTTTATTTATTCTCCTATCTGTCATATGTGTAATATTTGTATATTTATGAAGCAAATCATCAAATTCTTCTACTACACC
This sequence comes from uncultured Bacilli bacterium, assembly GCA_947623685.1. Taxonomy (GTDB): domain Bacteria; phylum Bacillota_I; class Bacilli_A; order RF39; family UBA660; genus Aphodocola. The sequence goes on along the minus strand of CANQHF010000004.1, from coordinate 17,462 downwards.
ATCTAATTTTTTCAAATCAATTCTTTTTATATTCCTAACATACTTTAAAATTTCATCAAAATTATCTACCTTATAAAAAAATCTACCATTACCATTTATAATTACTTCTTCATCATTATAATCCAATATATTTAGTGATTGACCATTATCAAATAAAGGGGCAACGTCTAACCACTTTAATGTATTTACATCTCTTATAATACCAAAGTTATTTAAATGTCTATCTTCATTCATAATAATATAATCTAATATAAACATATCTTCTATTTTCTCTCTAGCATCTTTTATACCATTATTCTCTAATATTTTAATATATTCTTCATAAGCATTTTCTTTATTACAATTTTTATGAAGTATTTGATAAGCGGTTACAAGTTCTGTATCTTTACTTATAAAACATTCACATTTAGAAACAACCTTATCAGAAATTATATCTAAATTATACTTGGTATGATAGAAACCTAATTTCTCACAAATCATTGATGCAAGTACTTCGTTAAACGGTTGCATCACTTCATTTTTAAATCCACCTTTTAATAAATATCTTTTATCATCTTCAATAATCCATGTCTTTTTTAATCTTCCATCCGTTGTATTATTTGGTGATATTAAACTAATTTTAGTATTATAATCATTTGAATTAGAAAATGTTGCATTAGTAAAATCCGCTGAATTAAAATCGTGTTCAAAAAAATTTATATCTTTATATTCTATATTACTATCAAATGGTTTTATCCAATATTGATCTGATAAAGATAAACCAAACGCTTTATCTAATAACTCTTCTGCTGTAGTAACCCCTAACTTAGCAAGTAACAAATCCAAGTCATCACGAAGTGATGGAATACCGCGGCCTTGAAACCACTCGGTAATAATCGTAATATCATTCTTATCATCTACTAATGCATTTTTTATAAGAATTGGTGCGTAATCAATATTTTTTATTTCATATATATTAGTAAATACAGCTACTTTTTCATTATACTCAGCAACCAATACTTCAGCATTTTTATTCATCAATATACATTTCATAAAAGCACCTTCTTTCTATATATATTTTATCATATTTCTTGTTAAAATACATCTACAGCGTAGTTATTACAATAAACAAAAAAGTGTTAGCAACAAAGCTAACACTTCTTATTTTATTTCTATATATTTTTTGTTTTCTGGTTCTTCTTTTTTAGGAACGGTAATCTTTAAAACACCGTTATTAAATTCTGCATCGATTTTTTCAGAATCTAAATCCTGCAAATAAAATGATCTTTGATATTTTCCGTATGTTCTTTCACGATGAACATAGTTTCTTTGCTCATCCTCATCATTATTTTCACTAGATTTTTCAGCGGTTATTGTCAAAGAATCTTTCTTGGCTTCTATTTTTATATCATTTTTATCAAATCCAGGAACATCCATTTCAATATGATAATCGCCATCCTTTTCATAAATGTCACATTTCATGTTATTTTCCTTTGCAGGCATAAGATCATCAAAAAAATCATTCACAAAAAATCTTCTTGGGATTAAATCCATATTAATCATCTTCCTTTCTATATATGTTATACCACAATAATTAGCACTTGTCAAGCGTGAGTGCTAATTATTTTAATTCTATTATATATTATGTAAATATTAGATTTTTATACAAAAAAACAAAGATTAATCTTTGCCTTTTTTTAATAATCATACTTTTTCTTATTATGCTTACTTATCATATTTAAAATAATATAAATTATAATAAGCAACGCACATATACCAAAGCATATATATCCATAGTTAATTAATGAATTAACATTTAAAGTAAATCCATTTGATACATCAGAAAATACTATATCTAATATAAATGGTGCGATAAGTGATGTGAAAACAAAAGACATAGCAAATGAAAAAGCTAAATTAAAGATCCAACGATAATAAGATTTTTTTAATATTGCTATTAAAATTATTAAAAGGATAATCATACTAATTGCCATAGCTTTAAATTTATCACTGGTTATTTCGTCATAAGCTTTTAATGCCATAATTCCTTCGCTTGGCATATTATTTTTTATATCTTTTGTAACGTTTTGATAAACTTTTTTTATTCTATCATCTTGTGATATTTTATTAATCATTTCTTCTTTTTGTTCATCAGATATCTCAATGTTATTCCTTTTTAATATTACTTCACTTAAATTAACTATTTGGGTAACATCAGATTTAATGTCAACATCGCTAATTTCTTTATCGTTTATTATATAATCTACTATTTTATCAAAATATTTTTCGGTTATATCATTTATACTTGAACTATTTAATACGTTTATTTCTACATTCTTTAAAGTATCATAATCAATACCATCATATATTTTCTTTGCATTATCAACTATCTCACTTGAGATTTCTTTAGATACAACTTCTTTAGAAATCGTGTTTACCACAATCTTTTTTATACTAAAACTTAAGCCTAACAGGCAAATAAGAAATGTTATCAAAACAGTAAATATTATATTTAATATTGCTATAAAAAATTTTTTCATATTAAAAACCTTTCTTACTAGAATTATATCATAAAATTTAAAAAAATAAAAAGGACACGTTGGGTAAGCTCCATGTCCTTAAGCAATAAGGGAAGTATGTGTACTTCCAATATTAAAGATACTACATAATTGATAATAAATCAAGTGTTTTTTCAACATTTTTCTACTATTTTTTATAATTTTTAAATAATTAAATTTATAATCATATTTTTATAATATTTTAATTATTTTAAATTCTTATAATTATTTTATCAAACTATTGCCAGTCATTTCTGAAGGCTTTTTAATGTTTAAAATTTCTAAAATAGTTGGTGCTATATCCGATAAATTACCATTTTTAAGTTCTATGTTTTTTTTCGTAATTATAAATGGAACTAAATTCATTGTATGAGACGTTACTGGCTCTTTTTTTTCATTCCACATTTCATCACAATTACCATGATCCGCCGTAACTATTAATGTACCATCTTTTTCTATTATTTTTTCATATAATCTTTTTAAACATTTATCCAAGTACTCAACGGCTCTTACCGCCGCATTGTAATTACCAGTATGCCCTACCATATCACCATTGGCATAATTAAGAATAACAACGTCAAAAATATCTTTATCAAGTTCGCAAATTAAAGCATCCGTTACTTCTTTAGCACTCATTTCTGGTTTTAAATCATAGGTTGCCACTTTAGGTGATGGTATTAAAATCTTTTTTTCATTACGGTAATCTTTTTCTTTGCCACCATCGAAGAAAAAAGTAACGTGAGCGTATTTTTCTGTTTCCGCAATTCTTAATTGACTTAGCCCATTATTTTCCAAGCATTTTCCTAAATTATTATCTAATGATTCAACGTCAAAAGCAAAAGGGGCGATAACTGATTTAGTAACTGGTAACATAGTCATTACCTTTAAATTATTTATTTTTTTAACATCCATATTTTTAAAATCAGGATTTGTTAAAGCCGTAAAAAATTCCCTTAATCTATCTTTTCTGAAATTAAAAGTTATAATGGCATCGTTTTCTTCTACTTTAGATGAATCATTAAATATGGTTGGGGTTAAAAACTCATCAGTTATTCCGTTTAAGTAGCTATCACTAATAAATTCTTTTATGGATTGCTTTTTAGGTCCAATGCCATTTACCACCACGTCATACCCTTTTTTTAGGCGATCATAATTATTATCACGATCCATTAAATAATAACGTCCACCAATGGTTGCAATAACTCCCATTTTTAATTCTTTTAATTTTTTTTCTATTTTACTTATATAGCTATAAGCACTATGGGGATCAACATCCCTTCCATCAGTACATAAATGAAGGTGGACGTTAGTAACATTATTTAACTTACACATATCTAAAAGTGCTAATAGATGATTTATATGAGAATGTACTCCGCCATCACTTGCTAATCCCATTATGTGTAATTTAGAATTATTTTTTTTAACATGCTCCATAATTTTTAGTATTTCTTTGTTTTTAAAAAAGCTTTTATCAAGAATACTCCTATTAATAATTTCTAAAGGCTGATATACAACTTTTCCTGATCCTATGTTCATATGACCTACTTCACTATTTCCCATCTGACTTTTTGGTAATCCAACGTATGATCCGCTTGCATTTAATAAACTATGAGAATAATTATTCCATAAATAGTCAAACGTTGGTTTAAAAGCGTTTTTAAAAGCGTTACCATCACTATTTTCTCTAATTCCACATCCATCTAATATACATAATACTAAAGTTTTTTTCATAAATACCATCTCCTTTATAATTATAACAAAAAAATTAGCTAAAGAAAAAGCTAACTTTTTGTTATAGTATATAATTTATAAACTCAATTAAAGTACCTGATATAGCACCTATTAAATATAATAATAAAATTATTTTAAAATTCTCTTTGACGTTTTTATTAACTTTAAATAAAACTAATAAAGCAACACCACTACCAGTAAGAAGACCTGACACGCACGATGCAAAAGATATTACTCCTTTTAAGTAAAGCTCAGTTATAATAACGCTTGCACCGCAATTAGGAATAAGACCAATCAAACTTGATATAAACGGGCTTAAAAAACTATCTTTTAAAAATATTTTACTAATGTTTTCTTCTCCTAAATAATTAATTCCTAAATTTAAAAGAAAAGTTACGATAATTATAAATAAAATAATATTTATGGTATGCTTAAAAGATGATTTAAAAATGCCATGGTTACAATCACAATGTTGTTCTATGCAAAAGTCCTTTATTTCATAATCCTTCGGTTTGCTTTTTTTTCTTAAAAATAAATCTATTATAAATCCTGCAACCATTCCAATTATTATTTTAATAATTAGGATTTTTAAAATTAAGGTAAAAGAAGAACCATGGGAAATTAAGATAGGAAGCATTTCATCAGAAGTTGATAAAAAAATCGCGATTAAGGTCCCCATAGTTATTATTCTAGTGCCATAAAGATTAGTTGCCATAACCGAAAAACCACATTGCGGAATAGCACCTAAAAGGCTTCCAAATAATGGACCAAACTTACCTTCTTTAGCTATTTTATTTTTACTTTTTTTACTAAATTTATGTTCTATATATTCCATTATTAAAAATGCAACATATAAAAACGGAAGAATTTTTAATGCGTCTAATAGCGTATCCAATATTATTTCTAGCATATCTTCATCCCCTTAAAATAGCAACTAGATAATAGCACATTTTAAAACAATATGCAACAAACGTAATAAGATAAGCAAAATAAAATTCATATTATAAATTGAAAGGGGGAAAAGATGTGGATAATCACTGTCAAGAAAGTAACATATTAAATGATGCGTTATTTGAATTAAAAAATAAAAAGAAAAATTGTCCAAGATATATACCAGGAGCTACTGGACCAACTGGACCAATTGGGCCAATTGGACCAACAGGGCCAACCGGACCCGTTGGAGCTGGAGTCACAATAAAAGGATCATATGATACTTTAGATGATTTAGAAAACATCCATCCCGTTGGAAATCCAGATGATGCTTATGTTGCAGGAGATGATTTGTACGTATGGTCAGACGATGAAAATATGTGGATAGACATCGGAACAATAAAAGGACCTAAAGGAGATGTTGGTCCACAAGGAATTCAAGGTCCGCAAGGAGATCAAGGGCCAATGGGTTCAACAGGTCCGCAAGGCGTGCAAGGAGATCAAGGTCCTAAAGGTGATAAAGGTGATCAAGGAGAGCAAGGACTTAAAGGAGATGTCGGTCCAACTGGACCAGCTGGTACAAGCGTAACTATTTTAGGATCATATGATAACGTTTTAGAATTACAAGATGCTCATCCTAAAGGTAATCCCGGTGATTCTTATTTAGTTGGATCAAATTTATATGTATGGTCTAATGAAGATGGGCAGTGGAAAGACGTTGGAGTAATACGTGGCCCGCAAGGCGAAGTTGGTCCTAAGGGAGATAAAGGCGAACAAGGAGAGCAAGGTATTCCAGGTCCGCAAGGCGAAAGAGGATTGCAAGGTCCACAAGGTGAGCAAGGAATTCAAGGCCCGCAAGGACCGCAAGGCGTTCCAGGGGAACAAGGTGTATATGAAATTAAAGCAGCATATATAACTACTTATAATAACAACTATCCTTCTGGTTATACCGTTTCATCTGGTCAAAGATTACCTCTTAGTGCAAAAACTTATGATAATGCTAATTTATGCAGCGTAGATACAAATGAAAACACAATTTCTTTTAACGTAACTGGAGTATATAAAATAGATTTTGTTGTAAATACTTACCATTCAAACGTAGTTAGTTTAGCTAACATAGCAGCGGTTGGTTTTAAAAAAGTTGGTCATCCTACCGTTTATGCTGGCGGAAGTTTATGGTATGGAGAAAGTGTTTCATCACCAATAGTTGGTCAAGGTTTATTTGTAATAGGTAACGTTGGGGAAAAAATGGAATTTGTTAATTTATCAAAATCTAATCTTACTTTAAATACCCCGTTAATAGATGAAATAACATCAGATTCATATCTAGTTAATCCACTTGTTACCATTACCATTCAATATCTAGGATAAAAAAATATTATATTCATATAAATAAATGAAGGGATTGTGCTTATTATGAAAAATAAAAAAGTTTGTGTTTACGCAATAAGTAAAAACGAAGAAAAATTTGCTAAAAGATGGTACGAATCCATGAAAGAAGCGGATGAAGTATACGTTTTAGATACTGGTTCTACTGATAAAACGGTTGAAATCTTAAAAAAATTAGGTGCTAAAGTAACGTTAAAAAAAATAACTCCGTGGCGATTTGACGTTGCTAGAAACGAATCATTGGCATTAGTGCCAAACGATTGTGATATATGTGTATGTACTGATTTAGATGAAGTTTTTAATCCTGGTTGGAGAAAAAAACTTGAATCATTATGGGAAGATGGCGTTAATCATTTAAGATATAACTATAATTGGAGTCATGATGAAAAAGGGAAACCATTAGTTAACTTTTACATTGAAAAAATACACGCAAGGAAAAATTTCAAATGGATTCATCCCGTTCATGAAGTATTACGTTTTAATGGAAAAAAAGAAATATGGAAAACAACTGATGAAATAACACTTGATCATTATCCAGATAGTAGCAAATCAAGAAGCAGTTACTTACCTCTTTTAGAACTTTCCGTAAAAGAAGATCCATTAGATGATAGAAACATGCATTACTTAGGAAGGGAATACATGTTTTATGGAAGGTATAACGATGCCATAGATACTTTAATAAAGCACCTTTCATTAAAAAACGCAACATGGAAAGACGAAAGGTGTGCCTCCATGAGATTTATAGCAAGATGTTATAAATATTTAAAAAGATATGAAGAATCTAGAATGTGGCTTAATAAGGCAATTAATGAAGCTCCTTATTTAAGGGATCCTTATGTTGAAAGAGCAATCCTTGAATATGAATTAAATTGCTTTGATGAATCAAAAAAGTATGCATTAAAAGCCTTAGAAATAAAAAATCATGCTAAAACATATATTAATGAACCTTTTAGTTGGAATAACACAGTATACGACCTTCTATCAATATGTGACTTTTACTTGGGAAATTTAGATGAATCAATAAATTGGGTAAACAAGGCCATAGAAATGAACCCTAATGACAAAAGATTACTAAACAATAAAAAAATAATTGAAGAAAAAAGAAATTCTATAAATTAGAATTTCTTTTTATTATGAACAAAGTAATTACATATTATTAATAAGGGGTGTTTGTTAATGAGTAATAATCCAATATGTTTTTTTGATTCTGGAATTGGTGGCGCAACAATATTAAAAGAAGTAATTAAACTTTTGCCAAATGAAAATTACGTATATTATGCTGATAGTAAAAATAACCCGTATGGAAATAAAACAAAAAAAGAGCTTTTTAAAATAGCAAGTAATAACATTGATAATTTGATAAAATATAATCCTAAATTAATTGTTTGTGCATGCAACACTATGACTGAAGTAGTATTAAATAAAATTAGAAAAAAATACCCTAACATAATTTTCGTTGGAACAGAACCCGCTGTTAAAGTTATACACGATAAATATCAAGATAAAAAAACAATCATTTTGACGACTAAAGCTACTGGTGAAAGCAAAAGATTTAAAATGCTTTTTAATAATTATAAAACAGATAACACAACTTTAATTAAAGCTCCATTATTAGCAAGTTTAATTGAAAATAATAAAAATACATATCCTTATTTAAAAAAAATTTTAAAAGATTATAAAGGTACGGAAGTTGTTGTACTTGGGTGCAGCCATTTCCCGCTTGTTAAGGATGAAATAAAAGAAATATTAGGTAATGTTATATTTATTGATGGTAGCATAGGTATTGCAAATAGAGTTAAAAGTTTATTAGAAAATAATATAAATAAAGAAAATGGGAGTATAAAAATTATATCAACAGATTTATTTACTAAAAATAAAATTTTAAAAATAATTAAAAAGGATGATGAAACTTAATTTATAAGTGTTAAACATCATACCTTTTTGTTAATAAAAGTGATATAACATCATTTTCAGTATCTTTAAAAATTGGACTAGAAGCAGCATAATCATGACCTCTTCCACCAAAATATTCTGCTATTTGTCTTACCTTAAAATCAGTTTTTATTCTTCTATATGATATTGTTCCATAATCAAAAGATGGCATTATTAATAAATCTATGTTTTCTTTTTTATTTCTTACATACTCCGCTAAATCATTTCTATATTCATAATCTATGAATATAATTCCAGCCTTATACCCTAAAACTTCTTTTATAATCATCTTTTTATAGTATTCTTCTAGTTTAGCTTTTACTTGATTTTTTTTATTTTCTATTAGCATTTTTTCTAACTCGCTAAAAGAAAAATTATTCTTTTTGTTAGAAAGTTTATCTATCATAAGTTTTATGTAACCTTCTTTACCTACCGCATCAAATAATAGGGTAAGATTATGAGCCATTTCATCATCATATATATTTTTCCACTCCCAGGTATCATACCTTCTTGTTAACTCTACAAAATCATAAACATCTTTACGATCAATTAATAATTTATTTTTCTTTAAATATTGATAAAATAAAGATGTGCCAGAGCATTTGCCTTTTTCATCTGATATTTTAATATTAACAAAATCATACTTATTTAATCCATTAGTTAATGCTGATTCGTGATGATCAAATATCAAGAATTTATCTTTTAATTTTTCATCTTCTGCTATTCTTGTAAGCATCGGTTCTTCAAGCCATAAATCTGTTACATAAATCATATCATAATCATATATCTTTTTAGAATCAAAATATTTTTGAATTTCTTCTTGAAGGTTAAATGTCTCGCATAATACGTAATCTATATTATCAAACGCAAGACTTGCTAAAACCGCACCACCCATACCATCTATATCACTTTTATGGGTAAAAATTAATATTTTCATCTTTTCTTCTCCAATCCTTTAAGTAAAATTATAACAAAGTAATTATAAATACTTTAGATATTTAACAACATAATTATTTTTCTTGGTATTTTTAATTATACCAATAAATTTATATTTACCATATCTTCTTATACTAAAAACATCGTTTTCTTTAAGCATATATGAGTTTTTAGTTACTATCTCATAATTAACGATTACTTCTTTATTTTTAATTTTATCTATCGCTTTATTTCTTGATGAATTAATAATAGATGAAACAACGTTATCTATTCTAATGCTAGATATTATCATTTCATATTCTTCATAATTCCTTTGATAATTTTTTAATGTGTTTGCATCCACTTCTTCTAAGCTAATTTTATTTTTACCTATCATATTTAAATTATTTTTTACGTATGCTGATAATTCTTTGATAATAAATATATAAAAATTATTTTCGTACAAAACAATGTCACCAAAACAAGATGAATCTATGTTTAAAGCAAATAAACTTCCTAGTATCTCTTGATGTTTTAAGTTTTCCGCGGCATTAATTTTAAAAAGCGTAACTTCTGGGGCTTTATCTTTGTATAAAATTACTTTTTCACTATCTGGATAAGGATAATAAATTTCATATTCATCCTTTTTTAATTTAGATGTGACTAACTTTAATTTTTTAGCATCTAAAAAAGAAGTATGATTTCCAGTTTTTATTTTCTCTACCTTATTATTAATTTCATAAGTATAAAATTTCATAAATATTCACCGATATAATTATATCAAAAAAACTTGCCATATTTTAAGCAAGTCTTATCTATTTTTTAAAATAGTCTATTATTATCAATACTATATCTATAAATGCCGGTATTATTGTTATAAAGTATAAAAAATATAAAATATATCTAAGTGACGGATTTAGTTTTTTTATCTGATTTATTATAAGTTTAGCATTTTTATTTTTATTACCATAAATAACATTTATTATTAGTACTATTATTGTAACTATTAAAAACGAACAATCACTTTCTTCATCACTATTACTTGTTTGTGCCTTGGTCGTTTTGCCATCATAAATAACAATTTCATTAACTGGCTTTGTAATAATATTTTCAGAAATAGTTTCTTTTGATATTTCATTATCTGACTCATCAACTATTTTTTTAACAATTACTTGTTTTTCTCCATTTTTTCCATCTTGCACCACTTTTTTATTACCAATCGTATTATTTCCTTCGATTTTTGTGTCATAATAGATAGTTTCAGTAACAGTTTCTGTTTTTTCGTATCTACAAGTCCCATCTGATATATTCGCATTAGCATTATAATTTATCGCACCGTTATCCATACATCCATAAATATGTCTTACGGTTGTTGTGGTTGTTGTTTTGGTAGTTGTATTATAGATTCTAGAATTACTAGATGGAGTGCTGCCACCGTTATGACAATGATACTGTCCATTTGAAAGCCCCCATTTGGCACAATTTGTTCTACAAGTGTGACAACCATTTGAGTCTGTCCTTCCTGGATGTGCTGATACTAATAATATTGGAATTACAAAAATTAAAGCTCCTAAAAATAAACATCTTACTACTTTTCTCACTTATAATACTCCTTTATAACAAAAAAACTAATACAAACAAAGTCTGTACTAGCCCTTTAATCAAATTAATTATAACATATAAATGACATATTTAAACATAAAAATTATAACAATTTATTGTATGATGATATGTGATACTATGAAAAAAGAATTAGAATATATATATACCTATATATATTCTAAGAAGAGCATTTAAGTAATAAACAAAATACTAAAATAGAAAAAAACATTCGAAATGTTGGATTTAAAAATCTTATTTTATAATGCGTTATTTATCAATGTAGTTATTAATTCAGAAAAATTAATACCTTCATTTTCCATTAGTTTTGGATACATACTAATTGATGTGAAACCAGGAATCGTATTTATTTCATTGATGAATATATCATCGTTTTCATTATCATAGAAAAAATCAATTCTAGCATATCCTTTGCATCCTAAAGTTTTAAATATTTTTACCGCATAAGATTTTATTTTGTCCACTATCTCTTTTTTTAAATCGTCAACAATGGTAGTATAGGATGCTTCATTTACATACTTTGCATCATAATCATAAAATTCGTTAGCGGCATTTATCTCTCCAATGGTAGAACATATTATGTTATTACCATCTTCTAATACTGCTACTTCTAGTTCTCTTGCTTTGATAAATTTTTCAATTATTATTTTACTATCATATTTTTTAGCTTCTTTTATTGCTTTTATTAGTTCTTTTTTATTATCTGCCTTATTTATTCCTATTGATGAACCCCCATTAGCAGGTTTAACAATCAAAGGAAATGACAATTCATTAATAATACTATCTACTTTATAGTTATTTTCAATAACGACATAAGGAACTTGTGGTATTTCAATGCTTTTAAAAACAAGTTTTGACATACCTTTATCCATTCCTATTGCACTTGCTAAAGTTTTACACCCAACGTATTTTATATTAAATGAATCTAATAGTCCTTGCAATTTACCATCTTCCCCAAAACTACCATGAATAATGGGAAACACAACATCAAATTTTTTTAAATAACTTATTACGTTATCTATTTCTAGCGTGTTAGCTTCTTGCCAATCACCATAATCTAAATATGATAAATCATCATTAAATTTATACCATCTATTATCATGTGTTATACCTGCTATTTCGTATTCAAACAATCTTTTATTAATATTTTGAATAATGTTTTTGGCAGATTTACAAGAAACATAATGTTCACTTGAATTTCCACCAAATAAAATTAATACTTTCTTCAAAAAAAACACCTCATTAAATATTATTTTAACAAGGTGATTAATATGATATTTTATAATGTTTAAAATTTATCAAGGTCATTTAACATTTTATCTAACTTTTTATCTTTTTTTCTTGATATAAAAAATATAATAATTCCAACTACAAAAATAATTAATAATCCAATTAAAGTTATTTTAATTATTTTTTTAGTAATCTTAAATTTGATTTTATGACTCTTCTTTAATTTAACGCCTTTGGCATAATTAACTTTTATAGTATATACTTTCTTTTTACCATTTTGTGATGTAACTATTACTTGAACTTTATAGTCGTTAGAACTTAAATCTTCATCACCGATAATTTTAACCGATGCATCTAAGTCTTCTGCAACAGCTTTTATCTTAAGCTTGTTTATTGGTTTGTTTAGCTTTATACTATAATTTAATTTTTCTTTATCAAACTTTATTTTATAATTTTCTATTTCAAGCGAACTTAAATTATTGTTTTCAGCATCTGTTTTCTTAGTTGTTGTGGTTTCAGTTTTAGAAGTTGTTTTTGATGAATTATTGTTGTTATTACTTTTTTGTGAATTTGATACCTTTGATTCTGCTTTAGATACAACGTCAGTTACTTTACTTTCCGTTACAATGCTTGGTGGTGGCGCAGCAGCTGAATGTTTATCATTACTTATGTTTACGTTATGAGTTTTTATGGTATTACTTTTAATGGTTATGGCATCTTTTTCTTCATAATCTGAATTAATTTTAAATAATACTGTTTCCACACTTTCCATTTTAAAGTCTGCGATTGTTTTACTAGTGTCATTTAAATAAAATTTCAAAGTAACACTATAATCCGTACAATATAAAACCCCATCAATACATTTATTTTGGGAATTATTTTCACTAATGATACTTAAAACGTAATACTTATTATTTTCTTTACCCACCATTGTTTCCCAATTGTTATTTTCATTAATTCCAACAATAGAGAATATTGAATCATCAAAAGAAAACTCAAATAAAACTCCGCCGATTCCTAAACCATCATTTTGATTTGTAATCCCTTGAAATTTTATGTTAAACGTCAAACTAATCGTATCATTAATATAAGCGGTAGAATTCCCGGTAACTTCCGTATTAGAAATCGAAGCTGCTTTAATGCTAATTGGAATTAAAAACAGAATTAGAAAAACAAAAAATAAATTCTTTTTCATACATACTCCTTATTTTTCTTAATTATACAATAATAATCAAAAAAATAAAACCCTTATAAGGTTTTTTACTTAGTGAATAGAATATGAGTTTTACACCCAAGTAGTAAAAGTATTTGGTAATACTTGATTGAGTTAGGTTTATCAAAATAGGTTATATTGTGCAAATATTATTCAATTAATTTTTTTTATTTTTATAATAACCTTTTTCTTTGTAAACTATTAATATTAAATTATTATTACTTGTTACTTAAATAAAATTATAGACTATCAATATTTATAAAGGTACTATTATCGATATGCCGTCTCATTTCATGACCATTTATATGATATTTTGGTTTAGTATATTTATAAAGATAAAATTTATTTATATCATAATTTGGTTGTATCGCTTTGTTGTACAAAGAATACTTAATAAAATTATTTTTAAAGTCTTTTAATAATTCAGAAATATTATTATATTCATGTATACCACTATAATAGCAATTAGCATCAGTAAACATAGGTTCAAACCAATAAACTTTATCATAATTATAAAAAACTAAAATAGAATGACTAGGGCAACCTTTATTATCATCATAAAAAATATAATACGTTTCTATTTTAAGATGAGTCATTAAATTAAACCAATAACGACATAACTCTGTCATATCCCAACAAATTCCTAAATGACTTTTTAATAGTTCCATAGGAGTTTGCAAACTATACGTTTTAGCATCGTTTACACCATAATGTTTGTTCCCAGTTTGATCAAGCCACCCATAATGAAACTCATTTTGACAATATACAAAGAATTTATCTATGGTTGTTAAACCATTTTTTTAAAATAATCTTTATCATTTATAGAATTAAATTGTTTAACCAATTTAGCTGGATAAATTTCATATAATCTAAATATATCAATTTCTAATTCAAAGGGTTTAAAATCTTGGGTTATTTGTTCTTTCATTGATATTATTTTATTATAATCTTTATCTATATGGATAGTGATATGAAAATTAAAATTTTCTGGATTATATCTTTCACTTGGTAAAACACGATAAATTTGTTTCTGCAATAATTTTAATTTTTCATTTTCTTCAATATTAAAATATAGTACATAGCTATTTTCTTTTCCATTCATTATTTCAACGTTTTTAATATATATTTTTAATTTAGAAAATGCAATTTGTGATAAAGCTTTTATCACCATTTCTTTATCTTTAATATCCCAGGCTGATAAAGTAAAATGATATGGAAGTGTATCTGCTTTTATACGATTATTAACATTTTTACCAAATGGCACCTTGCATAATTTTTCATTAGTCTTATTAATATAATATTTTATTTTCTCCATATTTCTATTATCAAAAACAGAAACAAGTGTTATTCTATTATACATAGCAATATACCTCCATTAATATTATAGTTATATTTATTAATATAATTTTATCACATTTTAAAAATAAAAACACATCACACTAGATGTGTTTTATTTCCTAATGGAGCGGATGATAAGAGAGTTTTAAACCTTTTATCAAAAAATATTTCTTACTCGTTCAATATGTTTCAATAGCCGTATAGTAAAAATGTCTAAAATATAGTATAATTTTATTGATTGGAATACTTGGAGGCAGTATATGTTTGATTTAGAGAAAGCTAAAGTTTGTACTGGCAAAATAAAAGATTATTTTAATTCTATTGAAGAAATCGCTAATGTAGAAATACCAAATAATATTAAATTAGGTACTAATAAGCAAATTCTTTATATATTTTATTCATGCTTGTTAGATTATGGTATGCGTTCTAAAATCTATCATTCTAATTTAATTAATACTTATAAAAAATATAAAGAAATTTTTAATCCAAGTTATGTAGTAAAAACATTTAAAAACAATAAAGAAAAGTTATTAAATATTATAAAAGAGAATATTCATCCAAGATATCCAAACATTGCTTTAAAAAAATGGCTAAAATTGTCTGAATTTTTAGATACTAATTATCCAAATGATAAATTAATACAAAAAATAGTTTCATTACAATCTTATAAAGGGTTATATAACTTCATTACTAATATAAAAGGTTTTGGTCAAAAAACAGGAGGTTTATTACTTAGGCTAATTTTTGAATCAGGAATATGTCATTTTAATGATGAACTACAATACATACCAATAGATCGGCATGATGTAGAAATAAGTTATTTAAATGTGGTTATAGATAAACAAAGTTTGAATAATGAAGAATTAAAAATGTTAGGCAATGTATGGATTAATGCTGCAAAAGAAAATAATATTTCTGCCTGTGATATTGATAAATACTTATGGATAATTGGAAACAATTTATGTAAAAAAAAAAACAATGTATTCAATGTCCAATTAAAAAAGAATGAGCAAAAAAAATATAGGAGTGATGTTATGATTAAAGAAAATAATGTGAAAGATAATATTTTAAAATCAAAGTTTTTTCTAAAACTATTTGGCATACCTGCTGTTATTTGGATTTTTTTATCATTAATTTCTATGATTAATCAATCTGATTCTAAGTATATGGCCTGGGTAAAATCTATTATTTCTAATTTAATAATTATAGGGATTTGGTTTGGCATATCATTTATAATAACAAAACATCATCAAATTAAAAAAGAAAAAAACATAAAAATGGGAAGAACTCTTGAGAAGAAATGGGAAGAAATAAGTACATTTAAAAAGATTAGATTTCCTTTAATTATGAGTATAATAACATTTCTTGTTGGTATATTCTTATCATACGATTTAGTTGGATTTCCTTTAAAAGTACAAGTAATAAGTTTTTTAGCTGCTTTTATTCCATTTATATTATTTATGATATTTTTGTTTGTGATTTACATAAATAAAGAAAAACAAAAAGTATTTTCTATTTTTAAAACAATTTCAATAGCTGTAACTTGTTTATTACTATTTTACTACTTTATTGCAATGTTTATCATTATATTAGTTGAAGCAGTTAATCCAATGACAAATCCAAAATATTACAGTTTTCATATACCTGATTCACAAGTGTTTCCTAAAAACATACCCAAAGATGTAGAAGAAGTTAAATTTTTATATGCACCTGGAGTATTGCAAAGCGGAACAAGATATACTTTATATTATGTCGATAAAAATATGACACTTAATGAATTTGATAAAAAATATAATAAACAAGCTAAATGGATAGGACATATCGATGATTACAAAGAAAAAGCAGGATTATTAAGTGGAGCATTTTATTATACATCTTCCAAATATAAAAATGAAAATGATTATGTTATATATCTAATTACGTCGAGATGTGATGGTCCAGGATATTGTAATCATGGGCATTTCTTAATGGCAGCATTTAATGAAAAAACAAATCAAGTTGTTTATAGTACTGAAACTTGGTAATATAAAAAATGGTTGATGTGGCAGTATCCTTTTCTGTTTCCATCAAAATTTTCCCAACTACATTAAATCGTTCTTTATCAAGAATATAATAAGTATATGTTGAATCAAAATATTATTGGATAAGCCACCTACTCTAACATTATATTATCTTTTCTTGATATAAAAATGATACTAATCAGTTTTCCATCTTCTTCTGAATTTATAACCTGTTTGTAATAGTTGAAAATGCTAATAAAGACTTAATTTTAATGTATTATAATATCGTATTATAATACATTAAAATTAATTGAAAATAATAAATGGGGATCATCCTTTATTGATACTTTAGCAAAAGATTTAAAAATAGAGTTTCCTACAATTAAAGGTATGTCAGCAAGAAATTTAAGATATATGCAAAAATTTGCTAGTGAATTTGATAATGATGAATTTTTGCAAGGAGTCCTTGCAAAATTGCCTTGGAATCATAATCAGGTATTATTAGATAAAATTAAAGATAAAGAAATTAGAAAGTGGTATGCAAAAGAATCAATTAAAAACCACGCCTAAAAGACGTGGAATTCTCTAAGCCTATAAGGCTAAAATATTTGCAAGCCCTCAAATGAA